>NZ_JBFUIF010000027.1:0-72816 GCF_056402015.1 Allobosea sp. P4_C6
TTAGTATGCAGCAATCCGCCCGGTAGCCGGTTCAGCCAAGGGGCGATCGCGCCATACATCTTGTCCGTCATGCCGGAACGGACGAGAATCTCGCCGAGCAGAATGTAGAGTGGGATCGAGAGCAGGATGTAGTCCTCCATCGCGCTCCAGAGTTGGCTGCCATAGATCGCCAAAGGCACGCCATCGACATAGACGAGGATCGCAAGGAGAGCGGTCAGGAAGAGCGCGGTCGCGACATGCAGCCCGAGAAAGAGCAGGCCGACCATGCCGAGGAACCCGGCGGCGACAGTCCAGATGCCGATCATCGCGTGCTCTCCATCGCGGGGGCCAGGCTGCCCTGCGTCTCTATCTCGATCTGCTCTTGGATCGAGGGTGGTCCGTAGAGCACGTCGAGCCGGCGGCGGTCGCGCCCGAGCAGCAAGGCAGCATGCACGGCGCTAGCGGCCGAAACGCCGGCAAAAACGACAAGGCCGAAAAGCCAGAGCGACTGCGGAATCCAGAGCGGGGTCTGCAGCGGAGTGCTGGCATGCGCCTGCCAGCGTAGCGTATCGGCGAGCACGCCCCAGCCCTGCCAGGCAGAGAAGATGGCAAGCGCCGCGAGCGTGATGGCGGCGACGACATTCAGGACCGACTGGAGCCACGAGGGGAAGCGCGGGAAGAGGAAGTCGACGCGGGAATGGGCCCGACTGAGAAGCGCCGCCGAGAAGCCCCAACTGCTGACGACGGCGAGAAGATAGGCGCCGACCTCGTTGATGCCCTGGATCGAGGAGCCGAGCTGGCGCGCTGCGATCTCGTAGACCGTGGCCAGGCAGATTCCGATCAGGGCCCACCCCATGACGATCTGCATCACGCGGACAGTCGGGCCAGCGAAACGCTGGATCGGATTGTCGGGGGGCATGATTCGATCTCCCGGAAACATAGGCCGGGTGCCCATGACGGGCGCCCGGCGGAACTGGTCAGCGCGGAATGGCGACGCCGAGACTCTTGCCGATCGAGTCGTTCCAAACCTTGACGCAGTCGGGATAGCTCGCGTTGCAGCGCCCGCCCCATTCGCCCAGGATCTTCTCCTGCGAGATCGTCTTCACACGCGTCCTGTCGGCTTCTGAAACCCTGACCGGCGTCATCTTGTACGCGGTGTAGAGGCCGCCGGCGGGGCAGGCGCCGCCGGTCGAGCAGGCAAAGGCGGTATCATTCGTGCTGGTTGCGAGATCCCACAGGTCATTCTCGAGCTTCTTGAAGGCCGCTTCGAGCTGCGCCTTCTTGTCGGCCGGCATCGCGTTCCACCAGGCGACGTTGACGAGATGGGCCTGGATCGAGCCGGAGACGGAGAGCGGCATCAGGTGGTTCGTCACCTCCGGCCATTTGCCGGTGTTCGCCGAGGTCGGCGAGGTAACGCCGCATTGCGCGACGCCGCGCTCAAGCGCTGGATAGACTTCCGGGAAGGAGAGTGTCACCGGCGTGGCGCCGAGATCGGTCAGGAGTGCCGACATTGAGGCGGTGAACGAACGGACTTTGAGGCCCTTCAGGTCGGCGAGCGTCGTGATCGGCTTGTTGCAGAAGAAGACCTGCGGGCCGAACGGCCAAATGGCGACTGCCTTGACGCCGAAGCGCTGCTCGAGGCGGGCGTTGATGGGAGCGCGATATGCGTCGACAGCTTTGCGCAGGTCCGTCATGTCGGTCGAGACGCCGATCAGGTCGATGCCTTCCAGGAACGGGTCGTCCTTGGCGACGCTGCCGATCTGTGTCGAGACGACCTGGAAGCCGCCCTGGCTGGCGAGGCGCAGCGCGTCGGCGAGGTTGAGACCAAGGACTTGGAACTCGTTGCGCTGGACGGTGATCCCGGCCGCCCCCACGGCCGCGATCGCGGCCGCCTCGGCAGGGTACTGCGCCTGGTGCTGCTGGCTCTGGGTCAGCCAGCGCGTCGTCTGTGCGCTGGCCGGCTGGCTGGCGGCGAGCAGGCCAGCGGCAAGGAGGCATTTCAGTACGGCGTGCATGGCAAACTCCTTCAGTTTCGTTCAGGTGGTTGAGGTGGAAGGCAATGCGCGCGCCGTAGCCGCGATGCTGCCGGCTCGGCAGGTATCGAGCAGTCCGGCATCACGGATAGCCATCGCGCTCATGCTCTGTCGGAAACCAATTGCGGCAGGGGGCGCGAGGCCGGCTTGCCACCCGCGATAAGCGCGGCCAGATCGGCATCAATATCTTGAGCGGCGCCGAGCGGTCGAATGGAACGGGGCGCGATGGCCGTTTTCGTCAGTCTGAGCGCGGCCGCCACGGCTGGCGCCGCTCCGTCGAGGATCGGCATCGGAAGGCGAGGTTGCAGACGGCGAGCGATGCCGACGACGGCTGCGCCACAAACCACCACGGCTTGCATGCCGCGTTCGGCAAGATGCAGAGCCGCGGCCACAACGGCATCATCGAGGTTCCCGGACAAATAGCCGCTGGTATCCTCGACCTCGACGGTCTCCATCCTGTCGGCTGGGACGCCGTAGAGCGCCAGCCGCTCGGCGTAGAGCGGCATACTGACGCTGCCGAAGGTGATGACACCCACCTCCCCATGCGCGCGGGCTGCGATGATCGCCGCCTCGGTCATGCCGATCACCGGCACGGGCATGAGGTCGCGCGCGGCCTCGAGCGCCGTATCGAAGGAGATCGCGAGGATCACCGCGTCATAGCCGCCCCCGTGCCGGGCAAGCAGCTCCAGCGCTGCATGCGCCGCGATCACATTTTCGGCCAGGCTCGAAACGATGCCGGCGCCGAACCGGCCCGTCGCTCCGTCGAGCGTCGCGGTATTCGGCAAGCTGCGGCGCGCCTCCGTGAGGAAGCGCGCCGTCACCGTGACGGAGGTGTTGGGGTTGATGGCGAGCAGCCGGATGCCGAATGTCATGTCGGCAATGATCGGCCAGATTATCGACAATTCAAGCCGTTATAGTAATCGCAGAATTCACTAGATTGCCAAATAAAGCGGCAGAAATCTTAATCTAGCCTCCCGTCGATCGACGCGAAGGGGGCGTCGCCCAATCTTTAAGCGGACGGCGCCTGACTGGAATTCACGTTCGAGAATCGCGGTTGGCCCTGCTAATATCCGAAACCCGCCGCTATGGATGGCTTCAGGCAATTTGCTGCGAAGCCAGACTCATGGTGGCGTGACTGCTCATGCCCAGGATATCAGGGCCGAGACTTCGGCTTCGCAGTCGCGAACAACTTGCCGAGATCGACCACTTTTCGCGTATCGCGGTCGAGATCGAGGCGCTCTTCGACATTGCCGAGATGCTCATCCATCAGCGCGACGGCCTTCTCAGGATCCGCAGCAGATAGTGCCTGTAGGATAAGACTGTGCTCGTGGTGCGAGCAACTGGGCTGACCCGGCCGCTCATAGACGAGGATGACCAAGGCTTCGCGGGTTATCAGCTCGCGGAGGAATCGCAACAGGATCGTATTCCCGGCAATCTCGGCCATGAGCAGATGGAACTCGCCCGATAGCCGGACCATCTCGTTCCATTTCCGGCCGGCCTCGGCCTCGACCTCCCGGGCGATATGGCGCTTGAGGGCGGCAACATCTGGGGTCGATAGCTTGCCGGCGAGCAGCCGCACGATAGTGGCCTCGATACCGCGCCGTGCCGCAAAGATCTCGCGAGCCTCCCGCGGTGTCGGCTGGAATACCGAGGCGCCCTTGTTCGGTTCGATCGTGACGAGGCCGGCATGGGCAAGTCGCGAGAACACCTTGCGAATGCGCGCCCGGCTGACACCAAAAATCTGGCGCATCTCGTCCTCGCGCAGGCGCGTGCCCGGTGGCAGCTCCTGCGCACCGATTGCGGCATGGATCTTGTCGTAGACGAGGTCGTCCCCGGCCTCGTCCCTGTCGTCCTCACGTTCGACCATCGGTGTCCAGAGCGTTTCAGCGATTGGGCACTGCATATGAATCACACTTGCCTAACACTGCAAAGCACGACTGTCGTGCGATCTGCCTATTATTACGTCTCATGATGCAGCTTTTTGGTGCGTATCCTGGATTGTTTTGTCGATAATCCTGAATTTAATTATCGACATGAGTTGACGGCGCGTCCGTCGACATTTGCGATCGAGGTGGCCGGTGACACTCAGCACGCCGTCAGAACCGATAGCGCCAGCGCTGATGCAAGCGCGCGCCGGAGCTGCGGGCAAGCGGGGCAAAACGCTGGTGCCGGCGCTAATGCTGCTGGGCCCGGTCGTGCTGTTCTTCCTGCTCGTCTTCGTCATCCCGGTTGGGCTGATGGTGCGCTACAGCTTCCTGAAGCAGTTGCCCGACGGCAGTGTGACGGCCCTGCCGACGCTAGCGAACTACATCCGCCTCGCCACGGTCGATCTCTATCGCGGGGTGATGCTGACGACGCTGCGGATCAGCCTCTTCACCACCATCGGCGCGATGCTGCTGGCCTATCCGCTGGCGCTGGTGATCGCGCGCGGTCCGGTCTGGCTCGGCCGCCTGATCACGGTGCTGGTGATCGCGCCGCTGCTCGTCAATGTGGTGGTGCGCGCTTATGGCTGGCGGATCATCCTGGCCAACGGCCCCAATGGCGTCCTGAACTGGGCCTTGTCCTTCCTCGGCTTGGGGCCGGTCGAACTGCTCTACACGGACTGGGCCGTGGTCATCGGCTCGGTGCAGGTCTTCCTGCCGATGATGGTGCTGCCGCTAACCGCTGCGATCGGGCGCATCGATCCGGCTGTCGAGGATGCGGCGCGCACGCTGGGCGGCAACAGCCTTGCCGTGTTTCGCCGGGTGACGCTGCCCCTCAGCCTGCCGGGGCTCGGTGCCGGCTGCACGCTCGTGTTCTCCCTGACCGCGAGTTCCTTCATCCTGCCATCCCTGCTCGGCGGCAGCTTCACCAAGATGCTCGGCACCTTGGTCGAAGAGCAAATCCTGACCGTGTTCGACTGGCCCTTCGGTGCGGCGATCGCGACCGTGATGGTCGTGATCGTGATGGCGATCAACCTCGGCTACATGGCTCTGATCGAGCGCAGTACCCGCACCCGTGCGATGGAGGCCGCGTAATGTCGGAGAGCGGCCTCGGGCGCGCCGCGCCGCTGATCTATGCCCTGACCGCGGTGATCATGATCTTCCTGATGCTGCCGCTGATCCTGCCGATCGCGCTGTCGGTGTCCGACACGCCCTTCGTCACCTTCCCGCCGAAGGGCTTCACGCTCAGTTGGTACGCCAAGGTGCTGGACGAACCCGATTTCACCTCGTCCTTCCGTTTCAGCGTGGGGCTCAGCGCCTCGGCCGCGATCGGGGCGATGCTGCTTGGCACGCCCACCGCCCTCGGGCTGGTGCGGCTGTCCTTTCCCGGCAAGGCGATCGTCCAGGGTCTGGTTCTGTCGCCGCTGATTTTCCCGACGCTGGTGACAGGCATCGCTCTGCTGCGCCTGTTCTCGTCGATCGGCTCGCAGCACGCCTATCTCAACCTCGTCATCGGGCATGTGCTGGTGACGACCCCCTATGTGGTGCGCACCGTCTCGGCGAGCTTGGTCACGGTCGACCCGGGCCTCGAGGAGGCGGCCCGGACTCTCGGGGCCGACCGCGTCACCGCATTCTGGCGGGTGACACGGCCGCAGATCATGCCCGGCCTGATGGCCGGCGCGCTCTTCGCCTTCGTCACCTCCTTCGACAACTACGCCGTCTCGATGTGGCTGTTCGATGCCAGCCATGTGCCCCTGCCGATGATGATGATCTCGCTGATCAGCCGGATGTTCGACCCCGGCATCGCGGCCATCGCCTCGCTGATGATCTTCTTTTCGCTGTTCATGGTGCTGCTGCTCGAAAAGATCGCCGGACTGCGCCGCGCCATGAGCTTCTGACGACGCTCCCTCTAGACCCCTTCGCCTTTCCCAATCGCCGCGGCAGATGCCGCTGATTTCAGGAGCCGTGCCATGACCAAGACCACGATCAGCCGCCGCAGCATCCTCAAGACGGGCGCCGCCGCGGCCGCCGGCCTCGCCGCCCCGAGCTTCTTCGTCCGCAATGCCTGGGCTGCCGGCCAGTCAATGCAGATCGGCATCTGGGGCGGCACGCAGGGTGAGTTCATCCGCCGCAATGTGCTGCCGGCCTTCGAGAAGGAATTCGACTGCAAGGTTGACGCCCAGCAGGGCTCGACGCTGGGGCAGATCGGTTTGCTGCGGGGCGCCAAGGCCGCGCCGAAATTCACGGTAATGTTCATCGACGATCTCGGCGTCGAGATCGCCAAGCGCGAAGACCTGATCGCGGCTCTGCCCAAGGACAAAATGCCGAATCTCGGCAAGGTCTATCCGCGCTTCATCTACAATGACGGCTATGGCGTCGCGCTTGCCGTGTCCTCGGCCGGCCTGTTCTACAACCCGCAGGCGACCAAGCCGCTCGAGAGCTACGCCGATCTGTGGAATCCGCGCTTTGCCCGGAAGTTCTCGATGGTCGGCACCAAGACGACGCCGAGCGTTTTCATGATCATCGCGGCGGCCGCGATTGCCACCGGCAAGCCGTACAAGGAGGCGCAGTATCTCGCCGATGCCGCCTGGCCGAAGCTCGCTGAGCTGAAGCCCAATGTGCTCAACCTCTACAGCACCGACGATGCGGCGCTGCTGGTCGCCCAGGGCCAGGGTTCGATCGGCGGCCCCGAATATTCCAAGTATGTCTATCCGTACAAGTTGAAGGGCGCGCCGATCGAGATGTGCTTCCCGAAGGAGGGCGCCTTTGCCGGCGTGAATTGCCAGGTGCTGGTCAAGAATGCGCCCGCCGCCGATCTCGGCGCCGCCTTCATGAACCGCATGCTCGAGCCTGCGGTGCAGCAGGGTCTGGCCGAGGCGGCGCTGGCCGCTCCCGCCATCGGCGGCCTGTCGTTCAAGCCCGAGATCGCCGGCCTGCTGGCCTATCCCGACACCAAGATGGATGAACTCGGCCTGTTCAGCCCGGACTGGGCCTATGTCAACTCGGTCCGCTCCGACTGGATCGAGAAGATCAGCCAGATCTTCACGGCCTGACGATCATGGCTCAGCCACGCGCAAAGGCGACGGACATCGCCGTCGAGGATGTCCAGAAGAGCTACGGCTCCATGCTCGCCGTCCGCGGCGTGACCTTCGACATCGAGCCGGGGCATGTCCTGTCCCTGCTCGGCCCCTCCGGCTGCGGCAAGACCACGATCATGCGGATGATCGCGGGGCTGATCGACCCGTCGGCGGGAGATATCCGGATCGGCGGGCGCTCCGTGACGGGCACCCCCGTGCATCGCCGCAATATCGGCATGCTGTTCCAGAACTACGCATTGTTTCCGCATCTGACCGTGGCGAAAAACCTCGCCTTCGGCTTGGAAATGCGCAAGGTGCCGGCCGCAGACATCGCCCGGCGTGTCGCCGAGACGCTGGCGCTGGTCCAGCTCTCGGCCTTCGCCGAGCGCCTGCCGCATCAGCTCTCGGGCGGGCAGCAGCAGCGTGTCGGACTGGCGCGGGCACTGATCGTCGAGCCTTCCGTGCTGCTGCTCGACGAGCCCTTCGGGGCGCTCGACAAGAAGCTGCGCGAGAGCATGCAGATCGAGATGCGCCAGCTCCAGCAAAGGCTCGGCATCACGACGCTGATGGTGACGCATGACCAGGACGAGGCGCTGACGCTGTCGGACCGGATCGCGGTGATGAACAATGGTCGCATCGAGCAGATCGGCGCGCCCAAGGAGATCTATGAGAGGCCGGCGACGCGCTTCGTCGCGAGCTTCATCGGCACCTCGAATTTCTTCACCGGCGCCGTGACGCGGCGTGAGGCCGGCAGCTATCTCGTCACGGCGCAGGACGGAACGACGCTTGCGCTCGACGGCACGCCGCCGGCATCGGGGCAGGCCCTGATCGCGGTGCGGCCGGAATCGGTGCGGATCGCGCTAGCGAAAAGCGAGGATATCGCGCCCAACCAGAGCCGGATGACCGTCGAGCAGGTCGTCTATCACGGCGTCAATACGCATTTCTATCTGCGCCGCGCCAATGGCGAGCCATTGATCGCGGTGCGCCAGAACGATGTCGCCGATGATGCAGCCGCGCCGATCGCGGCCGGCAGCGAGGTGCTGGCAAGCTGGGCTGCGGACCGCAACCGCCTGCTGCTGGACGATGCCGCGTGATGGCGATCACTCTCCCCTCGCTACGCCCCGATCACCGTACGGCGATCGCGATGATCACGCCCTCGGCCAATCTCGTGGTCGAGCGGGTAACGAACGCGATCCTGGCCGATTTTCCGGAGGTCTCGGGGCATTTCTCGCGCACGCCGGTCTTCGGCGCCAAGGATCTCTTCCCCTACGATTATGACTGGGACGGCATGCTCGGCGCGGCCCGGCTGCTCGCCCATGCCAGGCCCGACATCATTGTCTGGAACGGCAGCAAGGGCGCCAATCTCGGCTTCCCCATCGATGACGAATTGTGCCGCCGGATCACCAGCGAGACCGCGATCCCGGCGACGACATCGACGATCGCCCTGCAAGCCGCCCTGGCGCATTTCGGGGCGAGGCGGATCGCGTTGGTCTCGCCCTATGGTGCCGCCTACCAGGAGAGGCTGATCGGCCGCTTCCGCGCCGAGGGCCTCGACGTCGCCGCGGAGGCCCATGCGGGAATCGCCGATAATCTCGACTTCGCGGCCATGTCCGACGAGGCCATCGCGGCGATGATGCGGGAGGTCGCGGCGGCGCGGCCCGACGCGATCCTGAGCTGGTGCACCAACATGCCGGCTGCCTATGTCGTCGATGGGCTGGAGCGGGAATTCGGCATCCCGATCCTCGATTCGACGACGCTGGCGGTCTGGCATGCGCTCCACCTGACCGGAGCGCTCGATGGCCGGGGCCGCCGCTGGGGGCGGCTCTTCGAGATCCTGAGCCGATCGCGATGAGCACGCTGTTCCGCAACGTTCACATCCTCGACCTCGCCTGCGAAATCGGCATGACGCCGGCCAGTGATCTGCTGGTCGAGGGCGATCGCATCAGTGCCATCGGCCCGGATGCAATGCGGCTGGCGCCGCGCGATGCGCGCATCATCGACGGCTACGGCAAGCTGCTTCTGCCGGGGCTGATCAACGCGCATTTTCACTCGCCTGTGAACCATATGAAGGGCCGGCTCGACAGCCTGCCGCTCGAGATCTTCATGCTTTATGAGAGCCCGGCGCTGGAAGCGCTGCGGCCGACCCCGCGCGAGGCCTATGTCCGGACCCAGCTCGCCTGCGCCGAGATGCTGAAGGCCGGTGTCACAGCCGTGCAGGACGACGCTTTCTTCGTGCCGGAACCGACGACGGAGATCATCGACGCCGTGATGCGGGCCTATGCCGACAGCGGCATTCGCGCCACCGTCGCCCTTGACGAGCCCAATCTGCCCGAACTGGACAAGCTGCCTTTCCTCGCCGAGCTGCTGCCAAGCGACCTGCGGGCCGAACTGGAAAAGCCGCGCGCCTTCGGAACGGCGGATTTGCTGGCGATGTACGGCCATCTGATCTCGCGCTGGCATGGGGCGCGGGGCGGGCGCCTCCGCGCGGCCGTCTCGTGCTCGGCGCCGCAACGAGTCTCGCCTGATTATGCGGAAGCGCTCGCCGAGCTGAGCCGCGGCCATGGGCTGCCGTTCTATGCGCATATGCTGGAGACAAAGCTTCAGCGCGTGCTGAGCCAGGAGCAGCCTCGTCTGCGCGGGCGCTCGCTGGTCGGCCATGCCGCCGATCTCGGCATTCTCTCGGAGCGGCTCAACATCATCCACGCCATTTGGGTCGACGATGCCGATCTCGACCTGATTGCCGGAGCCGGGGCGGTGATCGCACACAACCCGATCAGCAATCTCAGGCTGGGCAGCGGCGTGATGCCGTTCCGGCGCATTCGTGATCGCGGCATCCCGATTTGCCTCGGCACGGACGAAGCCATCGCCGACGACGCCGTCAACATGTGGGCCGTCGCCAAGATGGCAGGGCTGATCCACAATATCTCCGGTCCCGACTACGAAAGCTGGCCGAATGCCGGCGAATTCCTCGACTGCCTGTTCAAGGGTGGCGCCCGCGCCATGGGGTTGCAGGACGAACTCGGCGTCCTGGCGCCCGGCCGGCTGGCCGACCTCGTCATGCTCGATCTCGACACGCATGCCTTCACGCCGCTGAACGATCTGCGCCGACAACTCGTCTATTGCGAAAATGGCAGCTCGGTTCGCCTGACGATGGTCGCGGGCTCGATCGTCTACGAGGAAGGCGGGATCGCGACCATGGACGAGGCAGCCTTGCGCGCCGAGGCGCGCGAGCTGTTCTCCCGCCGCAAGCCAACGCTCGAACTGGCTGCGCAGGCAGCCGAGCGTTGGCTGCCGCATTACCGCGCCATGTATGCCACGGCCTGCGCCCGTGACGTCGGCATGAACCGCTGGCTCGGCGATGCCGCGCCCCGCCACCAGGACATCTGAGATGCTCGCCACACACGGACGCTACGGTTATTCGGCGATCAAGGAGCGGCCAACCTATCGCTGGCCCAATGGCGCCGGTCTTGCGGTTTATGTCGCTGTCGGCGTCGAGGAATACGCCTTCGGCGAGGGGCTGACCGAGGATCTGCTGCCCGGCGCCTCCAAGCCCGATCTCGTCAACACCTCCTGGCGCGATTATGGTAACCGCGTCGGCGCGTTTCGCCTGTTCGATCGCCTCAAGAGCTTCGGCGTCAGGCCGGCCGTGCTGCTGAACACCGCCATCTATGATCACGCGCCAGCGGTTATCGCGGCAGCCCGCGAGGCCGGGGCGGAGTTCGTCGCGCATGGCATCAGCAACTCGGACAGCCTCGCGACGATGAACCCGCAGGAGGAGGTGGCTTACATCCGCGCGGTCCATGAGCGCATCGCGAGCGAGGAAGGCCAGCCGCCCACGGGCTGGTCGAGCCCCTGGCTGGCGCACAGCCCGGTGACGCTCGATCTGCTCGCGGATCAGGGCTTCAGCTATGTCGCCGATTTCCGCATGGACGATCAACCCGTCTGGCTCAATACGGAGAGCGGCAGGCTGATGGCCATGCCCTATGCGCTGGAGCTCAACGATAGCTCTACCATCATCGGGCGTCAGGCCAGCGCCCGCGAATTCGCCGAGATGATCATCGACGAGTTCGACGAGATGATGGAAGCCTCGCGAGAACAGCCGTTGGTCATGAGCGTCGTGGTCCACTCATTCATCTCCGGCCAGCCGTTCCGCCTGCGCGCCTTGACCCGCGCGTTGGAGCATATCGCTTCCAGGAGCGACGAGATCTGGCTGACCCGTCCCGGCGACATCGCGTCATGGATTGAGCATCAGGGATAATTGGTCAGCCAGCTGCACGGCGTGCTTGCATAAGTTGCGTGCTGCCTCCGGCCAGGGCCGATCGTGATCGACACTGCCCGACAGCGGACCGTCCTGATTTCGGCTATGGGCCACACCTCAATCTTCGGACATTGCGCCGCGGATGTCTCGATTGGGTCGATTTTGCCCCTTCGATCCCGGTCCGGAAGCTGACGTTCTGAGCATCACGAGCCATCAACGCGCGCGTAGCTTAGGCCGAGCTGGGCGCTCAGCTGGGCATTCCCTCCCTAAACCGGCGGCGCCCATTCCCGGGTGTTATTTCCAATGGCGATATTGCATAATCTGGCGAGCCAAATGATCTGATTGATTGCAGATTACCGATTAAAAAGCGGTCGGACCTTGATGCAGCCGCTACCAAGGCAGCGCAATTAGCCGCGATTCTTACGAATCCCCATCAATTGAGACGACGTTCATGCAGTCCAACGAAGCGCGCGAAGGTGATCAACATTCCGGGAAAAATCCAGCGGACTGTGTTGCGGCGATGTTGCATGGACCTGCCGGGGCCATGTCGTAAGCCGTTGAAATCAATCGAACCCTGTTGCGCGCCGATGTAGCACCAAAACACGGTCTGTTCTCGCAGGGCGGGAGGCTTATCTCGTTGATATTGTTTGGAAATTGAATGGTAGCGGGAGAGGGACTTGAACCCCCGACACGCGGATTATGATTCCGCTGCTCTAACCAGCTGAGCTACCCCGCCACAGACATCGTGGCCGGCTGCGCCGGCCCCGTCGTCGAGGCGCGATATAGGCGTCGCGGTGCGGTCGCGTCAAGCCTCGGATCGCGACTTATCGGCAGAAGCGAGCTTGCGCAGCCGGACGACCTTGAAATAGCCGCGCCCGACATGGACCGTTTCATAGCGCCCCGTCGCCTTCGCCCAATCGGTCAGGCGGCTGACCTTGAAATCCGAACTCCAGCCGATGGCCTTGGACACGGGCGCAAGCGCGCTCCAGAACGGAGCGAGGAGGCCGCCATCGTCGACGAGGCGGCTCGACACGATGATCTCGCCGCCCGGCTTCAGCACGCGGTCCATCTCGGCGAGGGCCTGCTCGGGATCGGGCACGAGGGTGATCACGAACTGTGCGGTGACGGCGTCGAACTGCTCGGCGTCGAAGCCGAGCCGGCAGGCGTCCATCACCATCAAACCGCGCACATGATCGAGCTTCTGACTCGTGACCTTGCGATGCGCCACCTTGAGCATGTCGAGCGAGAGGTCGGCACCGAGGACGCGCGAATTCGGTGTGAAGTAGGGCAGGGTGAGGCCCGTGCCGACGCCGATTTCGAGGATATCCGGGCCGCAGGCGCAGGCCGCGGCCACGGCTTCCCGCTGCGGGCGCGCCAGCATGCCCTGATAGATCTTGTCGTAGAATTTGGCCCAGGTCGCGTAGACGCGCTTCTGGCCGTCGAGATCGTAAGGCACCGGCATGGCGTGGAGGGTCCGAGCGGAAGGGCGGTCAGGACAGGGCGAGCGCGGCCTGCGCGGAGGCGGCCGGCAGCACGAGCGGGCGGCGCAGGATCGTGCCGCCGCCGAGGACGCGGGAGCCGGGGCCGGCATCGGCATAGATCACGCAGGCCTGGCCGGGCGAAACGCCTTCCTCGTCGCTGACGAGTTCGATGCGCAGGCCTTCTTCGTCGCGGAACAGGCGGGCCTCGCGCGGCGCGCGGGTCGAGCGGACGCGCACGGCTACGTCGAGCCCTGCCAGTGGCAGGTCGTCGAGGGCGGTTTCGCCGAGCCAGTTCAGGTCGCGCAGGCGGATCTCGCGCACGCTCAGCGCCTCGCGCGGGCCGACGATGACGCGGGCGTCGTCGGCATCCAGCCGGAGCACGTAAAGCGGTTCCGTCGCGCTGATGCCGAGGCCCTTGCGCTGGCCGACGGTGTAGTGGAGCACGCCGTCATGATGGCCGAGGACGCGCCCGTCGAGATGGACGATGTCGCCGGGCCGGGCCGCACCGGGCTTCAGCCGCTCGATGACATCGGCATAGCGCCCGTTCGGCACGAAGCAGATGTCCTGGCTGTCGGGCTTGTCGGCGATGGCGAGGCCGAGTTCGGCGGCGAGAGCGCGGGTCTGCGCCTTGTCGATATGGCCGAGCGGGAAGCGCAGCAGGTCGAGCTGCTCCTGCGTCGTGGCATAGAGGAAATAGCTCTGGTCGCGGCTGGCGTCGGCGGCGCGGAAGAGACCGCGATGATCGTTGCCGAGATCGCGGCTGACGACATAATGGCCGGTCGCCAGCGCGTCGGCTCCAAGCTCCTTCGCCAGATCGAGCAGGTCACGGAACTTCACGGTGCGGTTGCATTCGACGCAGGGGATCGGTGTCTCACCTGCGAGGTAGCTTTCGGCGAAGCGCTCGATCACCGCATCGCGGAAGCGGCTTTCGTAATCGAGCACATAGTGCGGAATGCCAATCGCCTCCGCGACGCGGCGGGCGTCGTGGATGTCCTGGCCGGCGCAGCAGGCGCCGGCGCGGTGGACGGCGGCACCGTGGTCGTAAAGCTGGAGCGTCACGCCGATGACGTCGTAGCCCTCTCGCTTGAGCAGGGCCGCCACCACGGAGGAATCGACGCCGCCCGACATCGCCGCGACGACGCGCGTCGCCGCGGGCGGCTTGGCGATGTCGAGAGAGTTGCGGGTCGTCGTCATCGTCGGCGGAGGTGTCCGTGCTCGGGAAATCGAAGGCGCGGTTGCGCGCGCATCTGCCGGCTCTATACCGGCTTTGGCCGGATGCTGCCAGCGGGATCGGCAAATCCTGCCGGTTGGCGGCTTCTGCGCGGGCGCTTCTTGCCGCGACTATGTGGGGCGCATCCCGCTAAGATATTGATTTTGAACGCTTCGGTTCTGGCTTGCAACTTGCTGGATTGGCGGGCGGGCGAGTTGTTGCCCGCGCCGCGGAACCGTTCATGTCGATCCAGCCTGTCATCACCAATCAGCGAGCTTCGGAAGTTTCCGCCTCGCGCCGTCGCGGCGGTGCGGATGAGGGCGGAGAGGCCTTTGCCCTGCCGGAGCAGAAGGAAGGCGAGGTTGCGGACGCCGAGAAGGGCGACACCGCCAAAGCCGCAGAAAAGATCGCCGTGATCGAGGAAGCTGCTGCCGCCGGTCAGGCTGAAAAGCCCGCGGTGACGGCGAGCGGGAAGGGCGAGTTCGTCGTCAAGCCGGATATCGCGGTGGCCAAGCCATCCGCGCAACAGCCGGCGGGATCGCAGCCGGAGACGGCCGTGCCGACCACGCGGGCCGATTTTCTCATCGCCATGGCGGCGGCGCAGGCCGAAGCCGCCGCTGCCGCCGGTGCTGCTGGTGAGGGAACGCCGAAGGCCGACGGAAAGCCGGCAGTGCCCGAAGGCGAGGAAAAGGCGGTCGACCGCAAAGACGATAAAGCTGCCGCCGATGGCGCAAGCCAGAACCTGGGCGCGGTGGACATCAAAGTCACCGTCGTGCCGCCGCCCGTTGTTATGCCGGCCCTCGCGCTGCCGGTCGCGACATCTGCTGCCGGCGATGCACCGAAGCAGGCTGAAAAAGCGTCTGCCATTGCTGTGGGCGTCGGAGCAAAGCCCCAACAGGCAGCGCCTCTGACACCCGGCTTCATCGCCCCCGCTCCGGTCTCGGCGGATGCCGCCTCGACGGCTGGAGAGGGCGAAGGAGCCATTGCGTTGGGCAAGGCGACCGTCGATGCCGGGCATGTCGCCGGAGTCAAGAATTCCGAGGAGCAGTTTGCCACCGGCGCCGGCGCCAAGGTGGAGGGGCCAAGCGCGGCCGCTGCGCCGGCGCCCGCCGATCCGAAGCCGCTCGAAAACCTGCAGCAGCTCCTTGGTCCGCTCGATCTGTCGAGCATGCTGCAACAGGCGGGCGGCAAGCCGGGGCAGGACCGCCTCGTCCAGCCGCTCGATCCGAACGTGATGCCCAACGGAGCCGCGACGGCACAATCGCAGGCAAACGCGACCGGCCAGCCGACGCCGATTCATGTCGTGCCGATCGAGATCGGGCTGCGCGCCATGTCCGGCGCGAAGCAGTTCGACATCCGCCTCGATCCCGACGAGCTCGGCCGCGTCGACGTCAACCTGTCGATTTCCGACAAGGGCGAGGTCAGCGCCAGGCTGGTCGTCGACCGCGTCGAGACCCTGCATCTCTTGCAGCGCGATGCCCGCACGCTGGAACGCGCCTTCGAGCAGGCGGGCCTGAAGCCGTCCGACGGCGGCGTCGACATCAGCCTGCGCGACCCTTCCGATCAGTCGGCTTTCCGCCAGAATCGCCAGCATGACGAGGCGCCGCAGCGTCCGCGCCTGCCGCATGGCGCGGAACTGGCTGATGATGCCTCCCTTTCCAACGATCCCGTCCCGCAGCGCCGCCTCGTGCGGCTCGGCGGCGTCGATCTCAGCATCTAAGCGAGGACAAGCGCCATGGCGGTTTCCGGGGCAAGCAGCTCGTCCAGCACATCCAACAACACCACGGTCAACGGTAGCACCTCCGGGATCGCCAACAATTTCGACCAGTTCCTGCTACTGCTGACGACGCAGCTCAAGAACCAGTCGCCGCTGGATCCGCTCGACACCAACCAGTTCACGGCCCAGCTCGTGCAGTTCGCCGGTGTCGAGCAGCAGCTCAAGACCAACGAGACGCTGGGCTCGCTGCTCAGCCTCAGCGCTGCCGGAACGGCGACGAACGCGGTCGGCTTCATCGGCGCCAAGATCACGGCGGACGGCGCCACGACGCGGCTGATCGAGGGCAAGGCCGAGTGGAAGGTCAACATGGCCTCGGCGGGAACCGGAACCGTCACGATCAAGGATTCGAAGGGCAACGTCGTCCAGACCGCCACCAAGACCCTGGTCGCCGGAGACCAGACCTATAGCTGGGACGGCACGACCTCGACCGGCACCAAGGCGCCGGATGGCGAGTACACGATCACGATCGACGCCAAGAACGTCGCGGGCGAGGCCGTCACGGCGAAGACGCAGATCAGCGGCATCGTCGACGGCGTCGATTTCACCTCCTCGATCCCGATGCTGAAGATCGGCTCGATCAGCGTGCCGATCGACAAGGTGAAGAGCGTGGTGCGCAGCGAGTGAGTAAGGGCGAATCAGTCGTGGACATAAGACACGATCGTTTTAGCCAATTTTTAAAACCGGCCTTCTATGCTGCCCTCAGTAGCTCTGTTGAGTTGTGTGAGAGTACCATGACCGAGCCATTGCGACCGCGGGTGAAATACGTGATCGGACCGGACGGAAGTCCGCTGACGATCGCGGATCTCCCGCCGATGAATACAAGGCGCTGGGTCATCCGGCGGAAGGCTGAGGTGGTGGCCGCTGTACGCGGCGGCCTCCTGAGCCTCGAGGAAGCGTGCCAGCGCTACACGCTGACCGTCGACGAGTTCCTGAGCTGGCAGATGTCGATCGACCAGCACGGCCTCGCCGGGCTTCGGACGACCCGGATCCAGCACTACCGCCAATAAGAAACAGATATTTTCGTTTCTTTTCAAAGGCGTCGGCCCCGAAAGGGCCGGCGCTTTTCGCGTTTGCGCGCCATCGCCGTGTGGAAAGTTAATGGCCCGCCCCGAAAAATTAACCGACCGCTAACCATGCACTGGGAAAAACTTGCCTAGTGGGTCGGAGCAGGTGCGCCGTCCCGGCGATTCTGTGGGGCGGATGGCGGCGTGAACGGCCTGATCGAGCAGTTTGCCAAATTCGGCGCGGCGCGGCTGGCCGCCATGCTGGCGGTGACGCTGGCGCTCGTCGGCTTCTTCGGCTTCGTGATGCTGAAGATGTCGCAGCCGGCGATGAGCGTGCTGTTCACGGACCTGTCCAGCCAGGATGTCAGCGCGGTCCTGAAGGATCTCGACACGCGCGGGGTCAAGTACGAGCTGCGCGGCGACGGGCAGACGGTGCTGGTGCCGAAGGCCGATGTGCCGCGCCTGCGCCTCGACCTCGCCGGCAAGGGCATCCCGGCCGGCGGCGGCGTCGGCTACGAAATCTTCGACAAGGGCGACGCCTTCTCCTCGACCAGCTTCGTCCAGAACATCAACCATCTGCGCGCGCTCGAAGGCGAGCTCTCGCGCTCGATCCGCTCGATCAGCCGGGTGCAGGCAGCGCGCGTACATCTCGTCATTCCCGAGCGCCGGCTGTTCGAGCGCGATCGCGAGCCGCCGCGGGCCTCAATCGCGCTCAAGCTCGCCGGGGATCTCGATGCGGCGCAGGTCCGGGCGGTGCGCCATCTCGTCGCCTCGGCCGTCGACGGGCTGAAGCCCGAGCGCGTCTCGATAGTCGACGAGCGCGGCCGTCTGCTCGCCGACGGCGCCCAGAGCGACCAGGGCCTGATCGGGCTCGGCATCGAGGAGCGCCAGACCGCGATCGAGAAGCGCATCAAGTCGCAGGTGGAGGATATCGTCGCCAGCGTCGTCGGCTATGGCCGGGCGCGCATCCAGGTTTCGGCTGCGCTCGACAGCAATCGCGTCGAGAGCCGGTCCGAGAGCTTCGATCCGGAGAGCCGCGTTCTCCGCTCCAGCCAGAACCGCACCGAGAATTCCAGCACCGCCGAAGGCGGCAACGGCGCGGTCACGGTCGGCAACGAGCTGCCGGGCGCCCAGCAGACGCAGGGCACGCAGCAGGCGCAGCGGGAGAACTCCTCGAAGAACGAGGAGGTGGCGAATTACGAGATCTCGCGGACGACCCGCACCGAGGTGCTCGAGGGCGGCCGGGTCAAGAAGCTGTCGGTCGCCGTCCTCGTCGACGGCAATTATACCCGCAGCCCCGCCGGCGAGCTGTCCTACCAGCCGCGCAACGCCGAGGAACTCGACCGCATCGGCGAGCTTGTCCGCACGGCCGTCGGGTTCGACCAGGGTCGCGGCGACAAGGTCGAGGTCGTCAACCTGCGCTTCGCCGAGGCGCCGCCGCCACCGAGCGACGTGGCCGAGCAGACGCTGATGCAGCAACTCCTTTCCTTCACCCGGGAGGACCTGGTCCGCTTCGCCGAGCTCGGGGTGATCTCGCTGCTGACGCTGATCGTGCTGATGACCGTGGTGCGGCCGCTCCTGAAGCAGATCCTGGCTTCAGACAACAGCACCGTGCGGGCGATCCCGTCCTTCATGCGCAATGCGGTTCTGGCCGGACCCGATATCGCGACCGGCGATCCCGCCGGCCCCGGACGTGCGCTCGCCCCGGTCGGCTCCAGTGGGGAAATCGTGGCGGAGGACGTCGAAGGCCCGTCCGAGCGGATGCTGGCGATCGCCCAGATCAAGGGCCAGCTCAAGGCGCAGTCGGTGGAAAAGATCGGGGCGCTGGTCGCGCAGAATCCGGCCGATTCGGTCGCGGTGCTGCGTAGCTGGCTCCACGAAAAAGCCCCGGCGTGACGGGCCGCTGAACCATGGCTGAGCCACGATCCATCGCAACGCGTAGCACATCCCTCCAGGACAGCATCGAGGGTGGCGGCTTCGGCGTGACCACCATCGCCGAGATGAGCGGCCCGCAGCGTGCGGCCGTGATCCTGCTCGTCCTCGGCGAGGACCATGGCCGGACGATCTGGCGGGAGTTCGACGACGACGAGATCCGCATCATCACGCGCGCCATGGCGGAGCTCGGCACGGTCGATGCGGACGAGGTCGAGCGACTGATGCTTGATTTTGTCGGGAAGCTCTCCAGCGCCGGCGCCGTCACCGGCTCCTTCGACCGCACGATCTCGCTGCTCGAGAAGATCCTGCCGAGCGATCAGGTCGCGCTGATCATGGAGGAAATCCGCGGGCCGGCCGGCCGCAACATGTGGCAGAAGCTCGGCAACATCGATGCCGTCGTGCTCGCGAATTTCCTGAAGAACGAATATCCGCAGACCATTGCCGTGATCCTGTCCAAGATCCGGCCGGAGCATGCCGCCAACGTGCTGCGCAATCTGCCGAACGACCTGTCCATCGAGGTGGTCGGACGCATGCTGCGGCTGGAATCGGTGCAGAAGGAAGCGCTCGACCATATCGAGAATACGCTGCGGACCGAATTCGTCTCGACCTTGACCCAGACGCGTCGCCGCGATCCGCACGAGATGATGGCCGAGATCTTCAACGGGTTCGACCGGCAGACCGAGATGCGCTTCCTCTCGGCACTCGACGCCTCGAACCAGGAATCGGCCGAGCGTATCCGCGCCCTGATGTTCACCTTCGAGGACCTCGCCAAGCTCGACCCGGCCGGGTTGCAGACGCTGATGCGCCAGGTCGACAAGGACACGCTGGCGCGCGCGCTCAAGGGTGCGAGCCAATCGATGCGGGACTTCTTCTTCGGCGCGATGTCCCAGCGCGCGGCGAAGAACATGCAGGACGACATGGAAGGTCTCGGACCCCTCCGCCTCAAGGAGGTCGACGAGGCCCAGACCAAGCTCGTCCAGATGACGAAGGACCTGGCGGACAAGGGCGAGATCGTCCTGTCCAAGGGCAATGCCGACGACGAGCTGGTGTACTGAGATGTCCTCCGCGACGAAATTCATGTTCGGGGCGGATTTCCGCGAAGGCGGTCGAAAGGCCGCCGGCGAGGCCGAGCTCGCGGCAGCGCGGGACGAGGGCTTCCATGCCGGCCATGAGCAGGCACGCCGGGAAGCGGAGGCGCAGCTCACCGGCCTGACGGGCCAGATCGCGCGTTCGGCCGAGCGGCTCTTCGCGCAGGAGGCGGCTCGCACCGCGGCGCTGGAGGAGCATGCCGCGCATGTCGCCCTCGTGACCGCAAAGGCGCTGGCAGGTGCCGCGCTGGCGGATAAGCCGATGGCTGCGCTGGCGGGAGCCGTACGCGAATGCCTGAGCCACGCCAGGACGGCGCCGCATCTCGTGCTGCGGGTCAACGAGGCGATGGTCGAGCCGGCCGAGGAGTTGGCTCGCAAGCTTACGGCCGAGCACGGCTTCTCCGGAAAGCTGATCGTGCTCGGTCAGGCCGACATCGCGCCTGGGGACGGGCGCATCGAATGGGCGGAGGGCGGTTTCGTCCTCGACAGCCAGCAGCTTTCGGCCCTGGTCGAGCAGGCGGTCGCGCGCGTGTTCGGCCATGGCCAGGCGGAACCATGAAAGTTTGAGCCATGAGCCAGGAGAACGATCTCAACCTGCCGCCGCTGAACCAGGCCGATCTGTCGTTCGACCAGAACCAGACCTCGGTCGCACGGTCCGGCCCGGTCCCGGTCAAGACGGCCGAGGATCTCGAGCAGGTCTTCGACGTTCCCGTCATGGTTTCGGCCGTGCTCGGGTCGTCGAAGGTCGCGGTGGGAGACCTGCTCCAGATCGTGCCGGGCACGGTGCTGGAACTCGACCGGCGTGTCGGCGAGGCGATCGACATCTTCGTCAACGAGCGGCTGGTGGCGCGCGGCGAAGTCGTCGTCGTCGAGGACCGGCTCGGCGTGACCATGACGGAAATCATCAAGGCGGACCGGTGAGAGCCGGGACCGCCATCGTGACGCAGAACAGAAGGACCTGAGCCATGCGCCTCATCATCGCCGGCGGTCTCAAGGGACAGATCATCGCCGCGGCCAAGATCGCGATGTCGCACGGAGCGGCCGTGACGCATACCGAAGGGCTCGAACAGACCCTCGCGGTGCTGCGCTCCAAGGGCGCCGACCTGCTGATGATCGATGTCGTGCAGCCGATCGCAGCCTATGTGGCGGCGCTGGAAGCCGAGCGCATCCGCACCCCCATCGTCGCCTGCGGCACCTCGACCGATGCCCGCGCGGCTGTCGCGGCGATCCAGGCGGGTGCGCGCGAATACGTACCGCTGCCGCCCGATCCGGAACTGATCGCGGCAGTACTGGAGGCTGTCGCCGCCGACCAGTCCAGCCTGATCTGGCGCGATCCGGCGATGGAGCGCGTCGTGCAACTCGCCTCGCAGATCGCGCGTTCGGAGGCACCGGTCCTCGTCACGGGTGAGAGCGGCACCGGCAAGGAGGTAATCGCCCGTCATCTGCACCAGAAATCGGCGCGCAAGGACAAGCCTTTCGTAGCGGTGAACTGCGCGGCCATCCCCGACAACCTGCTCGAATCCGAGCTGTTCGGCCATGAGAAGGGCGCCTTCACCGGCGCCATCGCGCGCCGGATCGGCAAGTTCGAGGAGGCCCATGGCGGCACGCTGCTGCTCGACGAAATCTCCGAGATGGACGTCCGTCTGCAGGCCAAGCTGCTGCGCGCGCTGCAGGAGCGCATGGTCGACCGTGTCGGCGGCACGCAGCCGGTCAAGGTCGATATCCGTATCATCGCGACCTCGAACCGCAATCTCGGGGACGCCGTGCGCGACGGGCTGTTCCGCGAGGACCTGTTCTACCGGCTGAACGTGGTGCATCTGCGCCTGCCGGCGCTGCGCGAGCGGCCGGGCGACATCCTGGCGCTGGCGGACCATTTCGCCAAGAAATACGCCGATCTGAATGGTCTGCCGGTGCGGCCGATCGCAGCCGATGCGCGCAAGCTTCTGCTCGCCAATGCCTGGCGCGGCAATGTGCGTGAGCTGGAGAACACCATGCACCGGGCGGTGCTGCTGGCCAGCGGGCCGGAGATCGCCACCTCGGCAGTGCTGACGCCGGAGGGCGAGGCGCTATCGCCCGTTTCGACGCGCGATCCGGCCGCGCGGGCGGCACAGACGGCTGAAGCGATGACGCGTTCGCTGGTCGGGAACACCGTCGCCGATGTCGAGCGCGAGCTGATCCTCGATACGCTCGATCATTGTCTCGGCAATCGCACGCATGCGGCCAAGATCCTGGGAATCTCGATCCGCACGCTGCGTAACAAGCTCAGCGAATACACCGCCTCCGGCGTCGCCGTGGCGGAGCCGGGTCAGACGCGCATCAGCGCAGCCTGACCCGTAAGCGGCCGCTTATCAGTAGTAGCGCCGGCGATAGTAGCGCGGCCTGGCGTAGTAGCGGGGCCGATAGTAGTAGCGCGGCCTGGCATAATAGCGGGGCCGGGCGTAATACCGCGGACGGCGGTAATAATAGTATTGGCTGAATTCGGCGTCGGTCTTGTCCAGCGCCTCCTTCATTTCGGCCGGGACCGCCTCGTCGCCCTGGGCGGGCTCGGCTTCCGGCTTCAGGACCGGCTTCGGCTGGGCCGCTTCGGCGGCGGCGATGCCGCCCATGCCGGCAGTTGCCAAGCCTCCAACCAGCGTCATCAGGAATGAGCGTCTGTCCACAACGACCTCCAGGCTTCTGTCACCACATCTTCCCCTACATTCTTAAGGCCGGAACGCAGGTCACGAGTAATGCATTTAAATGATGCTTTGTTCCCGAGGCCGGCTTTCCGGCGCTATGGTTACGGGCATGGCGATCAATCCACGGCGTTGAGTGGACGCGCGACGCTTTCGAGCGGCTTGCGTTCGGCCCGGACGGCGAAGCGAGCCGCAATCAAGGCCGCTCCGAGCATCAGCGCGGCGCCGAGCAGATAGCCGGCGAAGACGCTGCCGCGCGATCCGGTATCGATCAGCACGCCGAAGAGCCAGGGGCCGGCGATGCCGCCCGCGCCGGTGCCGACCGCGTAGAACACCGCGATGGCCAGCGCGCGCATCTCGACGGGGAAGGTTTCCGAGACCGTGAGATAGGCCGAACTCGCCGCGGCCGAAGCGAAGAAGAAGACCACGCTCCAGCACAGGGTGAGCTGCGCGGCGGTGAGCCAGTCCTGCCAGAACATATAGCCCGTGCCGGTCAGCAGCACGCCCGAGAGCGCATAGGTCGCGGCGATCATCACGCGGCGGCCGATCGTGTCGAACAGCCGGCCGATCAGCAGGGGGCCGAGGAAATTACCGGCGGCGAAGGGCAGGATGAACCAGCCGATATTCTGCGAGGGCACCCCGTAGAAATCGGTCAGGATCAGCGCGTAGGTGAAGAAGATCGCGTTGTAGAAGAAGGCCTGCGACAGCATCAGCGCCAGCCCGACGAGCGCGCGCTCGCGATGGACAACGAACAGGGCGCGAAAGACCTCCCCGAGCGGCGTCGCGGCGCGGGGGCGCAGCTTCGTTAGGGACAGGACCTCGCCGGCGGGCGGGACGAAGCCGGCGCGGCGCTCGATATCGGCGACGATGGCAGCGGCGCGCTCCGGCTGGCCGTGGCTGATCAGCCAGCGCGGGCTTTCCGGAATCCATTGCCGCAGGAAGAGGATGACGAGGCCCAGCGCGGCGCCGATGAAGAAGGCGAGGCGCCAGCCATGCTCCGGGTTGATCCAGGCCGGATCAAGCAGGACGATGGCGCCGAGCGCGCCGAGCGCCGCCCCGACCCAGAACGAGCCGTTGATGACGAGGTCGGTCCAGCCACGCACGCGGGCGGGGATGAGTTCCTGAATGGTCGAGTTGATCGCGGTGTATTCGCCGCCGATGCCCATGCCGGTCATGAAGCGGAAGAGAATGAAGCTCGTGACGTTCCAGGAAAACGCGGTGGCCGCCGTCGCGGAGAGATAGACGAGAACCGTGAGGGTGAAGAGCTTCTTGCGGCCGAGGCGGTCGGTCAGCCAGCCGAAGAGCACGGCGCCGACCACCGCGCCGGCGATATAGGCCGCTCCCGCAAGGCCGATCTCGGTATTGGTGAAGCGAAGAACCGGGCTTTCCTTCAGCGCGCCGGATACGGCGCCAGCCAGCGTGACCTCGAGCCCGTCGAGGATCCAGGTGATGCCGAGCGCGACGACGACGAGCGTGTGAAACCGCGACCAGGGCAGGCGGTCCAGCCGCGCCGGGACATCGGTGGTGATCGTGCCGTCCTGATCGATGCCCGGCGCTGTCATGCCGGCTTCCTCCCGAATATCGCTTGCCGAATGTCTTGGTGACGAAGAAGGGCGGCACCGGCAGGTGCCGCCCTCCGAGCTTGTCAACGGATGTAGTAGACGCGGCCGTTGCGGACCACGCGGCGCGGGCGGCGGTGCACTGGCGGCGGGGGCGGGCGGCGATGGTGCCGATAGCGGGACGGGTGGTCGCGATAATGAGACGGGTGGCCGCGATGGTACTGCGTAAATTCGGTGTCAGCCTGATCGAGGCCAGCCTTGAGATTGGCGTCCAGCTCGCCCGCGGCGGCTTCGGCGGGCGCAGCGGCCGCTTCGATCATGCTCGTCGCCATGGCGGTACCGCCAATGCCGGCGACTGCGAGACCGCCGAAAAGACTCGTCAAAAAGGAACGTCGATTCAAGATTACCTCCGATATCAGCGGGAACTGGCAAGATATTGCCGCCCGCAGCCGAGTTGGGGTGGCGAATGGGGCCACAACGCGGCGTTTCGATAACCATCCGTTCATCAGATGGTTCCGCGACGGTATTAATCCGCTTCTTAACAATTCGTTCACCATACACCCGGCAAGAATTGCCGGGTTGCGCTTCAATTCGAAGCGCTCGCTTGCCTCATGGCGGGCATCAGGCGGCGGGCGGAACGGTCGATGACCGATGTGACGGCAGGGCAGGGGAGAGGGTTCAGCGTTCCCGATCGCGGCGCGCTGGGAAAGCTCTTAAACCGGCCCGATCTGTTCCTCGCCATCGGCGTCATGGGCATCCTGGTGGTGCTCATCTTCCCGATGCCGGCGCTGCTGCTCGACCTGATGCTGGCGCTCTCGATCATCCTGTCGGTACTGGTGCTGATGACCGCGCTCTTCATCGAGGAGCCGCTGGAGTTCTCAGCCTTTCCGACGGTGCTGCTGATCGTCACCATGTTCCGGCTGGCGCTGAACCTGGCCTCGACGCGTCTCATCCTCGCGCATGGGCACGAAGGCACGGCGGCGGCCGGTCACGTCATCGAGGCCTTCGCCGGCTTCGTCATGAGCGGCAATTTCGTGATCGGGGTGATCGTCTTCACCATCCTGATCATCGTGAACTTCGTGGTCATCACCAAGGGCTCGGGCCGCATTGCCGAGGTCGCCGCCCGCTTCACCCTCGACGCCATGCCCGGCAAGCAGATGGCGATCGATGCCGATCTCTCGGCCGGCCTGATCGACCAGGACACCGCCAAGCTCCGCCGCAAGGCTCTGGAGGACGAATCCTCCTTCTTCGGCTCGATGGACGGCGCCTCGAAATTCGTGCGCGGCGACGCCATTGCCGCCCTGCTGATCACCTTCATCAACGTGCTCGGCGGCATCATCATCGGCGTGGCGCAGCAGGGGCTGAGCTTCGGCGACGCGGCCCACAACTATACCCTGCTCACCGTCGGCGACGGTCTCGTCAGCCAGGTCCCGGCGCTGATCGTCTCGACCGCCGCGGGCCTGCTCGTGTCGAAGGCGGGCGTGCGCGGTGCGGCCGACAAGGCGCTGGGCCAGCAGCTCTCCGGCTACCCGAAAGCGCTCGGCATGTCGGCGGCGGTGATGCTGCTGATCGCGCTGCTGCCGGGCATCCCGATGCTGCCCTTCCTGCTGCTCGCGGGCGGCGCCGGTTACCTCGCCCGCCGCTTCGGCCAGGCGGCCAAGAAGCGAGAGGCCGAGCAGGCGCTCGCCGGTGGCACGGCGCAGTCCGGTACGGCCATGGCGGCGGACGGCACGCCGCGCGAGGAGACGCTCAACGACCTCCTGAAGATGGACGAGCTGAAGATCGAGATCGGCTACGGGCTGTTGCCGCTGGTCAACGCCGCCGGCGGGCAGGACCGGCTGACCGATCAGGTCCGGGCGCTGCGGCGCCAGCTCGCCGCCGAGCTCGGCTTCGTCATGCCGGCAGTGCGCATCGTCGACAACGTCCAGCTCGAGGCGAACCACTACTTCATCAAGATCAAGGAGATCGATGCCGGGCACGGCATCGTCTATGCCGGCCAGTACATGGCCATGGATCCGATGGGCGGCGCGGTCAATCTGCCCGGCCACAACGTGCTTGAGCCGACCTTCGGCCTGCCGGCGACCTGGATCGACGGCGCGCTGCAGGACGAGGCGCAACTGCGCGGCTACACCGTGGTCGACGCCGCGACGGTGATCTCGACGCATCTGACGGAAGTGCTGAAGTCGAACATGCCGGAGCTGCTCTCGCATACCGAGGTGCAGAAGCTGCTGCGCGAATTGCCGAAGGACCATGCCGATCTCGTCAAGGAGATCGTGCCGAGCCAGATCTCGACCACCGGCATCCAGCGCGTGCTGCAACTCCTGCTGGGCGAGCGCATCTCGATCCGCGACCTGCCGACCATCATCGAAGGCGTCGCCGAGGTTTCGGCTGGCGTGCGCAGTCCGCGCGACATCGCCGAGCATGTCCGCGCCCGGCTGGCCCGCCAGATCTGCGCGCAGTTCTCGAACCAGCACGGCGTCCTGCCGATCATCACGCTGTCGCCGGCCTGGGAAAGCGTCTTCGCCGAATCCATCATCGGCCAGGGCGAGGACCGGCACCTCGCCATGCAGCCCTCGCGGCTGCAGGAGTTCGTGCATCACGTCCGCGACAAGTTCGAGGATGCCGCGCGTATCGGCGAGATGCCGGCGCTCGTCACCTCCGGCATGGCGCGGCCCTTCGCGCGCCAGATCATCGAGCGCTTCCGTCGCGAGACGCCGGTGCTGTCGCAGGCCGAGATCCATCCGCGGGTGCGGCTCAAGACGGTCGGCAGCGTCTGAGTCGGCCACGCCTCCGGTTTCCACGGGGGCGCGATGCCGGGCGCGCAATGGTCAGCAGCCGGGCACGCGGCTAAGCCAAATACATGTCCCGCAATGCCGCCCTCTTTGCCGTGATGTGCCTCGTCTGGGGGCTGACCTGGCTGCCGGTCAAGGTCGGCGCGGCGCATGTTCCGCCGGTGTTCCTGGCAGCGGCTCGCTTCTCGATCGCGGGCTTCGTGATGCTGCTCTGGGCCGGGCGCGACGTGCCCAAGGTTCCCCGCGAGGCCTGGCCGCGGCTGATCGGCACGGCGCTGCTGCTCAACACCGGTAACTACACCCTGCTGTTCTGGGGCACGGCGCAGGCGCCGAGCGGACTCGCGGCCATCGTCAATTTCGCGACGATCCCGATCTTCACCTTGCTGGCGAGCCGCGCGATCGAGGGCGAGCGGATCGACAGGCGCAAGCTCGCGGCGATCGCGCTCGGTACGGTCGGCCTCGGCTTCCTGTTCGCGACGCGCGCTCTCGGCGGGATCTCGGTGGCGCAGGGCAACCCGCTGGAGGTGTGGGGGCTCGCCGCCGTGGCGGCGGGGACGCTGCTCTACTGCGTCGGCGCGGTGTTGGCGCGTCCGATCGCGGGCGCGATGCCGACGTTGACGCTCGCCGGCTGGCAGACATTGATCGGCGGCATCGGGTTGACGGCGGTCTCGCTCGCCATCGAGCCGGTCGGGCGCGAGGATCTGATGATGCTGGTGCAATGGCCGGTTCTGCCGGCCGTCGTGTTCCTCATCATCGGCGGCTCGCTGATGGGCTTCACCATCTACATGCGGCTGCTGCGCGACTGGGGCGCGTTCCGGGCCGGCCTCTACGCCTTCATCAGCCCGGCGATCGCGGTCGCGGTCGGTGTCGTCGCGCTGCACGAGCCTTTCGGCTGGTCGGAGGCGACCGGCGCGCTGCTGATGTTCGGGGCGGCCGCGATCGCGCTCAAGCGCTAAGCGTCATTCTGGGGCGAAGCGGAGCGCAGACCCGAGAATCTCTGCCGGAACGGGGTGCCGAGCCTCTTTTGCCCGAGATGCTGGGGTCAGGCCCGAGCATGACGGCCGTTGCTAGGGCGGCGGCGCGATGCGGGTGCTACGCTTGAGCTGCGCCCGCTCGAAGGCCAGCACGATCGGCAGCGAGATCACCAGAGGCAGGATCAGGTAGAACAGCCGCCAGATCAGCAGCGCGGCGAAGACCGCCGGGGCCGGCACGCCCGGCATGACGGCGAGAAACACCGCCTCCATCACACCGACGCCGCCCGGAACCTGGCTGAGGAGCCCGGCGGAGAAGGACAGCAGGAAGGCGCCCAGCACAATCAGGAAGCCGGGATTGCCCTGGTCAGGCAGCGCGAAATAGATGATGCCGGCAGCGCCCGCGAGCTCGAGCGGGGCGGCGAGATACTGCCTGATGACGATGGGCAGACGCGGATAGATGATCTCGAACTTGCCGATCTTCAGCGGCCGGAAGCGCAGCCAGGACCCGATCGTGTAAAGCGCGACGAAGGCGAGCATGCCGACGCCGATCATGCGGGCGGTGCGGTCGGTGATCGCGAACCATTTCGACATCCGCTCGAGCGGATGCAGGATCTGGGGTTCGTAGAGCAGGACGAGGCCCATCAGGAAGATGGTGCCGAAGGCGAAGGTGAAGGAGCAGAGCGCGACGAGGACCGCGACTTCGCCGGCCGTCAGGCCCTTCGCCGTATAGGCCCGGTAGCGCACCATGCCGCCCGAGAAGACCGAGGCGCCGATGTTGTGGGAGAGCGCGTAGGTCACGAAGGAGCAGAGCGAGATGTAGAACCAGGAGATGCCCTTCTCCTTGCCGAGATGGATCAGGGCGATGCGGTCGTACCAGGCGAGCGCGGCATAGGCGACGAGGGTCGCCAGCGCGGCGTGGTAGAAGGCTTCCGGCGGGATCACCGCGATCTTGTGGCCGATCCGGTGGGCGATGATCTTGATGCTCTGCCAGAGGCTGGCATTCTCGAGCAGCGCCTCGATGGCGGCGTCGGAGCCGGCCTCCGCCTTGAGCTTGCCCCAGAGCAGTTCGACCGACCAGACGACCGCAACGAGCCCGATGATCGGCCAAAGGTAGTCCAGATAACGTTTCATGCAGGTCGCGGGGCTGGGAGCGATCGACGGGGTGACGCGAGGGCCCATGCCGTCACCGCTGCGGCGCGAACCTTACATTCTCTGTGCCAGCGGGACGGGGCGAGGGCAAGCGCCCGCAGACGCTCGCCCCCGCCGCTGGGCAAGGTTATTTGCCGTTCTTCTTCAGCCAGTCCCGCATCGTCGCCACTTCCTTCTCCTGGTCGCGGATGACGCTCTCGGCGAGCTTGCGGATCTCGGGGTCCTTGCCGTGGACGAGGACGACCTTGGCCATGTCGATCGCGCCCTGATGATGCGGGATCATGCTGCGAACGAAATCGACATCGGCATCGCCGGAATAGGGGACGTCCATCTGCTTGTGCATCTTCGCATTGGCGTCCTTGTAGGCCTTGGTCGCGGCGCTCTCGGTGGTGGCCGAAGCAGCGGGCGCGCCATGGCCCTGATGCTGCGCCTGGGCGGCGCTGCCGAACGTGCCCGCGGCAAGAAGGGCTGCCAGCGCAAGAGTGGTACGATTCATCTGTCTTGTCCTTGATCGATGCGAAAAGCGGATCGCGCCAGAAAGCGGCTTGTCTGATCCGCGAGGAAGGGGAGTCAGGCCGGGAGCAGGGATCGCGGCGGTCGCTCCGCCGGTTCCATGGACAGGCCTCCGGCCAGGATGGCGAGGGTCGGCGGCATCCTCGACCAGTTGATCACTGCCTCCAGCACCGGCGCCGCCGGCGCGTGAGCGATCAGGCCGCAGCCGACGACGCAGCAGAGCGGCATGGCGGATGCCGAATGGTCCGCGGTGCTTGATTCGCGACAGGGGGTGGGCGCCTGAGCCTGCTCCACGGCGACCGCCGGTGTTTTCTCGGCATGGTGCGGCCGTTCGCCCATGGGCATGCGCATCATCGTCGCCGCCAGCGTGGCATGCGGCAGCACGGCAAAACACATCACCAGCAGCGCGAACAACAGCCCGAACGGCCGGTCGCGCTGCGGCAGGCGCCTCGATCTCTCATCGATGTCACGCGGGGCATGCATCATTGCGCGGTGATCTTTCGAACCCGATCATGTCATGATCGGGGCGAACATCATTTTCCAAGCCATCGGTGCAACCTGCGTCCCATGTCCCAAAGCCTGACCATCACCCTCACCGGAACGACCGACCTGCCGCCGGGCAAGATCGCGACGATCGTGACGTCGCTGGAAATGCGCGAACGGCCGCAGGAACGGGCCGATCCGCCGGGAACCGAGGGGTTCTCGCTGGACACGATCGATCGCGGCGATGTCGAGCGCTACCTGCGCATCTATCGCCTGCTCGGCGAGCGCTGGATGTGGTTCAGCCGGTTGACCCAGCCGCGCGCGGAGCTTCTGGACATCTTTGCCGACCCGGCGGTCGCGCTCTATGCGGCGCGATTCGACGGCCGGGATGTCGGCCTGCTCGAGCTGGATTTCCGCGTAGGGGGACAGGGCGAACTCGCCTTTTTCGGGCTGGACGAGCCGGTCCTCGGCAAGGGGGCGGGCCGCTGGCTGATGAACCGGGCGCTCGCTCTGGCCTGGGCCCAGCCGATTTCGCGCTTCTGGGTTCATACCTGCACGATCGACCATCCCGGCGCTCTCGATTTTTATCAGCGCTCGGGCTTCAAGGTGTTCAAGCGCGGCATCGAGATCGACGACGATCCGCGACTCCACGGGCACATGCCGCCGGGCAGCGTGCCGCATCACCCCGTCATCGCATAAGAAAAAGGCGGCGTCCCAGGAACGCCGCCTCATTACAGAGACCGTCGAAATCGCTCAGGCGCGCGAGCGCAGCCCGATCGCGTCCATCGTGGCTTGGTCGCGGGCCGCTTCGGCGGCGCGCTCGGTGGCGCGTTCGCGATCGTCGAGGATCTCGACCTTCTTCATGTCCTCGAAGGCCTCCTGAAGCTCGCCCTTGGCTTCCTCGAGCTGGCCTTTCAGGTTGTCGGCCGACTGGCGCAGGTTGTCGCGGCGGCCGAGCGYCGCCTTGGCATAGGTCGGATAGGCGAAGTGAGCCGGGTCGGCGATGCCCGCGCGGGCTTCCTCGGCCTGGATCTCCCGATCGAGATCGCTCGCCATCCTGTGGAAGTCGGCGATCATCATCTCGATCTGGCTTACCCGGCGACGTTTCTCGTCGACCTGGAAGCGCTTCAGCCGCAGAAGGGTCTCTCGCGACTTCATGTCGTTTTCAACTCCTGATTACGCATTGGCCACCGCCGACCCCTCGGCAACAGCCCGAACTCCATCCGCGAGACGAGGCGCAGCATGGCGCAAGGAGGTTGACCTTTCCTTACCGAAACGGGCTGCTTTTTCTGCATGATCAAACCGCGCTGCGGCTGCTGCCGCGAACTGGCGCGATGATCTAGTGACTGCGGCAGCGGTCGCCCGGCCCCTGCCTGCGGATATCCTGTCTTGGCCTTCTTCTCTCGTTTCGGCGGGCATGGTCCCCTGCTCTGCGGCCTCGCGCTCACGCGCATCATCGGCTGGGGCTCGACCTTCTATTCGCCCTCCGTGCTGGTGAGGGCGCTCGACCGCGAGATCGGCCTCAACCCCGAGATCGTCTTCGGCGGCATCACCATCCTGCTGATCACGGGCGCGCTGATCGCCCCCGCGATCGGCCGGCAGCTAGACCGGGAGGGCACCCGGCGCTCGATGTGCATGGGCGCCGTGATCTGCGCGCTCGGGCTTGCGGTCCTCGCCATGGCGCAGGGGCCGGTCAGCTATCTCGCAAGCTGGTTCGTCATCGGGCTGGGGCACGCGATGTCGCTTGCGAATGTCGGAAACGTCACCATCGCGCAGCTGATGGGCGAGCGCACGCGGCGCGTCATCGGACTGATGATGCTCGTGACAGGGCTCGCATCGAGCGTGTTCTGGCCGCTGACCGCGGTGCTGATGGATGCCTTCGGCTGGCGGGCGACGCTTCTCGTCTTCGCGGCGATGCAGATCGTGATCGTGCTGCCGATCTATGCCGCCGTTCCGCGCTTCCGGCACGTGCCGCCGTCCGCGAAAGCGACCGGGGCGCCCTCGCCGGGCGAGAATGGGCGCGTTCCGTCCTCCTTGCGCAAAGCCGCTTTCTGGCTGGTCGCGCTCGCCTTCTCGGCGAGCGGGCTGGTCTCCTGGGGGCTGCCGCTGCATCTGATCACCCTCTTTCAGGAGGCCGGGCTGACGCAGGCCGAGGCGGTCTGGATCGCGACGCTGAGCGGGCCGGCGACGATCGCGGCACGCGCCATCGACGCGACGCTCGGCGAACGGCTGCCGGCGGAGAAGGTCGCATTGTCCGGCCTGCTGTTCGGGCCGGCGCTGTGCCTCGCGCTGCCGCTCGTCCCGATGACGATTGGCGCTGCGGCGGGCTTCGTCGTGCTGTTCAGCGCCGCGCTCGGGGTCATCTCCGTGGCGCGGGCGACGCTGCCGCTCGCCCTGTTCGGCCGCAACGGCTTCGCTGCGATGCTCGGCAAGCTCACCGTGCCGCAGAACATCACCTTCGCCGCGGCACCGCTGCTCTTCGCCGTGATGGTCGAGCGTCTCGGTGCCGATATGACCTTGATCGTCTCGGCCGCGATCCAGGCGATCGGTTTTGCGGCGATGTTCGCGCTGGTGCGAATGCTGGCGCGGGCCTGACGCCGCTCAGACGCCCGCCAGCAGGGCGACGATCGCGAGTGCCGCGGGCAGCGCCTGGATATAGAGGATCTTGCGGCTCGCCGTGGCCGCGCCGAAGACGCCGGCGACCAGGACGCAAGCCAGGAAGAACAGCTTGATCGGAAAGCCCGCCGCACCGAGCCAGAGCCCCCAGGCCAGGCCGGCGACGAGGAAGCCGTTATAGAGCCCCTGATTGGCCGCCAGGACCTTCGAACGTGCGGCGAATTCCGGTGTCAGCCCGAAGGCCTTGTGCCCACGCGGCGTATCCCACAGCCACATTTCGAGAACGACGATGTAGATGTGTATGAGGGTGACGAGGCCGATCAGGACCGAGGCAATCATCGAGACGTCATCCTGTGAGGCTCCGAACCGGCGTCATACGCCATCGCTCATGATGGCGGCTAGGCGTTGATAGCATTCCGGCAGCGGAGTCGCGTCGTCCCTCGACTGCTTGAGGAAGGCTTCGAGCGGAGGATGCCGGCGGATCGCCTCGTCGACCTCGACGGAGGCGCCCTGGCGATAGGCGCCAAGCCGGATCAACTCCTCCATATCGGCATAGGTCGCGAGCGTCGCGCGGGCCTTCTGCACGATCGGGTAATAGGCGGGATCGCAGGAGCGCGGCATGGTCCGCGATACAGATTTCAGGATGTTGACGGCGGGATAGCGCCCGCGCTCGGCGATGGAGCGCTCCATGACGATGTGTCCGTCGAGGATGCCGCGCACCGCGTCCGCGACGGGCTCGTCATGGTCGCCGCCGTCGACGAGCACGGTGAAGAGACCGGTGATCGCGCCGTCGGCCGTGCCCGGCCCGGCTCGCTCCAGCAGGCGCGGCAGTTCGGCGAAGACGGTCGGGGTGTAGCCCTTGGTGGTCGGCGGCTCGCCTGCCGCCAATCCGATCTCGCGCATCGCCATGGCAAAGCGCGTCACCGAATCCATCAGGCACATCACCTGCAGGCCTCGGTCGCGGAAGTACTCGGCCAGCGTCAGCGTGGTCAGAGCAGCCTGCTTGCGCATCAGCGCCGGCTCGTCGGAGGTCGCGACGACCACGATCGAACGGGCAAGGCCCTGCGGGCCGAGATCTTCCTGCAGGAACTCCTGGACCTCGCGGCCGCGCTCGCCGACGAGGCCGATGATGTTGACGTCGGCCTGCGCATAGCGCGCGAGCATGGAGAGCAGGACGGATTTGCCGACGCCCGAGCCGGCGAAGATGCCCATGCGCTGGCCGACGCAGCAGGTCAGGAAAGTGTTGAGGGCGCGCACGCCGAGGTCGAGCGGCTTGCCGACACGGCGCCGCTTGTGGGCCGGCGGCGGATCGCTGCGAAAGGCGAAGAGCGTGTCGCCCTGCGGCAAGGGCGGCCCGCCATCGACCGGACGGCCGAGCGCATCGACCACGCGGCCGAGCCATGCGGGGGTGGGGCGCAGTCCGGGCTGGGCCCGGTCGACATGGACCGGGCAGCCGCGGCGCACGCCGTCCAGCCCGCCGAACGGCATCACCAGCGCCTTCTCGCCCGAAAAGCCGACGACTTCGCAGGGAACGCGCGTTCCCGGTGCGATCTCGATACCGACCCGGCCGCCCAGGCTCATCGCTCCGATCGGTCCGGCGACCTCGACCAGCAGGCCGCGTACGCCGATGACGCGGCCATAGATGCTCAGCGCCTCGAGGTGCTCGATGGTCGAGGCGAGGGCGGAGAGGCGGTCGTGACCATAGGGGGGGCTGCTCATGAAAACCGCGTCAACTCTTCGTTCACCTCGCCAAAAAGCGAAACCCGATCCGGTCGCTGTACCGATATCCCGTCCGGGCGATTACGACGGCCAATGATGGCTGATCGGATCGGAGAACCGTTGCGCAAACGGGTTATATCCGGTCGAGGCGGCATTGCCCATCGCCTGTGCCGGGTGCTTGTCATCGCTCGCGAACGTGTCACACGGCCGTCACAAACAAGAAGACACCGGGCAGGTGCCTTTGGGAGAAATGCGATGGGGCCTCGTTTGGGGCTGGGCGCGTTGGTGCTCGCAATGGGGTTGGTGGCCGCCAAGCATGCCGGCTTTCCGATCTCATGGACATGGGCAACGGCGCCGCTCTGGCTACCGATAGTCGGTTTTGTGCTGTTCGCGGCAGGCTGCGTGGTGCTCGCGGCATGCGCCATGGGCCAGAAGCCGCGAGAGCGGAGCGCGGGCGAGAATCTGCAGTCGGATTCGCCTGGAGACGGCCGCGCCCGCGAAGCCGTGCGCCAGCCGAAAGCGTAGGCGGGACAGCGCATATCGCGTGGCGATTCCGGAGGGTGCGCGACTGTCATCGGTGCTCCGATCAGCCTCCTGTGCAAAAGCCTAACAAATTGCGGTGATTTACCGTTCATTAAGCTCTGTGATTAACACTGCAGATCGAGGCTGCCGCGTGTCGCAGGGCTTTTCCGTCCTGTTTCCCGAAGCATCCCTCCGCGGAAAGCGTTTTCGCGGACGAGAGTCATCCGATCCGTGTCAAATTCGACTCACCTCGACAAGGATCGTTAACTTTCTCCGAGGAAGCGCTTGCGCTCGGGAATCACGGTTTGTTAACCAGTTCTTCGTAGCGTGTCGCGTGGCGTTTCATTGGGCAAGTGCGTCGTCGCCAAGGGCCGGAAGGTTCGGGCGAAAGGCAACGGTCAACCTGCCCTGCGGGCGAAATTGGGGATGTGGACATGCGGGTTCTGCTGATCGAGGACGATAGCGCGACCGCTCAAAGCATCGAGCTCATGCTCAAATCCGAGAGCTTCAACGTCTACACGACGGATCTCGGCGAAGAGGGCGTCGATCTCGGCAAGCTCTACGACTACGACATCATCCTGCTCGACCTGAACCTCCCCGACATGTCGGGTTACGAGGTTCTGCGCAGCTTGCGGGTCGCCAAGGTCAAGACGCCGATCCTGATCCTGTCCGGCCTCGCCGGCATCGAGGACAAGGTGAAGGGCCTCGGCTTCGGTGCCGACGACTACCTCACCAAGCCGTTCCACAAGGACGAACTGGTCGCCCGCATCCATGCGATCGTGCGCCGCTCGAAGGGCCACGCCCAGTCGGTCATCACCACCGGCGACCTCGTGGTCAACCTCGACACCAAGACCGTGGAAGTCGACGCCGCCCGCGTCCACCTCACCGGCAAGGAATACCAGATGCTGGAGCTGCTCTCGCTCCGGAAGGGCACGACGCTCACCAAGGAGATGTTCCTCAACCATCTCTATGGCGGAATGGACGAGCCCGAGCTCAAGATCATCGATGTGTTCATCTGCAAGCTGCGCAAAAAGCTGGCGAATGCGTCGGACGGCAAGAACTACATCGAGACCGTCTGGGGCCGCGGCTATGTGCTGCGCGAGCCCAGCGATGTCGAGGAACGCATTCCGGCCTGACGCTTTCTCGTCTCGCCTGGCCGTCATCGGGCGGTCATGGAACTATGCCATACATGTTTTGACCTGATCGTCGGATGTACACGACAGGTCGACGGGACCCCGCCGCGAGGCGGGGTTTTTGTTTGGCGGCTTGCTCGGGAGGCGGTCGCGGATCTGGCGCTCAGGCACGCCAGCCGGCGAGCGGCGCGGCATAGGCGCGGGATCCGGCCGTCGTGACGGCACGCGGCTGCGCGGCGAGGGGCGCCTGACGGTAGAGGCCCCGATGATCGGGATCGCCGACGAACTTCGTCGCAAGCCCGAGCACGGTTTCCGCGGCGCCGAGAATGAAGGCTCCATCGGGCGCAAGCCGCGGGGCCAGCAGCTCCAGGACCTTCATCTTGGTCGGCACGTCGAAGTAGATCAGCACATTGCGACATAAGATGATGTCGAAGCGGCCGAGATGGTCGTTTCGCTCGAGCAGGTTGTGCTGGCGGAACTCGACCATGTGGCGCAGGCGCTCAGTGAGTTGCCATTTATCGCCGCGCTGCTCGAAATACTTCAGCAGCATCTGGATCGGCAGGCCGCGCTGGATCTCGAACTGGCTGTAGATGCCCGACCGGGCTTTCTCGAGAATCTCCGCGGAAATATCCGTGCCGATGATTTCGACCTTCCAGCCGGCGAGGCGCCCGGCGATATCGTCGATCAGCATGGCCAGCGAATAGGCTTCCTGCCCGCTCGAAACCGCAGCACACCAGATGCGGAGCGAGCGGCTGGCAGCGTTGGCAGCGAGGCGTTCCGGCAGGATCACGTCGCGGAACAGGTCAAACGGCGTCCTGTCGCGGAAAAAAAGCGTCTCGTTCGTCGTCATCGCATCGACGACGGCGTTCTCCAGCAGGCGATCACGCCCCAGCCGAAGCTGGCCGATCAGGGTCGCGATGTCGGCAACGCCGCGTCGGCGGCAGAGGATGCTGAGGCGGCTTTCGGCGAGGTACTGCTTGTCGGCCGTCAGCGACAGGCCGGAACGCTGCTGCAGCAGCAGCCGCAGATATGCGAAATCGGTCTCGGTCATGCCGGCTGCACCCCGCGCACCAGGCAGCGGATCGAGGCGCCGATCTCGTCGAGCGGGATCACGGCGCTGGCGTGGCGCGCGCGGACGACCGAGCCCGGCATGCCCCAGATCGTGCTGCTCTGCTCGTCCTGCGCCAGAACGGCAGCGCCTGCCTTGCGCAGGGCGCCGGCGCCTTCGGTGCCGTCGCTGCCCATGCCGGTGAGGACGAGGCCGAGGGCCGCGGCGCCGAGATGGCGTGCCGCGTCGTTGAACAGCACGTCGACCGCAGGCCGGCAGAAATTGACCGGCGCTTCGTCGCCGATGCGCGCGACGATGTGGCCGAGGCGGCGATCGATGCCGAGATGGCGCCCGCCGGGCGCGACATAGACCGTGCCGCGCGTCAGGCGCTCGCCGTCGAAGGGCTCGCGCGCGGGCACGCCGATATGGCTGGCGACCTGTTCGGCGAAGGAGGCGGTGAACAGCGGCGGCATATGCTGGACGACCAGCGTCGTCAGGTCGTGGAGGCCATCGCCGATATCGAACAGCGCCTTGGCGACGGAGCGCGGGCCACCGGTGGAGGCGCCGATGACGAGATAGCGCGGCATCACCGAGACGAGCGGGCGCAGATTGACCGGACCGGTATGGTGCAGGTCGACGACATCGACCTCCGGCGGCAGCGAGCCCGGCTTTATCGGCGTGTGGGCGATGTTGCCGAGCTTGAGCAGGAATTCGCTGCGGAAATCCAGGGAGAGCGTCATGCCGCTGCGGCTGTCCGGCTTCGATACGACGTCCATCGCGCCCTTGGTCATGCATTCGAGCGCGATGCGGGTGTTGCGTTCGTTCAGCGTGGCGGCGAGCAGAACACCGGTATTGGGGCTCTCCCTGAGAATCTGGGGCAGGGCGGCTGCGCCGTCGACGCCGGGCATGTCGAGGTCGAGCACCATCACGTCGGGCTTGTAGCGCGTCGCATGGGCGACGGCGGTTTCACCGTCCCCCGCGACCGCGACGACGTGGAAATGCCCGGCTTCCCCCAGCCAACGCGCGAAAAGCCCGCGCACGACGACGGAGTCGTCGGCGATCACGACCGTCTTGTGCCGGTTCGCCGGAGTTGGAGAGGAAAGGCGGGTAGCCATCATCAGGACTTTGCTTATAGGGGCGACCGCGTCAGCGGAGGGATCGGACTCCGTTCCGGAGCCGGCCTGTTCAGAGCAGGCCGACCTGATGGAACTTCGACGCCACGATCTCCTTGTCGAACGGTTTCATGATGTACTCGTCGGCGCCCGCATGCATGGCGCGCGCGATGTGGGCGATGTCGTTTTCCGTGGTGCAGAAGACGACTTTCGGCCGCTTGCCGCCCGGCATCTGGCGCAGCGTGCGCAGGAATTCGTAGCCGTCCATGATCGGCATGTTCCAGTCGAGCAGCACGGCATCGGGCATCTCGCCCTTGCAGGCGTCGATCGCGCGCGCGCCGTCTTCGGCTTCGGCGATACGGAATTGCAGACCTTCCAGAATCCGGCGCGCGACTTTCCGGATCACCGCTGAGTCATCGACGACGAGGCAATATTTCATGGTGCTCTCCAAAACTGTGTGGCCGCGCCTCAGGCCGCGGTGGCAAGGTCAAGATCGAGGACGGCGTCGAGATCGAGTATGACGAGGAGTTCGTCGGCGAGCCGGTGAACGCCCATGGCCAACGCGGTCCAGACGCGATCGAGATGAACCGGGAGCGGCTCGAAGGTGGAGCGGTCCAAACGGATCACCTCGCCGACGGCGTCGACGATCAATGCATAGGCCTCGCCGCCGTGGTCGATGCCGATCGCGGTCAACTCGCCTTGCCCCTCGGCATCCGGGACAGGCCGGCCGAGGCGCTTGCGCAGGCAGATCGCCGTGACGATGCGCCCCCGCAGATTGAGCAGGCCGACGATCTCGCCCGGCGCGCGCGGAACGACCGTGATGCGGTCGGTGATGAAGACGTCCTGCACGCGCCCGATCGGCAGCCCGAGCAATTGCTCGCCGATCCGGATCGTCACGTAGTCCAGCGATTCGCTGAAGCCGACGTGCTGGGCCTTGGTGGGGTCGGAGGGGGTCATGCCGCCTGCCTCATATCCGTGCCCCCGGCATTCAGCTCGCTCAGCAGGGCCCGGCGATCGAACTTCGCGATGACATCGTCGAAGCCGGCTTGTACGGCGCGCATGTGCAGGTCCGGCGTCGCGCAGGTCGTGAGGCCGAGGATACGCAGACGCTCGCTCCCGGGCTGGGCGCGCAACGTCGCGGCGAAGGCGAAGGCCGTTTCCATCTGCCGGTCGAGATCGAGCAGCGCGATGCTGAACGGCTCGTCTGTGGCGGAAGTATCGAGATTGAAATCGGCCGCCAGGGTGATCGCGTGGCCGGAAGCCCTCATGATCGGGCTCAGCATCTCACGCAGGAAGTCCGACGGTTCGACCAGCAGAACCTGGCCCGATGCGGCGGAACCGCGCTTCGCGGCGAACCAGCCGGGCTCGCTCAGCGGCAGATAATGGGCGAGATCGACGATATCGGTGGCACGGCCCCGGATCATCGCCGAGCCGATCACGCCGCGCTGGTCGGCCGCCGCCATTTCGAGGTCGAAACTATCCTCGACGATGTCGATGATGGCCTCGACGGCAAGGGCGATCGTGAGATCGCCGTGCGATACGATGACGAGCGGCTGGATGCCCTGGCTGCGCAACTGGGTTTCTGCCAGCGGCGTGACCGGGATGAGACGCTCGCGGTAGTGCAGCAGCGTCCGGCCGCCGCCGCGCTGGAATTGAGCAGCGTCGACCTCTTCCAGCCGGGTCACGAGCGAGAGGGGCAGAGCCTGCAGGCTGCCGGCGCCGGTGCGGAAGACGAGCATCGTCTTCTTCTCGCCACCCTGCACGCGGGGGGCGGTGGCGCGCGGCTCGGCTTCGGCCTCGTCCGACAGGACGGCGCCGACGAGGCTGGYGACCCCGTTGGGATCGACGATCAGCACGACCGCGCCATCGCCAAGGATGGTGTTGCCGGAGAAGAGAGGGATGTGCCGAAGCTTGCTCGACATCGGCTTCACCACGATTTCCTCGGTGTGGAACACGCTGTCGACGAGGATTCCGAACTGCCGCTCGCCGATCTGGGTGATGACGATGAAGCCTTCGCCTTCGGTGGTCTTGGGCGCGCCCATCAGCTCGGGAAGCGAAATGATCGGCAGCAGGCGCCCGCGCAGCCGCAGGACCGGGGCGCCGTTGATCTCCTCGATGCGGTTATCGTCGCCCGCCTTGACCCGCACGAGCTCGCGCACGGCGATCTGCGGGATCGCATAGCGGTCTCTGCCCGCAATCACGATCAGAGCCGAGATGATGGCGAGCGTCAGCGGGATCTTGATGGTGATGGTGGTGCCGAGGCCGGAACGGCTGGCGACGTCGATCGTCCCGCCGATCGAATCGACATTGGCCTTGACCACATCCATGCCGACGCCGCGGCCCGAGACCGCCGTCACATTGTCGGCCGTCGAGAAGCCGGGCTGGAAGATGAAACGGCTGATCTGGGCATCGCCGAGCTTCTCGATCTCGGCTTCCGTGACGAGCCCCCGGGCCACGGCCTTGTTGCGGATACGCCCGACATCGAGCCCGCGCCCGTCATCGGCGATCGAGATCGTGACCGAGCCGCCCTCGTGATAGGCGGAGAGCCGGATCGTGCCCTGCTCGGGCTTGCCGGCATTACGGCGTTCGGCCGGGAGTTCGATCGCATGGTCGGCGCAATTGCGGACCATGTGGACGAGCGGATCCTTGATCAGGTCGAGGATCTGGCGGTCGAGTTCGGTTTCCGCGCCTTCGGTCACGAGGTCGATGCGCTTGCCGAGCTCGGCGCTGAGGTCGCGCACGATGCGCGGCAGCTTCGACCAGGCGTTGCCGATCGGCTGCATGCGCGTCTTCATCACGCCGTCCTGCAGCTCGGCGGTGATCAGCGACAGGCGCTGGAGCGGCGCCTTGAGCTTGGCGTCCTCCTGCTGGCGCGAGACCTCGAGAAGCTGGTTGCGTGTCAGGACGAGCTCCGAGACCATGGTCATCAGATGCTCGATCGTGTCGACATTGACGCGCAGCGTCGCCGGGCTGCCGGCCCGCATGCGCTCGGCGCCATCGTCGGGTTGAATGGTCTGCTCGTTGCCCTCGATGCGGCCGTCGCGGCCGCGCTGGGGGCCCGGAGCGCTGCGGAAGACGAGATCGTCGGTCGAGGGCTTGGCCACGACCTGGCCATGGCGGGCGAGATAGGCGGCGACCGGATCGAGTGGCTCCCCGGCCGGACGGGCCTGATCGAGCTCGCCCCTGGCGTGGTCGGCCAGCGCCTGCAGCTCGCCGATCAGCGTCTCGTCGTTACCCTCCGGCTCCTGGCCCTTTTCGGCGAGCTCGGCGAGGATATCCTTGATGCGGTCGATGGTTTCGAGGATCGCGGTGACGGCAGTCGGCTTCACCGTCGCCCCGTCGCGAAACTGTCCGATCACCGACTCGGCGGCATGGGTCAGCGCCTCGAGGCGCGGCAGCCCGATGAACCCGCAGGTTCCCTTGACCGTGTGAACGAGCCTGAAGATGTTGCGCAGGATGTCCCGATCGTTCGGGTCCTGCTCGAAGCGTACGAGCTCCCGATCGACCGTGTCGAGATTCTCGCCGGTCTCCGTCAGGAACTCTTGCAGCAACTCGTCCATGCAGGAACATCACTCAACGCGAAACTCTGCAGGAACTAAAGCAGCAGAAGGGTTTATGATCAGTTGAGATCGCCCTTCGACTGATGCGGATGCTCAGGCCGCCTTGGCCGCCTTGATGGTCACCGTCTCGCCTTCGATCGCGACGGAGATCGCCATGCCGGCGGCGCGCGCGACCATGCCGGTGTAGACCGGCTGGACGGCATGGGCGTCGATCGCGCCTCCCGGAGCTTCGCCGGCCAGCAACTCCTCGACATGGGCGGGAATCCGGGCATGCGAGCCGGTGGCGGTGATCTCGAAGCTGCCCTGCTCGCCCTCGACGGTGGCGCGCGAGACGAGCTTGCCGCCGCGCGGCACGGCCTGCGCCGCGATGACCAGCAGATTCAGCACGAGCTTGACCTGGTTCTTCGGCAGCAGGGCGCGCGGGGCATCCCAATCGAGCGAGAGCTTCTCGTCGTTGAGGAAGCCATTGGCGACGTTGCCGGCATCGCCGAGATCGATCATCGCGCCGGCCGATCCGGCGGCGCCGAAGGCCAGGCGGGCGAATTGCAGGCGTGCCGAAGCGTTGCGCGCACTCTTCTTGATGAGTTCGAGCGCAAAGTCGCGCATCGAGGGGTCGTCTTCCTCCAGGACCTCCAGAGCGTTGACAATCGCGCCGACCGGGCTGATCACGTCATGGCAGACGCGGCTGCACAGAAGAGCGGCCAGGTCGAGCGAGTCGAGCGAGATGGCGGTCATGGAGGGAAAATCCTGGCTTCAGCGATGCGCCGGGAGTAAGGCGCCGTTGCTGCCAGATATGCTGTCATCTTGGTTTTCATGTGGTTAACCCCCATATACCGGGCAAATGTTCGAAGGATGGGCCGCCATGATCGGCCGTGACGATCCCCGCCTGCGCGATTGCGACGGGCTGGGACGCAAACTCGCGGAAGCCGCACGGGTCAGTGCCGCCGTCCTGCTGGCGAAGCGGGCGGCGCGTGACGTGAGGCTCAAGGCTGACGGCTCGCCGGTCTGCTCGGCGGACCTGGCGGCTGACCATGCGGCCAAGGATGCGCTGGCCCGGCTGATGCCCGGTTTTCCCATCATCAGCGAGGAGACCGCCGACAGCGTCGCGCCCGGCGAGGTCTTCATACTGCTCGATCCGCTGGACGGCACGCGCGAATTCCTCGCGGGCGGCGACAGCTACTGCGTCGCGATCGCGGTCGTGTGCGACGGCCGGCCGATCGCGGGTGCGATCGCCGCTCCGGCTATCGGACGGCTTTGGTTCGCGGGCGAGCACGCCTATGTGCAGGATTTTGCCGGCGACGGCACGGCGCTCGGCGAAGCGCGCCGCACCGAGGTGCGCGCCCTTCCCAGCGATGGGCCGGTGGCGCTGGTCAGCCGCTTCCACGGCGACGGGCGCAGCGACGGCATCGCGTCGGCGATGTGCTGCAACAAGGGCATTCCGGTGTCATCCGCCGTGAAGTTCGGCATGATCGCCTCGGGCGAGGCGGACCTGCATGTGCGCTGTGGCCAGACCATGGAATGGGATATCGCGGCGGGCGACGCCATTCTTTCGGCGGCCGGCGGAATCGTGCTGACGCTCGACGGCGCCTTGCCGCATTACGGCGTCATCCAGCGGCAGTTCCGCAATCCGCCCTTCGTGGCTGCATCGAGCGAGGCGCTCGCGCGGCGCGCCATCGCCGGCGATAGCGGCTGCTGAGCCGCCTCAGCGAGCGACGAAGCGCAACACCGATTTCCAGCTGTCTTCGGCCTTGGCCAGGAGCCCGGCGTCCTGCAGGAAGCGCTGGCGGTTCTCGGCCGAGCGGAACAGGAAAAGCCGCGAGCCGATGATCGCGAACTGGCTGGGGTCGCTTTCGACGGCGACGCCGTTGGCCACTCCCGTCGGATCGAAGCCGGCGAAAGCGGGCGCATAGACTTCCGGGGCATCCCGGAAAGCCTCGAGATTGGCCTGCGAGGCGAAGCGCCAGACGATGCCGTCATGGATCAGCTCATGCTCCGGCCGGCCGGCTGCAGGCTTGCCGCCGAGCTGGTAGGACACAGGATCGAAGCCGTTGATGGCGAGGCCGGTGCGCAGATCGCGCTGCATCGCCTCCCCCAGGGACGGCAGCCCCGGCAAGCCGACTGGTAGGCCGGGTGATATCGACGATGCAGTCGAGGCAGGTTCGGCCGAGGTCGTGTGTGCGATCGCGGCAGGAGTGACGAACGACAGGCAAGCCATGCCTGCGGCAAGCGAGGTCCAGCGTTGCCTTGTTGCGGCCTTCATCACGTCAAATCCTTGCGAACTTCCAACCCCGGGCCGTTCGGCTCTCCGGAATCTTCACGCCTTGGATAGATTTGCGGCGTATCAAATTGGTTACCGAATTGATTCGTTTTCGCCGGACGTCGTGTTTCGACGGCTGTGCGAGCGGCGGATAGCCCAGGATCGGCCCGCCTTCCGGCCTGCATCGCATCTGTCCGGAACGGGTTGCATCGCAACCGGAACCGGCGCCGAGCAGCCGGGCGATCAAACCGCCCTGGGGTCCTGCCTGGCTCGACCCCCTGTCCGGAGATCTTGCTTATGAACCAGACCCGCCGCAGTCTCATCAAGGGCGGTCTCGCCGTCGCAGGCACGGGCCTGACCGGCCTGTCCACGCCGGCTTTCGCGCAGAATTACAACGAGCAGCGCAACTTCTCGCAGAACGAACTGGTCACCTCCGGCCACAAGTTCTTCGGCAACGTGTCGCGTGGCCTCGCGCTGACGATCGAAGAGGCGGTGCGGCGCTGGGGCGAACCCAACGGCTACGTGCTCGGCCAGGAGGCATCGGGTGCCTTCGTCGGCGGTCTGCGCTTCGGTGAAGGCCAGCTCTACACGCGCAATGCCGGGGATCGCCGGCTGTTCTGGCAGGGACCCTCGATCGGTTTTGATTTCGGCGGCGAAGGCGCGCGCACGATGATGCTCGTCTACAACCTGCCGGCGGTGGACGCGCTCTATCAGCGCTTCGCCGGCGTCGACGGCTCGGCCTATTTCATCGGCGGCTTCGGCTTCACGGCCCTGACGGCCGAAGGGATCACCGTGGTGCCGATCCGCACCGGCGTCGGCTGGCGGCTCGGCGTCAATCTCGGTTATCTCAAGTTCACGCCGCAGGCGACGTGGAATCCGTTCTAGTCCGCGTGGCGGAGACCGGCGACAAGCGCTGGCCATGGCTGCGCGGGCATGGCAGATTCGACGTCGTATCGATGCGCTGTCGGGAGCTTTGAGCCTTGATCGAAGCCGCCATGCTGTTCGCACTCGGCTTCCTCTGTGCGGCCCTTCTCGCATTGGCTGCGGTGCCGGCGCTCGCGCGACGGGCCGACCGGCTGGCGCGCAAGCGTGCCGAAGCCGCTTTTCCACTATCCCTCGCTGAAATCGCCGCCGACCGCGATCATCTGCGGGCCGAGCTTGCGCTGCGCATGCGCTCCGTCGAACAGGATGCCGAGCGCGGCTTTGCGGCGAAGGCCGAAGCCCTGCAGGAACTCGGGCGTCGCGACATGACGATCGGCCGGCTCGAGCGCGAGCGCGGCGAGCGCGATGTCCGCATCGAAGAACTCACGATAACGCTTAAGACGACCCAAGGGACGCTCGACGAGACCCGGACGGCCCTTGAACGGGAGCAGGCCGGCCATGCCGAGACCTCCGTCACGCTGGACAAGCGTCTGGCCGATCTTGCCAGCCTGGAGCAGAGCCTGGCTGAGGCGCGGCAGGCCCTGACCGGGACCGGCGCCGACCTGAGCGAGCGCAATGGCGATCTCGCGCGGGAGCGTGAGACGGTCGGGCGGATCGAGAAGCTGCTTGCCGAGCGCGAAAGCGAACTGGCGGCGAGCCGCGACGGGCACCAGAAGCTGCGCGTGGAGCAGGTCGAGGACCGGACCCAGATCATGGTGCTGCAAGGCAAGCGCGACGAGCTTGCCGGCCGGCTGGCTGCGGTGGAGGAATTGCTGGCCCGCAGCGAGGCCTCGTTGAAGGCGATGACGGGCGAGCGAGATGGCGAGCAGGTCCGGGCCGGCGCTTTCTCCGCGCGGGCCGAACAGGCCGAAGCCGGGTTGGCTGCGGCCGATGCGCGGGCGAGTGCGGCTGCCGTCGAGGCGCAGCAACTCGGCACGCGTTTGCAGCAGGCGGTTGCCGAGCGTGCGACCTTGCAGGACAAGGCCGATGCCCTCCAGCGGGCGCTTGCCGCCGCACAGGCCGAGCTGGCCGATACCCGCCGCCGAAACGAGGAAGAGATCACTACCTTGCAGAACAGCCAGCGCGAACGCGAAGGCCAGGTCGAGCTTCTGCGCGCCGAGCTCCAGACGCTCGAAGGCGCGCTCGGCCAGGCCAGGGACGACCGGAACCAGCTCCTCGACGATATGTCGAATCTGCGGAAGGCCGCCGCCGCGGGCGGACCGGCCAATGCGGCCCTGCGCCAGGAGATCGTCCGGCTGGCGGACCGGCTGATGAGCCTGTCGCCGAAACGCGAGGCGGCAGAGTAGCGGCGCAGGCGGCCTCCCGCCGGCTCCCGGCAGCGTCGAAAACCGCTTTCCCCCTGCCGGCTCGATGCTCTAGGAAGGCGGGGCCTCCCGGCGCGTCGGCGCCACCTGAATGGTTTTAAACCGTGACAGACAGCCATATCGATCTTCTGTGCCTGGGCGAGCCGCTCGGCGAGTTCAACGCGACCCGGGCCGAGACCGGCGCCTTCCTGTTCGGGCATGGCGGCGATACGTCCAACTGTGCCGTCGCGGCCGCGCGGCAGGGCATGTCGGTGGGCTATCTCGGCGCGCTCGGCGATGACAGCGCCGGCCATTCGATCCGCGCGCTATGGAAGCGCGAGGGCGTCGACGATGCCCATGTCCCGACGCATCCGACCGCGCCGACCGGCCTTTATTTCGTCGATCACGGCCCGTCCGGCCATGTCTTCTCCTATCTGCGTGCCGGCTCGGCCGCGAGTCTCTACGGCCCGCGCGACCTGCCGCGCGATCTCATCCGCTCGGCCCGCATCGTCCAGGCCTCCGGCATCAGCCAGGCGATCTCGGCCGTTGCCTGCGACGCCGTGTTCGATGCCTTCGAGACTGCGCGCAAGGCCGGCGTGCTGACCGCCTACGACACCAATCTGCGGCTCAAGCTCTGGCCGCTCACGCGGGCGCGGGCGATCATCCATGCCGCCTGTGCGATGGCCGATATCGTGCTGCCCGGGCTGGACGATGCGACGCAGCTCACCGGGCTCAACGATCCCGATGCCATCGCCGATTTCTATCTCAGGCTTGGCGCGCGCGTCGTGGCGCTGACGCTCGGTCACGAGGGCTCGCTGGTCGCGACGCCGGTTCGGCGCGAGCGCTTCCGGCCGATCAAGGTCGATGCCATCGACGCGACCGGCGCCGGCGACTGCTATGACGGCGCCTTCCTGGCCGAGTATCTGCGCACGGGCGATGCCTTCGCTGCCGGCGCCTATGCCAATGTCGCCGCGGCCCTCTCGACGCAAGGCTATGGCGCCGTCGCGCCGCTGCCGCGCCGCGCCGAAGTCGAGGCGCGCATCGCTGCCGAGGCACAAGCCTGATGGCCGTTCAAGTCCTGAAGCGCGCGGGCGACCTCCTTGCCCGCTACGATGTGCTGATCAGCGACGTCTGGGGCGTCGTCCATGACGGGCTCTGGGCGCTGGAGCCGGCCTGCGACGCGCTGATGGCCTTCCGCGAGCGTGGCGGCACAGTGATTCTGCTCTCGAACGCGCCGGGGCCGTCGCAGCAGGTCGCCGGGCTGCTCGACACCAAGCGCGTGCCGCGCGAGGCCTGGGACAGGCTCGTCACCTCCGGCGACGTCACGCGCTCGCTCATCGCGGAGAGCCATCACAAGCGCGCCTATCATATCGGTTGGCAGAGCGACCGGGCGGTCTTCGCCGGGCTCGATGTCGAGCTGGTCGACGAGGAGCGGGCCGACATCGTCGTCGCGACCGAGCTCAACGACTACCGCACCGAGACGCCGGAGCAGTACCGGCCGCTGCTGGAGCGCTTCGCCCGGCGCGGTCTGCCCTTCATCTGCGGCAATCCCGATCTCGTCGTGCATGTCGGCGAGGATCTGCTGCCTTGCGCCGGGTCCCTCGCGACGATCTACGAGGCGCTGGGCGGCACTGTCGCCTGGGCCGGCAAGCCGTATCGCCCGGCCTATGACCTTGCACTGTCGGCGGCGGCCGATGCGCGCGGCGGCAGATCGGTCGAGACCGGCAAGGTGCTGGTGATCGGCGACGCGGTTCGCACCGATCTCGCCGGGGCGCGGCTGATGGGCTTCGACAGCCTGTTCATCGCCGGGGGCATTCATCGCGACGAGACCATGCGCGGCGGCGAGGTCGATCCGGCTGGGCTCGCCAAGGTACTGGACGGGCTCGCCGTCCAGCCGATCGCGGCGATGGCGGCGCTGGCTTGAGATTCCGCTGCCGCGTCGAGTTTGTGAAGCGTGTTGCGTTTCCATTGAAACGCGGGTCATCCCGGGCGACCGGAGGGAGACCCGGGATCCATGCCTGAACCTTTTTCGCAAGCGCTCTGGCATGGATCCCGGGTCAAGCCCGGGATGACGCTGTGGTCCGCCTGAAAATCGGCACCCCTCAGTGCGCGTCGCCGGTACGGGCGTCGCGCAGCGTCGTCACTGTAATGACGATGCAGAGCAGCATGCCGATGATCGACAGGATCGCGGCCGCGCGGAAGCCGAGCATGAAGGCCTCGCTCGCCTGCGCCAGCATCGGCCCGGCCTGATCGGGCGCGAGGTCCGCCGCCAAGCCCAGCGCGCCGCCCAAGGTCGAACGAGCCGGGGCGAGCGCCTCGGCACTGATGCCGGGCACGGCGAGATCCACCATCCTGTTGCGATAGAGTGCGGCGCCGAGGCTGCCGAGCACGGCGATGCCGAGCGCGCCGCCGAGCTCCGCTGATGTTTCCGACATCGCAGAGGCCGCGCCTGTGCGCTCGGGCGGCGCAGAGCCGACGACGATGCCGGTGGTGAGCGTGATCACCGGCGTGAAGCCGACGGAGAAGACCACGGAAGCGGCGACGATCTGCACGAGGCTCGGCGCGAAGGCGAGCCAGACGAAGCCGAGCGCCGATACCGCCATGCCGCCCGCCATCAGCGCCGCGGGTGTGAGGCGGCCGACGAGGGCGGGTGTCACGAAGGAGGCGAGCGTGAAGGCGATGGCCGAGGGCAGCGACCAGAGCCCGGCCTGTAGCGGCGTCAGCCCGGCGACAAGCTGGAAATACTGCGCCAGGAAGATGAAGCTGCCGAACATGAACAGGATGCTGGCGAGGTTGATGGCCAGCGCCGCGCGGAAGGCGGGAATGCGGAACATGGCGAGATCGACCATCGGGTCCGCCAATCGCGTCTGCCGCCGCAGGAAGATCAGGATGAAGCCGAACCCGACGAGGATCGCGGCGGCTGCCAGCCAGTCGAAGCCCTCCGCGGCCCAGTGCTTGACGCCCCAGATCAGCCCGAGCACCGCGGCGAGCGAGAGCAGCGCGCTGAGGATGTCGATGCGGCCTGCATTCGGCGCACGGTACTCCGGCAGCAGGATCGGGCCGATCGCGAGCAGCAGGAGCATCGGCGGCACCGCGATCAGGAAGACCGAGCCCCACCAGAAATACTCGATCAGGAAGCCGCCGACGACCGGGCCGATGATGGCGCCGGCCGAGAAGCTGGCGATCCACATCGAGATCGCGAAGGTGCGTTCCTTCTCGTCGGTGAACATCACCGTGATCAGCGACAGCGTCGACGGAGCCAGCGTCGCCCCGGCAATGCCGAGCACGGCGCGCATGGCGATCAGCATCTCCGAGCTGTTCGAGAAGGCCGCGACGGTCGAGGCCAGGCCGAAGAACGCCGCGCCGACCATCAGCAACCGGCGCCGGCCGATACGGTCCCCCAGCGTGCCCATCGTCATCAGGAAGCCAGCGACCATGAAGCCGTAGATGTCGATGATCCAGAGCAGCTGGCTCGCGCTCGGCTTCAATTCGCGCGTCAACGTCGGTACGGCGAGATTCAGCACCGTGAGGTCCATCGAGTAGATCATGCAGGGCAGGGCGATCGCGATCAGGCCGAGCCATTCGCGGCGCGTCGCCTTTTTCTCATCCTGTATCGGGACGGGCGCCGAAATCATCGTTCACTCACGGTCTTTCGTTCCGGGCACGCCCTTTGCCATGGGAGTGCGGCCGAATCTGGCAGGAGAACGCCACATTAGTTTTTCCGTCTTGGCAGTGAGGCGGCTATCCGGGCTGCGTTGCCACGTGCTGGCGCAGGCGCGCGACGATATCCGCGTATAGCCCTTCGAGCGGCCGGAAGACGAACCGCACGGTCGATTTGCCCGGTGGCACCACGACGGCGCGGAACAGCACGTTGGCGCGCAGCAACTCGGCGGGCCGGCCGTCGATCTCGACCTGCCACCAATGATGCCAGACATCGTTCAGGACGAGATATCCGCCGCGCGGGGCATCGACGGCGAGCGTCACCGTGGTCGTGCCGTAGTCGCGGATCGCGACCGTCGCCGGGCCGATGGCGCCGGTGGGAAGCGGCGGCGGGTCGCGGTCGAGCAGTACGGTTCGGCGCGGGTCGAAACCCTCAGGCCATTGGCCGGTCGTCAGAATGGCGTCGAAATCGGCCTTCTGCGCCTCGGTGACGAGCAGCACGCGCGGCAGGGCGCGCGGGTTCTCGTAGACATAGGCGTCCTTGGTGCGGGCGATCTGTCGGAGATCGCCGGGTTTCAGCGTCTTGTCGATCTGCTCGACGGGCACCCCGGTCGCGATGAAGCGCAGGCCCAGCATGTCGGCGAGCAGCGAGCGATAGCCCGGCATCAGCGCCGAGAAGGTGCGCTGGTCGGGCAGGGCGACATGGTCGCCGGCGCCGGTCGCCTTGCTGTAGAGGCTGAGCCGTAGCGGATTGTAGCCCAGCGTGTTGTCGAGCTCGTGGACCAGGCTGGCATTGGGCCAGTGGAAGTCGATGGCAGCGAGCTCGATGCGGTCGCGCCGGTCGGGTGCGGCGGTGCGGCCGGTCTCGCGCTTCAGGAGCGCGATGGTCTCGTTGGTGCTGTCCTTGCGCAGCACATCGTACATCTGCGGCGGCAGGGCGGTGGATTCGCTCGGGCCGTTATTGACCGACAGGTCCATGACCAGCGTCGCGGCGATGACGACCGCGGCCGCCAGCGCCGAGCCGCGCTGTGCCAGGCCGCGCGCAGCGACGATGCCGCCGAGCGTAAGAACCCCGCAGAGCACTGCAATGACCAGCGGTGTGATCGCGACCGGGATGCGCCCGACCGTCCAGGCGAGCCAGGCGGCGAGGGCGAGCACCACGGCGAAGATCAGGGCCTCGATGGCGATCTGCCAGGGCCGTGCCTTCGGGGCCGTTCCGGTCATGACGAGATGGGTCRGGTAGCCCCCGAGCAGGGCGAGCAGGGCGCCGAGAATGAACAGCGCATCGGCGGGACGGCGGTAGAAGCTGACGCCGGGCAATTCGAACAGCAGCCGGAAAGCGGGGGTGTAGCGGCCCAGCGCGAAGAGCAGCACGACGAGCGCCGCGACGCTGAGCGCGACGACCTCCCGCCGCCAGAGCGCGCCGCGGACGAGGCCGATGGTGAGGATCAGCCCCATCGGCAGCAGGCCGAGATAGAGCTGGCTCATGTTACGGGCGAGATAGAGGCCGAGCGGTCCGAAGCGGGCTTCCCAGGCCGGGCTCGGAGCGCCCCAGAAATCCGCCAGCGGCCCGGCGGCGCCGTAGAGATTGGCGATCAGGCCGGTGAGCAGCGCGGCAGGGTGCAGCGAGCCCTTGCCGGCCTCGACGAAATCGATGACCGGCCGGTTCGATTCCTGCGCGATGAAGGCCGTCAGCAGAATGGGAATGGTGGCGACGAGGATTGCGCCGAGCGTGCCCGCGAGCAGGGGCCTCAGGCTGGCCCGGAAGGCGCGCCAGGGGCTGTTCGCCATCAGGATGGCGGCGATGACCAGCCCGGCCAGCACATAGACGCCGATCAGCGCCACCTGATCGCGGCCGAGCACCATGAAGCCCGACATCAGCCCGGCAGCGAAGCCGTAGCCGACGGAGCCGCGCTCCAGCGCGCGGGAGAGCAGGAAGAGCGTGACGGCGAAATAGCCGAGGCTGAGCACCTGCCCGACATGCTGGATGCGCCAGGAGGCGGCCGCGCCGAAGGCGAACGACATGGCCGCGACGACGGCGCCGGCCGGATGCCAGCCCCGGTCGCGGAAGACCATGACGATCGCGAATGCGCCGAGCAGCAGCGTCCCAAGCACGGCGCCGTCGCTCCAGCGGAAGTCGGGCGCGGGATTGAGCGCGGCGATCAGCGCGAAGGAGGGCGAGAAGATCAGCGATTGCGGATCGGCGACCTGCGGCGAGCCGGAGAAGACATAGGGCGTCCAGAAGGGCGAGAGACCGCGATGCCAGCTATCGGCGAGGAACTGGAGCTGCGGGTGGAAATGCGCCTTGGCGTCCCAGGGTATGGTGACAGCGCCCGAGAGCCAGGGCCAGGACAGAGCAAGCCAGGCGAGGGCGACGATGCAGAACACGCTGGCGAGCGGCCAGCGTGTCGGAGCGTTTTCGAATGATGTCGTTTCGGGCACCGGCATCAGCCTGGCCTGATCGAAATCCGAAAGGCCGTCAATCCGTCGGGGCGGCGCGCGCCATCAGCGCGTCCATATCGATGAAATGGCCGGCGCGGTCCCGCTTCGAGGCGAGATAGCGGACATTGTGGGCATTCGGGCGGCCGAGCACGCGCTGGCTGGCGGCGACCTCCAGGCCCGCCGCCTCGATCGCGCCGATCTTCTGCGGGTTGTTGGTCAGCGCGACGACGCTGGAGACGCCGAGCTGCTTCAGCATGGTCGCGGCGAAGTCGAAATGGCGCTGGTCGAGATCGAAGCCCAGCACCTCGTCGGCGTCATAGGTGTCCCAGCCCTGGCTCTGCAGCTTGTAGGCGCGCATCTTGTTGGAGATGCCGTTGCCGCGGCCTTCCTGGTCGAGATAGAGCAGGATGCCGCCATCGTTCTCCGCCATCCACTGCACGGTTTCGCGCAGCTGGTCGCCGCAGTCGCATTTCAGCGACCCGAAGAGATCGCCGGTCAGGCAGGCGGAATGCAGGCGCACCGGCACGGCGGTCGAGAGATCGGGCTTGCCGACGATGATCGCAACCTGGTCGCGCAGGCCCTCGCCGCCACGGAAGACGACGAATTCGGTCTCCGGCGCGCCTTCCAGCGGCACCGGGGCGCGGCCCACGATCTTCAGAGAAGCCGCCTGCTCGGCACGGTAGCCGTTCACGGCGTCGAGTGTGACCTCGACCAGCGGTTCGCCGGCGATGTCGGCGGCACTCACGGGTACGGCGATGACGGCCGGAAGGACGAGCGAGAGGCGGGCGAGTTCCAGCGCAGCCTCGTCGAGGCCCGATGCCGGCGCGATCGGCGCGTCCATGCGCCCATCGAGCTTGAGGGCCAACGTCTCGATGCGCGCCTGGTCGATCGTGGGCAATGCGAAGATGCCGCTCTCGCTGCGCCCCTTGGCGCCAAGGCGGCGCAGCCGCGCGGCGCTCAGGACGAGGTGACCGCCGCCGCGCGCGAGATCGTTGACCCCGCGCACCAGCTCTCCGTCGGCCAGCTCCGCCGACAGGGCGAGCGCCAGCCGGCCACCGTTACGCAGCAGAACGGGGCGACCGGCGCGAAACTCGGCGATGGCCCGGTCGACCTTCACGAGAGCGGTTTCGAGGGAGGGGCCAAAGAGCGTACGCGACTCAGGCATCGAAAAGTCCGTCAGATTGGGCCGGGCGTGCGGCCGAGGAGCATCAGGAGGCACCATCGAGCATCGATATAGGGGTTCTTGATCCGCCCTTCCAGCAACGTTCCCGAAACGACGCGGTTCCACGGCAAATAGCGCGCGGTACCGCGGAAGCGGGAACCTGACCGAAGCAGGTTCGTATAGGCTGATGAGCTTGAACGTGAGATGAATGCCTTCCCCAACGGCAAGGCCCGGAGGCTGCCCATGCAGAAGGAGATGCCGCCTGGCGACCGCTACAGTCCGATCGCCCGTACGCTGCACTGGATCACGGTCGTTGCGGTCTTCGGGATGACCCCGGTGGGGCTGACGATGAGCTACCGGGGCAACGTGCTCGATATCTGGGACGGGCTGACCAATGGCCTCTATAGCGCTCACAAACTGACCGGTTTCCTGCTGCTGTGGCTGACGGCGGGCAGGCTGATCTACCGCGTGCTGCATGGCGCGCCGCCGGACGAGCCGACGCTGGAATGGTGGCAGAGGGCCAGCTCCCACCTCGTCCACTGGCTGCTCTACGGGCTGCTGCTCGTCGTGCCGTTGCTGGGCTGGATCGGCGTTTCCCTGTATCCGGCACTGGACATATTCGGTCTGTTCAACCTACCGGCCCTGGCCATACCGGACGAGGCGGCGGCGCAGCGGGTGCTCGGCATCCACGGCAAGCTTGCGCTGACGCTCGGCGCGCTTGCAATCATGCATATCGCGGCGGCGCTCTACCACCGGCTCATCCGCAAGGACGGGGTGCTCCGGCGGATGTGGCCGGGGCTTGGATAGGACGGTCAGACGGGGCGCGCCCAGAGATCCTGATGGCCGATCCGGACCGACTGCGCTTCGCGGCGTGCCGATAGCCAGCCATCGACGGTCGCGGGGTCGACCCGCCCGGTCTCCCGCACCGCTTCCGCGATCCCTTCCGCCAGCGCTGTGCCCAGATCGGCCCGGCTCTGGTCGATCAGCCAGCTGCTGTCGCCCGTCGAAACCGCGAAGCCGGATTTGCGGAAGGCCTCGGCCATGACGTCGCAGGCATCCGGGCCGGCGGCAGGGCCGAAGCCCTTGTCGCCGCGCTGATGGTCGGTAAAGGCGATGTGAATGCCGCTATCGGCCGGATGCCGGGGCTTCCAATCCTCGCGGCCATCATAGGTGAGCACGGTGTAGAGCGGCAGGCGCTGGCTCGCGAGGGCCGCGACGAAACGCTCGAGCCAGCGCCGCGACGTCAGGTCGAAAAGGGCTGCGGCCGTGACGAGGTCGGGCTGCCAGCCCAGCACCCATTCGAGATCCTTGTTGAGGTCGACCTTGCGGGTGTCGACTGTGATGGTCTTGCTGCCCTTGGCCAGGACGAGCTCCTCGCCCTGCTCGCGCGCCTCGTCCGCCCAATCCGTGAGACGCTCGCGGGCATGGGCCAGCAATTCGGGGTCGTGGTCGACGAGGGTCCAGTGCTGGCGAGCGGGCAGGGCGGCATAGGAGCCGCGCAGGTTCGAGCCGCCGCCGCAGCCGAGATCGAGGATGGAGAGCGAAGCCCGGTCCGAGAAATAGCTGCCGACCGCGGCGAGCACCTGCGGATTGCGCGCCGCGTGATCGGCAGACTCGCGCAAGGCGAGCCATTCCGGAGAGAAACCAGCCATTACCCCACCTCTCGGCTGCCGTCGCGCAGGCAAGCCCCCGCGACGATACGTGCGGTGTCGCGCCAGCGCGGCAAGGCGCGGGCACCCGCCCATGCGGCGTCGGCGCGTTGCCGACGCTCAGCCGGCGCATCAACCAGTTTGGCAAGGGCCTTGGCAAGTGCCGCAGGGTCGCGGGGCGGCACTTTGAGGGCGGCGGCATCAGGCAAGGCGTCGGCGCCGGCGCCGCTCAGCGTGCAGACGATCGGCAGGCCGCGCGCCAGCGCTTCCGTCAGCACCATGCCGTAGCCTTCGTACAGGGACGGCATGACGAAAAGATCGGCCTTGTCATAGAGTTCACCAAGACGTTCCGGGTCGGCTGCTCCGGCAAGCAAGATGCGGTCCGCCAGTCCGGCCGAACCGATGCGCGCCTCGATCGCGTTGGCGGTTTCGGGCGCGTAATCCGGGGAGCCGGCTATGGTGAGATGCCAGTCGCGATCCGCGATCCCGGCCAATGCCTCGATCAGAATGTCATAGCCCTTGCGGGGAATCAGTGAGCCGACAGCGAGCAACTTCAGCGGCCCGCGGCCACCGCTGCCGACAGCCCGAGGCGCGGGGTCTACGCCGGGTATGGCGATGGCGATGCGATGATCGGGCACGCCGAAATCGGCTGCGAGAGTGCCGGCTGTCGCCGGGCTCGTCACCGCGACGGCGCGGGCGTGGCGCAGGGCGGCGCGCTCGCTTGCACGCAAGGTCTCGACCTGTTCGAGGGACAGCCCGGTTTCGAGGGTGAGGGGATGGTGGACGAGGGCAACGAGGCGATCGGCGAAGCGGGCGGCGAGCGCTTCGGGAAAGGCGCCGAAGGCCAAGCCATCGATCAGCAGGATGTCGTTCGGAGCGGTCGCGGCGAGGAGTTCTTCGGTCGCGGCGAGATCGGCCTGGCTGGGGGACGGGAAGCTGCCCGGCAAAGCCAGGTGCCGGGCCTCTATGCCCATCTCGCGCCATTCCCGCAGCAGACGGCGATCGTATCCATAGCCGCCGGTCGGCAGGTCGATATCGCCGGGGATGGCGAAGACGATGGCGCTCACGCCAGCGCGCTCTCGTAGCTGGCGCGGGCGAGGTCGGTCTCGTGCAGCGTCACACGGATCTTGGCGAGGCCGGTGCCATTGGCACCGAGCGCGCCGGACTTCGCCGCGGCGGCCATGGCATCGAAGATGTGCTTGCAGAGGAATTCGGTGGTGGTCAGCACGCCGGCGAATTGCGGCAGGGCATCGAGGTTCTGGTAGTTGAGCGGCTTCAGCGTCTTGCCGAGGACATCGAGCGCGGCGCCGATGTCGACGACCACGTTCTGCCGGTTCAGCGTCTCACGGAAGAAGGCGACGTCGACCACGAAGGTCGCGCCATGCATGTTCTGCGCAGGGCCAAAGAAGGGATCGGGCAGGGAGTGGCCGATCATGATGCGGTCGCGGACTTCGACGGAAAACATGCGGGCTCCCGGGGATCAGCTTGGGTCGATCAAGGCTGCGCTTCATAGCAAATCGCGGCGGTCAGGCCAGCGGCACCGGGCGCCAGCAGTTCCGGAACGCGCTGCGGCGCATCCCGGAACGCGATCTCGTCGGTGATCAGCGCGTCGAGCCTGTCATCGGCGAGAAGCGCCATGGCGGCCCGCGCGCGTCTTGCATGGTCCCAGCGCGCCCGGTGCGACGCGGCGACCATGCCGACCTGGGAGGAGACGAGCTGGAGGCGGCGCGCGTGGAAGGCGCAGCCTAAGGCGGCCGGCACGGTTCCCTCGCCATACCAGCTCATTTCGATGATCCGCGCCTCGGTGCCGGCGGCCGCGACGGCCGTGGCGAGGCCAGAGGCCGTCGCGCTGGTGTGGAAGACGAGATCGGCGTCTCGCGGGGTGGCGTCGGGCAGGGCGAAGCCGAAGCCGAGCCGGGCAGCCAGTTCGGCGCGACCGGGCTCGATATCGACCAATGTCACCTCGGTGCCCGGCAGGCGCGCGGCGAGCCAGGCGACGAGCAGGCCGATGACGCCCCCGCCCACCACGACGATCCGGTCGGCCGGGCCCGAGCCGGCGTCCCAATGAGCGTTCAGGGCGGTTTCCACATTGGCCGCAAGGATGGCGCGCCGTGCAGGAACGGTGTCCGGCACCATGATCAGGCTGTGGCGCGGGACGATGAAGCGGTCCTGGTGCGGGTGCAGGCAGAAGACGATGCGGCCGAGCATATCGGACGGGCCGGCGTCGACGCGGCCGACGGCGCAGTAGCCGTATTTGACCGGGAAGGGGAAAGAGCCTTCCTGGAACGGCGCACGCATGCGCTCATGCTCGGAGGCGGGCACGCGCCCCTCGAAGACGAGCCGCTCGGTGCCGCGGCTGAGCCCGCTCCACAAGGTGGTGACGAGGCAATCGTCCGGGCCGGGGACGGACAGCAAGACATCGTTCAGGTTGCATTCACGAGATGCCGTATACCAGAGCGCAAGAGCCTTTGCCCTTGCGTCAATCGTGGTGGCAGGCTTTAGCTCCCGCGCCATCGCGTCCGATCCCGTCCGTCCGAGCCTGTCTGCCTCTCCATGACAGAGACCGCCATGAACCAGCGTCCCGCTCCGACCACGTTCCAGCGGGCGGCGCAAGAGGTAGACGTAACTGGCCTGACGCCGGCCGGGTTGCAGGACGAGGCCGTTCTCCGCAGGCGGCGCCGTCTCGTTCTTACCTTGAATCTCCTTACATTGGCCGCTCTGCTGGCCGGGTTCGCCCATGTGCTCGCTGCCGGTGGCTGGACCGTGGCGGATGTGGCGATCTTCGTGGCCTTCCTGTTCGGTGCGCCCTGGACCGTGCTCGGCTTCTGGAATGCCGCGATCGGGCTCTGGCTGCTGCATGCCCGCAAGGACGGGCTCGCCGAGGTCGCTCCCTTCGCCGCGGCCGGCGAGCAGGCGACGCCGCTCGCGCTGCGCACCGCCGTGCTGATGACTCTCCGCAACGAGGATCCGGCCCGCGCCTTCCGCCGGCTCAAGGTTGTCAAGGACAGCCTCGACGCTACTGGCGAGGGGGTCTGGTTCGACTATTTCGTCTTGTCCGACACCAACGACCCGGCGGTGGCTGGCGCCGAGGCGGCGCTGGCCGAGGCCTGGTCCCGCGAGATCGGCGAGCCGGCGCGCCTGACCTATCGCCGCCGCGCCGACAATGCCGGCTTCAAGGCCGGCAATCTCCGCGATTTCTGCGAGCGCTGGGGCGAGCGCTACGAGCTGATGTTGCCGCTCGACGCCGACAGCGTCATGGCGGGCGAGACGATCCTCGGCATGGCCCGGATGATGCAGGCGTATCCGAAGCTCGGAATCCTGCAAAGTCTGGTCGTCGGCATGCCCAGCCACTCCGCCTTCGCGCGCATCTTCCAGTTCGGCATGCGCCAGGGCATGCGGCCCTATACGATGGGCTCCGCCTGGTGGGGCGGAGATTGCGGGCCGTTCTGGGGGCACAACGCGCTCGTGCGGATCGCGCCGTTCCGCGATAGCTGCCATCTGCCGGTTCTGCCGGGCGGGCCGCCCCTCGGTGGCGCCGTGATGAGCCATGACCAGGTCGAGGCGACGCTGATGCGCCGGGCCGGCTATGAGGTGCGCGTGCTGCCGGTCGAGGGGGGAAGCTGGGAGGAAAACCCGCCGACCATGCTCGATTTCGCCAAGCGCGACCTGCGCTGGTGCCTCGGCAACCTGCAATATCTCAAGCTGCTCGACCTGCCCGATCTCAAGCCGATGAGCCGCTTCCAGCTGGTCTGGGCGATCCTGATGTTCCTCGGCCTGCCGGCCTGGACGCTGATGATCGCGCTGCTGCCGCTCAAGGTGCTGGAGGACCGGGTCGTCGCGGATTACCCGGTAGCGTTGGCGGTCGGTCTCTATGTCCTGTTCCTGGCGATGTATCTCTCGCCCAAGCTCGCCGGCTTCGCCGATATCCTGCTGACCAGGGGAGGCGTAGGCCGCTATGGCGGCGCGGCGCGCTTCCTCGCCTCGGCGGTGATCGAGGTCCTGTTCGCCTTCCTGCAGGGCGCCGTCTCGAGCTTCCGCACGACGCTGTTCATGATCGGTCTCGCCTTCGGCAAGGTGCGGATCGGCTGGAACGGGCAAGCGCGCGACGCCTATGCGCTGTCCCTCACCACCGCCTTCGCGGGCTTGTGGCCGCATCTGCTGTTCGGGGCCTATCTGTTCGTCGCGCTCGGCGCCTTGTCGCCGGCAGTGCTGCTGTGGTCGCTGCCCTTGACGGCCGGCTACGTGCTGGCCATTCCTTTCGCGATGCTGACGGCGTGGCCCAGCGCAGGCGCCTGGCTCGCACGACAAGGGCTCTGCGGCATTCCCGAGGATTTCGACATGCCACCGGTGCTGGCGACCATCCGTGACGGGGAGAGGGCATGAACGCCATCGCCTATCCGAAGGGAACGGTGAAGGCGCTTTCGCGCTCCTTGCGCATCTATCATGGCGACAAGCAACGCAACGCGGCGATGGACCGGCTCTACGGGACATTCCTTGCGCCCGGCGATCTCGCCTTCGACATCGGCGCCCATGTCGGCGACCGCATTTCCTCCTTCCGCAGGCTGGGCGCCCGCGTCGTTGCGCTGGAGCCGCAGCCGGGTCCGGCCCGCGTCGTCCGCCTGATCCACCGGCGCGATCCGCTGGTGACGCTGATCGAGGCGGCCTGCGGCGATCACGAGGGCTCGATCGCGCTCAAGATCAACAGCGCCAATCCCACGGTCTCGACGGCCTCGGCCGCCTTCATCGGCGCCGCGGTCGGGGCGCGGGGCTGGGAGGGGCAGGTCTGGGACCACGAGATCACGGTGCCCTGCACTACGCTCGACCGGCTGATCCTGCGTCACGGGTTGCCCAGGCTGCTGAAGATCGATGTCGAAGGCTTCGAGGCGCATGTGCTGGCCGGGCTGACCAAGGCCGTGCCGGTGATCTCCTTCGAATTCACGACGATCCAGCGGGAGGTCGCGGAGGCCTGCATCGCGTTGCTGGAGACGCTCGGCCCCTATCGTTTCAACGTCGCGATCGGCGAGAGCCAACAGCTCGAATTGGCCGCGCCGGCGAGCGCCGACGCCATGGGCGATTATCTGCGCGGCTTGCCTCATGCGGCCAACTCGGGCGATGTCTACGCCATCCTTCAGAGCTGAGATCGAGACCTCATGACGTTTTCGCGCCTGCGCGCCGCCGCTTTCATCACGATTCTCGCCTGCATTGCCGGCCCGGCCATCGCGGCCGGCGATATCGCCGTCGAGGTCAAGAACGAATCCGAGCCGGTGCTCTGCGCCGAAAAGGACAACGTCACCATCAAGGCGATCTCCCCGGAGGTCCGGCGCTTCCAGATCGAGGCGGCGCATCCGGCCTATATCTCCGGGCTCGTGCGCGACAACTGGGATGCGGACTGGGCGAATTGCGACATGAAGGGTGATCCGTCCTTCGCCGCGCCGACCCCGCCGCGCCGCGTCACCTTCTGGGAGACGGTCGACTACTGGCTGGTCGGCTACACCTTCCCGACCTTCTGGCGCCCAGCCGACACGACCTTCCGCGTCGGAGACCGGGTCGAGAAGGGGCTGCATCTGGTCCAGCTCTGGAAGCTCGGCAGAGACAAGTCCTACGAGGTGCTGGTCGTCTATCCGCAGGATGGCTACTGGCGCGCCCGGCCGATGCCGCCGCAGCATCTCGGCTTCTCCTCCTACGGTTCGTCCTTTCTGTTCGGCCCGATCGAGCAGGACGGCCGCCCGGTGGTGAACATCAGGGAGATCGAGTTCGATCCGCAGACGATCTCCTTCAAGCTCAACTTCAAGGACGGGTCGGCCGGTACCCTCAAGCTCGACAGCGTCGACGAGAACCGGATGGTGCTCGACGCCGTGCTCGACAAGCCGGTGACCGGGGGCAGGGCCTTCGTCGCGCTGCGCTCGATGTACGTCACCGAGTTCAACAACGACGTCGCCCGTATCGCGGTGCGCGAGCCCGGTGCCAAGGGCTGGCGCGAGGAGCCGCTGATGCCGTTCCAGGGCGGCAAGGCGACCGACATCTGGACGGGGCGCACGACCCATTCGCGTCACAACACCTCCTCCCCCGACATGGTCTTCCGGCACTTTTCGGCCGATCCGAATCCGCCGCCGAAGCCCGAGAAGAAGTAACGGGCAGGAGACCGCGGCGGAACGCATTCCGTTCCTGCCGCGTTTGGCCATGACGCGGCCGGCTCAGCGCGCTAGCTTGCCGCTATCGCTATCGCTTAGCCTGCAGAGATATTCATGCCGCGTTTCGCCGCCAATCTTTCGATGATGTTCACCGAGTGGGACTTCCTGGACCGCTTCAAGGCAGCCGCGGAGGCCGGCTTCGAGGCGGTGGAGTTCCTGTTCCCCTATGAGCACAGCCCCGAGCAGGTGGGGCTCGCGCTGGCCGGCGGCGAACTGGAGCAGGCGCTGTTCAATCTGCCGCCGGGCGATTTCGCCAAGGGCGAGCGCGGCATTGCTGCGCTGGCCGGGCGCGAGGACGAGTTCAAGGCCTCGGTCGACAAGGCGCTCGAATACGTCCACGAGACCGGGGTCAAGCGCCTGCACATGATGGCGGGGCTCGCCGATCCCAACGATGCGACCGCGCAGAAGACCTATCGTGCCTCGCTGGCCTATGCCGCCGACAAGCTCGCCGAGCACGGTATCGATCTGCTGCTGGAGCCGATCAACGGCAAGGACATGCCGGGCTATTTCCTGAACGATTTCGACCAGGCGGCGGCCTATATCCGCGAATCCGGCCGGTCGAACGTCAGGCTGCAATTCGACATGTATCACTGCGAGTTGATCCATGGCGATGTCTCGGCCCGGCTCAAGGCGCTCTATCCGCTTGTCGGCCATGTCCAGATCGCGCGCGCCGACGGTCGCCATGAGCCCGATGCGACGGGCCCGGACTATCCGAAGCTCTTCACCGAGCTCGACGGCCTCGGCTATGACGGCTTTGTCGGCTGCGAGTACCGGCCGGAACACGGCACGCTCGAAGGCCTCGGCTGGTTTGCGCCCTGGCGGAAGCCGCTCTGATGCGGCCGCCGTCGATATCCTATCCGGTGCTCGTCGCCGACATCGGCGGCACGAACTGCCGGCTCTCGCTGGTTTCCGATCCCGAGAGCCCGCACCGGCCGCTCGCGCGGATCGGGACCGGGAGCCATCCCACCGCCGAGGCCGCCTTCGCGACGGTGCTCGGCGAATTGCCGGAGAAGCCCCGCTCGGCGGTGCTCGCCGTCGCCGGCCCGCTCGATGGCCGGCGGGCGCAATTGACGAACGCGGTCTGGAATCTCGATGGACCGCGGATGGCCGAGGCCCTCGGGCTGACCCAGGGCCTGCTGGTCAATGATTTCGAGGCCTTGGCGGCGTCGCTCGCCGTCCTCGGCCCGGGCGATCTCGCCACGCTGGTCGAGGGGCGTCCGGAGCCGGATGGTATCAAGCTGGTGCTCGGCCCCGGCACGGGCTTCGGTGCCGCGGCGCTGCTGACGCATGGCGAGCGGGGCATGCTGATCCCGACCGAATCCGGCCATATCGGCATCGGACCGGAGGACCAGACCGAGCAAAGGATCTGGCCGGCACTGACCGATGGCGTGCCGCGCCTGACGGTGGAGCATCTCCTGAGCGGCGACGGGCTGGTGCGTCTGCACAAGGCGGTGGCACGGACCTCGGGCATGCTGGAGGCGGAGGTGAGCGCCGCCGACGTGTCCCGGCTGGCCCATGACGGCGATCCGGCGGCGCTGATGGCGGTGGTCTGCTTCTGGCGCCTGCTGGGGCGGGTCGCCGGCGATCTCGCTCTCGTCTTCAAGGCGACCGGCGGCGTCTTCATCGCCGGCGGTATCGCGCCGCATCTCCTGGGGCTTGCAGATAAGCCCGCTATCCGTTCCGCCTTTGCCGGCAAGCCGCCGATGGAGGAACTGGCCGGGCGTTTCCCACTCCATGTCATCACCGCGAAGGATGCGGCCGAGCAGGGACTGGCCGCGATCGCGGCCAATCTTCATCGCTTCGGCCTCGACGATCCGAAGCGGCTGTGGTTTGGCTGAGCGCGTCCCGCTCCTCCGATCGCTTCCCCCAGGTCCGCGTGCAGCCCATCTATTCGAGCCAGGTTCTGCGCGCGCTCGCGGCTTTCATGGTCGCGATCCATCACGTTCAGCCCGATGCGGCGGCGCTGGCCGAGCGGGCGGGGCTGAGCTTCACCCGCAGCGACCTGCTTCCCTGGATGGCCGGCGTCGATATCTTCTTCGTCGTCTCCGGTTTCATCATGGTCCATGCCTCGCAGGACCTGTTGGGCCGGGCAGGAGCCTCGCGCCTGTTCCTGAAGCGCCGGCTGGCGCGCATCGTGCCGCTCTACTGGGCGATGACGACGCTGTTCCTGCTGGTCGGCCTTGCCGTTCCGGCGCTGCTCAACTCGGGCGTGCCGAGTTTGACGCAGATCCTCGGCTCCTACCTGTTCTGGCCGACAGTCTCGACCCAGGGCTTCGTCCAGCCGGTCTATTCGCTGGGGTGGACGCTGAACTACGAGATGCTGTTCTACGTCCTGTTCGCGGCCGGGCTCGCCCTGCCGCTGCGCTGGACGCTGCCGGTGGTCGCTATCGTGCTAGCCGTGTTGGTTGCGGCCGAGAGTTTGGCAGGCCCGCTGCAATTGCCTTTCGGCTTCTGGGGCCAGCCGATCGTGCTCGAATTTGCCGCCGGGATGGGCATCGCGATTCTCAGGCGGAAGGGGCTGCGCCTGCGTGGCGCGGTGCGTGTCCCGGTCGCGGCGGCCGGCGTCGCGGTGCTGATCGCGGCGGCTCATGTGCCGGGCGCGGACGGCCCGTGGAGCAGCGTGCTCTGGCGCGGCGGCGCGGCAGTGCTGCTGATGCTCGCGGCGGCTTGCGGCCGCGAGGGCATCGTCACCCCCAAACCGGTGAAGGTGCTGGCGACGGTCGGCGACGCCTCCTATGCGCTCTATCTCGTGCATCCCTTCGTGATCCGGGGAATGCGCGAGGTCGCATTAAGGATCGGGTTGCATGCGCCGGCGCTCTACATCCCGCTCGCGCTGGCCGGCGCCGTCCTGGCGGCACTGCTGGTCTATCGCTTCTTCGAGAAACCGGCGACGCGGCTGGCGCGGCGCTGGCTCGGAAGCTGAGGCGGTCGTCATGCTCGGCTTGACCCGAGCATCTCGGAAGCCCGTGTCTTCTCGTCCTGAGCTTCTCGGGTTGGCGCTTCGCTTCGCCCGAGAATGACGGCGGCACTCAGCTCAGCTTCATGCCCTTGAGCGACTGGCCGACGACGCCGTTGTCCTTTCGCCGCTGCGCGCGTTTGGCCTTGATCGTCTCGACATGCTCGGGCTGTGGAAAATAGCCACGCTCCATGACCTCGAGCGAGTATTCCTCATAGGTCAGGCCGAGCGCCTCGGCCTTCTCCTCGCGGCGCAAGGCGATCTCGCGCGGCTTCTTCCAGGCCTTGCGGTGGGCGAAACGCCAGTCGAAATAGCGGCCGATGCTGCCCTTGCCAGCGGCGGAGCGACGCTTGCGTTCCTTCAGCGGCGGGCCGCCATTATGGCCGATCCCGATGGGGCGTTCGCTGGGCATGGCTTTCGGACTCAAAACGACGCTCCGCATCACGATAAGGGCCGACACAACTCTGGCAAGCGCCGTGCCATGGCTTGCCAATCTGACTTGCGGGCGTGACAGGGCGGCGGCGGCGGTCTATCCGGCAGGCTTAAGATCACAGGACGGACCATGGCCCCCTTGCTGCACCTGCGCGATGTCGCGCTCACCTTCGGCGGACAGCCGCTGCTCGAAGCCGCGGAGATCGCGGTCTCGGCAGGCGAGCGCGTCTGCCTGGTAGGCCGCAACGGCTCGGGCAAGTCGACCCTGCTCAAGATCGCGGCGGGGCTCGTCGAGCCCGACCATGCCGACCGTTTCGTCCAGCCCGGCTCGACCATCCGCTATCTGCCGCAGGAGCCGGACTTCACCGGCTACAAGACCTCGCTCGCCTATGTCGAGGCGGGCCTCGGGCCGGGCGACGACGCCTATCGTGCGCAATATCTGATCACCGAACTCGGCCTGACCGGCGAGGAGGACCCCGCCACCATGTCCGGCGGCGAATCGCGCCGGACGGCGCTGGCGCGGGTGCTGGCGCCGGAGCCGGACATCCTGCTGCTCGACGAGCCGACCAACCATCTCGACCTGCCCGTGATCGAGTGGCTGGAGCAGGAGCTTAAGTCGCTTCGCTCCGCCATGGTGCTGATCAGCCATGACCGGCGCTTCCTGACCTCGCTGTCGCGCGCGACGATCTGGCTGGACCGCGGCCTGACAAGGCGCATGGACAAGGGCTTCGGTGAGTTCGAGGCATGGCGCGACGAGGTGCTCGCCCAGGAAGAGCTCGACCGCCACAAGCTTGACCGCAAGATCGCGCGCGAGGAGGACTGGCTGCGCTATGGCGTCAGCGCCCGGCGCACGCGCAACCAGCGCCGGCTCGGCGAACTCCACGCCATGCGCGACCAGCGCCGCACGGCCCGCAGCGCGGTCGGCAACGTCCGGCTGGAGGCGAGCGAGGCGCAGACCTCCGGCAAGCTCGTCATCGAGGCCATCGACGTCGCCAAGGCCTATGGCGACAATGTCGTGGTCAAGAACCTGTCGCTGCGCGTCGCGCGCGGCGACAGGATCGGCATCGTCGGTCCCAACGGGGCCGGAAAGACCACGCTGATCAATTTGCTGACCGGGGCGCTCAAGCCCGATTCCGGCAAGGTGAAGCTCGGCACGGCGCTTGAGATGGTGACGCTCGACCAGCGCCGCGAGAGCCTCGATCCGGCGACGCCGCTCGGCGATGCGCTGACCGGCGGCGGCTCCGATCAGGTCATGGTCGGCGGCCAGCCGCGCCACGTCATCGCCTATATGAAAGACTTCCTGTTCCAGCCCATCCAGCGCGGCACGCCGGTCGGTGCGCTGTCGGGCGGCGAGCGCGGCCGGCTGATGCTGGCGCGCGCGCTCGCCAAGCCATCCAACCTCCTGGTGCTGGACGAGCCGACCAACGACCTCGACCTCGAAACCCTCGACCTGCTGCAGGAACTGCTGGCGGATTATCAGGGCACGGTGCTGCTCGTCAGCCATGATCGCGATTTCATCGATCGTGTCGTCTCTGCCGTACTGATCTCGGATGGCGACGGAGTCTGGACCGAGTTCGCCGGCGGCTATTCCGACATGCTGGCGCAGCGCGGACGCGGTGTCGGCGCCAAGGCGAAAGTGGTTGAGAGGGCGCCGGCTTCTGCGCCGAAGCCTGCAGGCGCTCCGGCGTCGGCCGCCTCGGCCTCCAGGCGCAAGCTCTCCTTCAACGAGAAGCATGCGCTGGAAACGCTGCCCAAGAAGATCGAGACGCTGCAGGCCGAGGCCGCCAAGCTCAACACCGCCATGGCGGGCGATCTTTACACGCGCGATCCCAAGCTCTTCGCCAGGGCGACCACGCGTCTGGAAGAGGTTGCGCGCGAGATTGCCGATGCCGAGGAGCGCTGGCTGGAGCTGGAGATGCTGCGCGAGGAGATCGGGGCGTAGTTCCCGCCGTCATGCTTGGGCTTGACCCGAGCATGACGGAGACCAGCCTTCTCTCGTCACGAGATTCCCGGGTCTGCGCTCGCTTGAGAATGACGGTGCCCATACGAATTCCGTATCCAGCTGCGCATCAAAACGCATTTACGGACCTGCTCAATCGTTTCAAACATCGTGGCAATCGAGATCGCGAGGAATGACCATGAGACTGAAGGGCAAGACGGCGCTGGTGACCGGCGCGGCGCAAGGGTTCGGATTCGGCATCGCGGAGACCTTCGTGCGCGAGGGCGCGCGCGTCGCGGTGCTCGACATCAACGGCGACAAGGCGAAGGAGGCGGCCAGGGCCATCGGGCGCAAGGCCTTCGCCGTGACCTGCGACGTCGGCAAGGCCAAGAGCGTCGACAAGGCGGTGGAGAAGATCCTCGCCAAGGTCGGGCGGCTCGACATCGTCGTGAACAATGCCGGCACCACCCATCGCAACAAGCCGATGACCGAGGTGACGGAAGAGGAGTTCGACCGGATCTTCGCGGTCAACGTGAAGTCGATCTACCTGATGGCGCGGGCGACCGTGCCGCATTTCCGCGAGCATGGCGGCGGCGTCATCCTCAATATCGGCTCGACGGCGGGCCTGCGCCCGCGTCCCGGCCTGACCTGGTACAACGGCTCGAAGGGCGCGGCGAACCTGATCTCGCAGTCGATGGCGGTCGAACTCGCGCCCGACAAGATCCGTGTCAACGCCATCGCGCCGGTGGCGGGCGAGACGCCGCTGCTCGCGACCTTCATGGGTGAGGACACGCCCGAGCGGCGCAAGGCCTTCACGGCGACGATTCCGTGGGGCCGCTTCTCGACGCCGCAGGACATCGCCAATGCGGCGCTGTTCCTGTGCTCGGACGAGGCGGACATGGTGACGGGCTCGGTGCTGGCCGTCGACGGCGGACGCTGCATCTGAACAAGCGTCGTGCTCGGGTTCGACCCACGGCTGCCCGGTTGAGCGCAGGGCCTCTCCCTTCTCCCGCAAGGTTACCGGGGACCAGCTGCTTGGGAATGGATGGGGATGGCTGGAGGTTGATAACACTCGGATTTTGCAGACGATTTTGTGACGCTCCATTGACAGAGATGGACCGAATTGGCTCTATGAGGCTACCTATATCTCTCTTGGGTAGCACCTCATGCCACGGGCACGCCTGACCAAGTCCATCATTGACGCCCTGCCGACGCCGTCCCGCGAGCTGGTCTATTGGGACGAGACGCTGCCAGGCTTCGGCGTCAAGGTGACCCCCGCCGGGCGAAAGGTCTTCATCGTCCTCTACCGGACCGGCGGGGCCGGGTCGGCCTTGCGCAAATATACCATCGGGCCCCATGGCCGCGTCACGTTGCATCTGGCTCGGGGTGAAGCGCACAAGGTGCTCAGCGCGCGGCGGGAGGGGCGCGACCCGGCTGCGGAGAAGGGCGAAGCGCGGCGCAGACTGTCGAGCGATCGGGTCGAGGACGTCGTGAAACTGTTTGTCCAGCAGCATGCCTCCAAGCGCCGGTCAGGGCGGGAGATCGAGCGGCTGCTCCGCCGGGATATGGTCGAGCGCTGGGGCGCGCGCAGCATCCATTCCATCACCAAACGGGACGTGGTGGCCTGCCTGGGCGAGGTCGTCGACCGGGGAGCCCCGATCGGGGCCAACAAGCTCCTCAGGGTCATGCGCACCTTGTTCAACTGGTGCATCGGCAAGGCGCTGCTCGAGCGGTCGCCCTGCGATAGCATCCCGGCGCCCAGTCGCGTGATCTCGCGCGATCGCGTGCTGTCCGACGCAGAACTGGCACAGGTGCTGATGGCAGCCCGTCAGACGGGCGGCCCCTACGGCGCTATCGTGGAGCTGCTGGCCCTGACGGCCCAGCGCCGCGAGGAAGTCGCCCGGATGGGCTGGGACGAGATCGACCTTGAGGCGGGGACCTGGACGCTTCCCGCCGGGCGAACCAAGAACGGCCGGCCCCACCTGGTCCATCTCACGGAGCCCGCGGCCGCGCTGATCCGGCGCATGCCCCGGCTTGGCGACTGCGTCTTCATCACGAGCGGCGCTGCCCCCTTCAATAACTTCTCCAAGGCGAAACGGGAGCTGGACGGACTATCCGGGATTGTTGGCTGGCGCTTGCATGATCTGAGGCGGACGGCCGTTTCAGGCATGGCCCGGCTCGGAATAGCACCGCATGTGGCCGACAAGATCCTCAATCATACGTCCGGGACCATTTCCGGCGTCGCAGCGGTGTATCAGCGCCATGAGTTCTTGGCGGAGCGACGCGATGCGCTCGAGCGCTGGGGGCAGCACGTTGAGGAGCTGATGGCAGCGCAGCCGACCGCAACAGGACGTCATTCAGGCCGCCCGGACACTTTGACCGGAGAGATGCGATGACGGTCGAAGCGCCACCGCCGGGCTCGATCACCCTACACGATGCGTTGTTCTCGATCGGAGCGTCTGATCCAGCGAGGTCTCGTCGAACCMTTGAGGATTTGCGGGTCCGGGTGAGGTATGCCCTTCGGGGTGAACCCCATCCTGTTGAGATCACAGCTGAGCGCGTCGTAGTGATCCTCGGTCCGGTGGAGCTTGGCATCGAACCCCCAGTTGGACTGGCCCTGACCGTAGCTCTCGGCGGGAAAGATCCTACGCAGGAGCATCAGTACCTCGCCTACGGAAGCGAGTTTATGTCGTTTTGTGAGGAGGTAGATAAGGTCTCATACGAGGGCTTCGATGATGCCGCAAAAGCAACGGTCAAACGACTTTCCGATAAAATATGGGTCGAACTCCGTCGCATCTTTGGTAACGTGCTGGAAGGGGGCGACTGGACGATTGTCGCGCGGGTTAATAGCCAAATCGCCGATTTCGAGGCTATTCCTTGGGACGCCTTCCGCAACCTCCAAGTCGACTGGAACAAGGGCGTTGCGGAGGCCAGCAACGGCGCTCGCCTCTACTCACTACATGTGGCCCCCAAATTGTCTCTCAGACCTCGCGTCGAGCGAAAAAAGAGCATAACCCCACAGCGCGACCTGGCTTCCCAGGCCATCAAAGCGCTCTGGCCGAGCGGGCACCCAAGTGGACTCCGCAATAAAGCGCTCGTCGCGGAGGTTCATCGCTGGTGCGAACGCGAGGATAAACCCAAACTCAGCGAAGACACCATCCTGCGGGCTGCCGGGAGGCGTCGCGACTAACGCCTGGTACCACCGTGCCCCAAGCAGACCTTCCGAAAGGCGCAGATGGGTGGGAAGCAGAAGTTCGTCACTCGAGCCAAACGCGCCTCTATCGCGCCAGGAGCGGACTCTGGATGGTTGCCCGGAACCGGATCTTAGGAATGCATCGACGTAAGGTCGGTTGGCGACCGATACCGTTGAAAAAGTCGGCCCTGAGATCGGCGCTGGCGGGGAGCGGATTTAGCAGAGTAGGGCTTCGCTTGGTCAGGCAGGCCTGACCTGCGGCCCGTTTGGCTTGAGTTTGGCGAGCTTCCTGAGGTTCTGGGCTGCTGCGGCGAGGTGGAACTCGTCTCTGGCGCCATTCGGTCCGCGCAGTCGCAACCGGTCGAGCCGCAAGATGCGCTTGAGGTGAGCAAACAGCATCTCGACCTTTTTCCGTTCGCGCCGCGAGGTGACATAGGCGTCGGTCTCGGCGATGTCCCTGGCCATGTCGCGGGCGCCCTCATGGATCGAGCGCAGGATCTTGCGAGCGGGCATGTTGGGTGAGCACTGCGGCTTCAGCGAGCAGGCGTCGCAGTCGAACTTGCTGGCGCGGTAACGCATCATGCCCTCGTCATCGACGAGCGGCCGCTCGGTTCGATAGGCCTTCTGGCGCGGCCTCAACTCCTTCCCGCCCGGGCAGGTGTAGCGATCGCGCGCGTGGTCATAGGCGAAGTCGGAGCGGCTGAAGGTGCCGTCGCTGCGCTGGGATTTGTCGAAGACCGGGATATGCGGCTCGATCCCGCGCTTATGCACCAGCCAGGCGAGGTTCTCGGCCGAGCCATAGGCGCTGTCGGCGGCTAGCCTGGCCGGCCAGAGGCCAAAACGCTCCTGCGTTCGGTCGAGCATGGTCCGGGCCGAGCCGACTTCGGCCTGCCGGATGGCGCGGCTGGCCTCGACATCGACGATGACGGCGTGGTCGAGGTCGATCAGGTAGTTGGTGGCGTAGGCGAAGAAGGCATGCCCCTTCAAAGCGCCGGTCCATTGCGCGGCCGGATCGGCGCGCGACACGAACTTCGGCTTCGCCTCGCTCGCCGCGCCCCAGGCGGCCTCATCGAGCGTATCGAGATATTCGCGCACCGAGCGACGCGTCCGGGCGAGATCGTGCCAGTCGACCAGCTCTGAGGCGTCCGCGGAACGTTGCTTGTTCGCATCGGCCTTGATCAGGCTGGCATCGACCGCGAAGCCTTCTCCGCCCACGAGCCCTTCTTCGATGCARCGCCGGACSGTCGTCTCGAASASCTCACGCAGMAGATCGCTCTCGCGGAAGCGGCCATGCCGGTTCTTCGAGAAGGTCGAGTGATCGGGAACGTCGCCCTCAAGCCCGAGCCGGCAGAACCAGCGATAGGCGAGGTTCAGGTGCACCTCCTCGCACAGGCGCCGCTCGGAACGGATGCCGAAGCAATAGCCGATGAGCAGCATCCGGATCATCAGCTCCGGATCGATCGAGGGCCGACCCATCTCGCTGTAGAACGGCCGCAGATGTGCGCGGATCTCGGAAAGATCGACGAACCGGTCTATCGACCGCACCCAATGATCGTCCGGCACGTGACGCTCAAGACTGAACTCGTAGAACAGCGCCTCCTGCGCCACCCGCCGTTCACCCATCATCGCGCCGCCCTCCGCCCAAGACGACTGAATCAGGACTTCACACCCGCAGCAACGACGACTTTTTCAACGACATCGACCCCTAGCCGACGCTGGCGTACAGTGGCTTGGCTTCCTGTGCGAGCTTGGGTGGAACGTAGAAATTGGTCAAACGCCAGACCATCCAGAACCGACGCTTGCAGCACCGCCTGCGGACCGCATAACCTCAAACCCAGATCAGCCAGGGCCTCCGTTCTTGAGACCCGCCAACAGTCTCAAATCAGCTCACGACAGACAAACCGCTGTTGAACCTGTCTATCCGCGGAGGTGGCCTCCGGCATGCCCAATCGGGAATAAAAAACTCAGCGTGCAAAGTTAATCTCAGCTGGAGGCGCCACCTATGCAAACCTGGATCAATACGTTTCTAGTGGTGCTCGCGGCGATCTTTCCCGTGGTAAACCCACCGGGAACTGCGCTTGTGTTTATCGGGCTAACAAGCGGACTTACCCCCATATTCGGCGCACACTGGCTCGACGGGGCGCAATCAACTCGCTGCTCGTGCTCGTATGCTCCTTTCTACTTGGGGCGCTGATCCGGCAGTTTTACGGGATCGCAATAACTGTATTGCGCGCGGCGGCTGGTTTCATCGTCGCGGTATCCGGCTGGAATCTGGCCGGCCTCTCTACCAGTCGCCGGCCGCGCGGGCCCGGCCGCACCGTGGACGGCGAGGCGGCAACGGTCCCGTCCCTATGATCCCGCTGCCTCCGTCGCAGGTGCAATGGACGGCTGTATCCGCGATCTTCTCTGCGGTGTCATCGGGCTCCTCGGTCTCAACCGCGGCCACGATACTACCGTCGCGCYGCCRTCCTTSCGCAAGCGAGCMTATGACGAGCGGCKGGTTTTGGACCTCGATCGTGGCGCCGCCTCGCTGGGCAACCTGATTCYGCCGCAYCGCCTTCATCGTCATCGMCTCGCTGACCGGGTAGGTCGGGCAGCACTATGCGGCGGCCAATGTCATGACGCGCTGCTCATGCTTACCAGCCGGCGACGGGGAGGATGGGGTTCCGCTTCGCGAGCGACTTGCACGAGTCAGTACCTCCCGGCTCGATCGTCGTCTGTTGCCAATTGAGATAGGCAGTGAAGATTCAATGGCGCTTTTATACGGGTGCCGCCTTCCCCGATTCGATCGTTCGAATAGAGACCGAAGATAGAGATTCACGTCGAGAGGTCGCGTCGAGCGAACGGCGAGGCTGCTTTTTCCATCAAAATGTAAACGATCTTTTTAGGAATTTGCGCCTGCGGAGTGGAAAATGTGGCGCGACAGCAACACGCGGCCGGCAACTGGTGATACCAGCCTCGCCGAGCTTGATCGGCGAGGCCGCATTCGTATGGTGGTGATGCGTCGGGACGTTCCCGGTCGCTGTTTTTCGTCTTCGCCACCGAAATAGGTCGGTGACGCAGGCGAAAGACCGGGAACAGGCAGGTTCTG
>NZ_JBFUIF010000028.1:0-58546 GCF_056402015.1 Allobosea sp. P4_C6
TGGCGACTTTTCGGTGCTTTTGCAGATTCCCTTCGACACAGGGCTCGGCTCCCCGCTTCGGCCCCGCGTCGGGAGATTGCCTCTCGCGACGCCCACATGGAGAATTGAGCAATCGCCTCTTCGGACAGCGCCGTAGTTCGAGCTGGATGTCGCTTGGATTGATTGAAAAGCGCGCGCTTGCGTACGCGTGTCGCGAAGGGGAGCCCACGCAGCGCTTCCCAAAACAGCCGCAATCTGCCCGCACAGGAGATCGTCCACGGCTGAACGGATTGATTCCCGCTGCCGGCACGGGCATGGTCTTGGCGCGCTTTCGTCAGGACGCGTTCAAGGCATCTTCGCTGTGGCGGAGTTCGCTATCGAGGTTTCAAGACACCCCGCACGCAGCATAGCCCGCTCCGAGACATGAACGCCCATCCCGAGTTCGCACAGCCGCTCGAGCCGCTCTCCCCGGAGTCAGCGGCCCTGCTCGTCGATCTCGGCATCGAGCCGCCGATCCAGCCGGTCGATTCGCGCCATCAGCCGCTCGACCGACGGGGCGTCTCGCTGCGCTGGCTCTTCGCCTGCGCGCTCGTCGGCTCCTGCGGCGCGGCCTTGCTGGGCGCGGCGATCCTCGTCGCCATGCGGGGCGACACCAGCTACCCCGAGCAGCCCGAAACCGTCGCCGTCCGCTCATCCTCGGCGGCGGGGGAAGGCGGCGGCGCGCGCAAGGCTGACAAGTTGGTCGCCGATCAGCCGATCATGTCGGCGCGCCATACGCTGCGTGCACCGATGTCCCAGAAGGTCGGCAACCGCGAGGTTATCCGCGTGCGCCCCTTCGTCCGACTTGCATCGGACCTGTCGCTGACCACCGGCGTGTATGCGAGCAACATCCCGCCCTTCAATCCACTTCGCCTTTTCGCCGAAGGCGGACAGCCGGAAGAGCGGTATGCCGAGCCGGCCCAGGATATGCCCGACGCCGACGTCACCATCGTCAAGCGCGATCTCGGCGACATTGTCATCCCCGCGGGCAAGCCGCAGCTGAGCGACACCGACGTCATCTCCCAGATCGAGGAAGAGCGCGCGAACCTGGCCAATTCGGGCCGCCAGCGCGCCCTGCCGATCCCGCCGCAGCTGATGCTCAGCCGCACCCTGACCGGCGGAGCTGTCGGTGGCGGCGATATCCTCGCCTATGCGCCGGCAACCGATACGCGCTTTTCCGGCATCGAGGTCCGCGTCGTTCCCGAGAACGTCACCAACGCGCCGAAGACGCCGATTCCGGCCTCCCGCGAACCGCTCGTCGAGGACAAGCTGGTGATGGCCAAGCGCGGCGAGAACTTCGAGCAGGTCATGCGCGGCACCGGCGCCACGCCCGAGCAGATCCGCACCATGATCACGGCCTTCGGCGGCAAGGTCCGGACCACCGCCCTGCCCGACGGCCAGGTCCTTCAAGTCCTCTACGCACCCGGTCCGCGCCCCGGCGATGCGCGCCAGATCATGCGTGTCTCGCTGCTGAGCAACGGCCAGCCGGATGGCATGATCGCCATGAACGACAAGGGCGCCTTCGTCGCCGTCGACCTGCCGCGTCAGAATCTGGCCATCCCGCGGCCGCAACGGCAGGAGACCGAGGAAGAGGACGAGAATGAGGGCGCCGGTGGCGCACGACTCTATGAGAGCCTCTACGAGACCGGCGCGCGCCACGATCTCCCGCGGCCGCTCATCGACGAGCTCGTCCGCATCTTCTCCTACGATCTCGATTTCCAGCAGCGCGTCCATGGCGGCGACAATCTGGAGGTGATCTTCACCGAGGAGGACGAGGGCGAGCGGGCCGAGATCCTTTCCGCGTCGCTGACGGTGAATGGCGAGACGCGCCGGGTCTTCCGCTACCAGGCGCCGGATGACGGGCTGATCGAGTATTTCGACGACGAGGGCAAATCGCTGAAGAAGTTCCTGCTGCGCAAGCCGATCGCCGATGGCGAGCTGCGCTCGGGCTTCGGCATGCGCTACCACCCGATCATGCGCTACTCGAAGATGCATACCGGCATCGACTGGGCCAACCGGATCGGTACGCCGATCCTCGCTGCCGGCAACGGCGTCGTCACCAAGGCGGGCTGGTCCTCAGGCTACGGCAAGCACACCGAGATCCAGCACGCCAACGGCTACGTCACCACCTATTCGCACCAGTCGAACTTCGCCTCCGGCATCGTGCCCGGCGCCAAGGTCCGCCAGGGCCAGATCATCGGCTATCTCGGCTCGACCGGCCTCTCGACCGGCCCGCATCTGCATTACGAGGTGCTGGTCAACGGCAACTTCGTCAATCCGATGAAGATTCGCGTGCCCCGCGGGCGTGAGCTGCAGGGTCCGACCCTCGGCGAATTCAAGCGCCAGCGCGACGAGATTCGCGGCCTCATCGAGAAGGCGGGCGGAGCTGTCGCACAGTTGCGCTGAGCGCATGCCCGCCTGGCAATCGGGCGCTCGCCACGCTTCTGCCGCTTGACACCATCGCCTTGAGACGACACCGCCTGATCAGGCGCCTTTCTCTCGTGATGCGGGTCCCCCGCCGATGCTCGCTTCCCTTCTCGTCGTCCTGCCCGTCTTCGGACTGATCGGCCTCGGCTATGTCGCGCGCTGGACGAAGCTCCTGCGCGAAACGACGGGCGAGGGCCTGTCCGATTTCGTCTTCGTGCTGGCCGTTCCCTGCCTGCTGTTCCGGACGCTGGCCAAGGCGGACATTCCGGTGACCCAGCCCTGGGGCTACTGGATCGCCTATTTCGCGGGGCTCGCGGTGGTCTGGGCGCTGGCGATGCTGATCGCCAGCAAGTTCTTCGCGCGGAAGGGGCCGGAGCTGGTGGTCTCCGGCTTTGCCGCCGCGCAGTCGAACACGGTTTTCGTCGGCGTCCCGATGATCCTGAAGGCCTATGGCGATGCCGGCGCGGTGCCGCTCGGCCTTCTGCTCGCCATCCATCTTCCCGTGACGATGACGGTCGCGACGCTGTTGGCCGAAGGCCGCTCCGCCTCGGTGCCGCAGCTGATCAAGCGGCTCTTCACCCACCCGATCATCATCGGCATTCTCCTCGGCTCCGCCGTGCGCCCTTTCATCGGCCTGATTCCGGAGCCGGCCTGGACGCTGGTCGATCTGCTGGCGGGGGCGGCCGTTCCCTGCGCGCTAATCAGCCTCGGCATCGCCATGCGCCGCTACGGACTGGAATCGGGCCTCGCCCTCCCGGCCGTGCTGAGCGGGCTGAAGCTCGGCCTGCACCCGCTGCTGGTCTACTGGCTCGCGACGAAGGTCTTCGAGATGCCGGCCCATTGGTCCGGCGTCGCCGTGCTGTTCGCGGCCTGTCCCTGTGGCATCAACGCCTATCTCTTCGCCGAGCGCTACCGGCAGGGCGTCGCCGATGCGTCGAGCGCGATCACGCTTTCGACGCTGCTGTCGCTGTTCACGACCGCGGCGTGGCTGACCTACCTCGGCGTCGGCTGATTCGTTCAGGCGAAGCCGAGCCGCCGCCGGATTTCGGCCGGCCCGACGCCATCTGCTCTCAGCTCCGCGAGGCTTTCCGACCGCCGGCTCTTGGCGAGCTTGCGCCCGTCATCGTCGAGCAGCAGGCGATGAAAATGATAGAGCGGGGTCGGCAGCCCGAGCACGCGCTGCAGCACGACATGGATATCGGTCGCGGCTTCGAGGTCGCGGCCGCGCACGACATGCGTCACGCCCTGCAAGCCGTCGTCGACGACGACCGCAAGGTGATAGCTCGTCGGCACGTCCTTGCGCGCGAGCACGACATCGCCCCAGCGCCCGGGCCTGGCCGGTGCGACCTGGCTGGAACCTGCAGCGTCGAAAACCGTGTAGCTCAACTCCTCTCCGGCCAAAGCGATGGCGCTGGACATATCGAGGCGCAGCACATGCGGCTCGCCGGCCGCGACGCGCATGGCTGCTTCGTTTGGATCCAGTACCTTGCAACGGCCGGGATAAAGGGGCGCGCCATCGGGATCGAGTGGCCAGGGCGGCCCGGATGCCGCTTCGCGCTCCATCACTTCGGCACGAATCTCCTGCCGCGAGCAGAARCAGGGATAGACCAGCCCACGCGCCTGCAGGACACCGAGAGCCTCCGCGTAATCGTCGAAATGCTGCGATTGCCTGCGGACATCCGGCTCGAAGGCGATCCCGAGCCAATCGAGGTCCGCGACGATCCCTTCGACGAATTCCGGCCTCGAGCGGGTGAGATCGATATCCTCGATCCGCAGCAGGAGATGCCCGCCCACCTGCCGGGCAAGCGCCTCGTTGGTCAGCGCCGAAAGGGCATGGCCGAGATGCAGCCTTCCGTTCGGGCTCGGCGCGAAGCGGAAGACCGGCTTGCCGGAATCGGGTGGAATGGACGCCATCGACCCTGTCTAGGGATTGCCATGCCGCGCGCCAAGCGGCTCCCTCGCTGCTGACGCAACCCGGCTCCTGCGCCATCAAGGCTCTCGTCATGACCGAACGAATCACCTGCGACAGCGACCTCGAAGAAGGCATGGCAGCTCTGGCCGCGATGCATCCGCATTGGAACGCCATCGTCGCGCGCACCGGCCTGCCCCCGCTCAGGTTGCGCGAAGGCGGCTTCCCCGGCCTCGCCGCCATCATCGTCTCGCAGCAATTGTCGGTCGCGAGCGCCCGCGCCGTCTGGAACCGCTTCGAAAGCGTCTTCGTCCCGTTGACGCCGGAACGGGTGCTGGCTGCGACCGACGACGATATGCGCCTCTCCGGCCTGTCGCGGCCGAAACAGCGCACGCTGCTCGCCCTCGCCGCCGCGCTTGCCGAGAAGCGCTTCGCCTTCGAGGCGCTCGAGCTGGCAACGCCGGAAGAGGTCCACGCCCGGATGACGGCGATCTCCGGCATCGGCCCGTGGACGTCCGATGTCTATCTGCTGTTCTGTCTCGGCCATCGCGACGGCTTCGCTGCCGGCGATCTCGCCATTCAGGAAGCCGCCCGCCATGCCTTCGGCCTCGCGGAGCGGCCGAAGCCGGTGGAGCTCCAGGCCATGGCGGAGGCCTGGCGGCCCTGGCGCGGCGTCGCGGCGCGATTGCTCTGGGCCTATTACGCCGTCCTGAAGCGCCGCGAGGGTATCAACGCCTGATAGCGCGCTCTAGCTGCGCACGATCTTCAGGGCCGTCTGCGTCGCCGCGCGCAGCAGGGCCGAATCGCTCATCACCGTGACCATGCGCGCGCCCATGGCCAGACCCTGCTTGGCGCGCTCGGCCGTCGCCGCATAGAGCGCGACCGGCTTGTCGACGGCGGAAGCCCGGGCGACGACGTGCTTCAGCGCCGCGTCCACTTCGGGCGCAGTCGCATCGACTTGCGCACCGCCGGACAGCGCGATCGACAGATCGGACGGTCCGACAAACAGGGCGTCGATGCCGTCCAGAGCGAGGATGTCGTCGACGATCGCCATCGCCTCGCGCGTCTCGATCATCGCGAAGGTCATGGAGAAGCCGTTGGCCGCCTTGAGATAGGCGTTCTGGTCGAGGCCGGAGGCGATCAGGCCGCCATAGCTGCCCCAGCTGCGCTCGCCCATCGGCGGATATTTGGCATAGGCGGCGAAGCGGCGCGCATCCTCCATGGTGTTGATCATCGGCGCGATCACACCGGAAACGCCGGAATCGAACAGCTTCGAGACGTTCTGGAACTCGCCGACCGGAATGCGCGCAAGCGCCGGCTTGCCGGCCGCATTGATCAGCGGGATCGCGCGGATGACTTCGCCCAGCGTGATCGGCCCGTGCTGCATGTCGAGCGTGATCGCGTCGAAATCCTCCTGCGCCAGGATCGCCGAGATCGAGGGATCGGGCAGGCCGCACCAGGCCGAGACGACGCTGTCGCCCTTGGCGAAGCGGTCGGCGAGGGAAGAGAGGACGGTGGGTTTGGCCATGGTGCGTTCATCCGTTCAAAGCCCGCGCTTCAGACGGCGCGGCGGCTGATGCACGTTGGACCGGCCCGGCCCGGAAATGCAAACGGGCGCCCATGCGCCCGTTTCAGAGACGTCCTGCGTCTGCCGGGATGCGCCCGGAGCCCGATTGAGAATTCGCTGCGGAGAGACAAATGGCGGCGTCTTCGAGAACCGGAGCGGAGCGTACCGGAGTACGTGAGCACCGGAAGCGCAGAAAACGCCGTCAGTTGGCCGCCGCAGTAGAATTCTCGATCAGTCTCTCAGCGCCCGGCCTGAATGTCCTCGGCCGCCTTGATCAGCAGCTCGGTCATCACCGTGCGGATCTCGGTGTCGGACGCGTTGACGTTGGCCAGCACGAAGTCGTTCTTGACCTTGCGCACCACATCCTCGTCGCCGGCCTCCTCGAAATCGGCAACGACGACAGACTTGGCATAGGCATCCGCATCGGCACCGCTCTTGCCGAGCTTCTCGGCGGCCCAGAGCCCGAGCAGCTTGTTGCGCCGGGCGGTCGCCTTGAAGCGCAGCTCCTCGTCATGGGCGAACTTGTTCTCGAAGGCGTCCTTGCGCTGATCGAAGGTCGTCATGCGGCGTCCATATCCTCTCGCGGGCGGGAATTCCTGTATGTCCGACCATATAGGGTGTCGGCGCGGCGAGAGCCAGCCTCCCCGCCGGTTTCAGCCGCGCTTAAGCCTTCTGGAGCCTCCGAAAGGCGTTTTGTTGCGTTTGCGGCCGAGACACTCCATATAGCAGGCGCTGCGGGTGCCTTCGGGCACCCTATGCACAACCGGCGCCTGTGCCGGCCCGAAGATCGATCCCCATGGGATCGCCGGGTTGTGCTACAAGACCGACAGTTCAGGGGCCAAGATCCCGCCGCGACCTCATCGCGTCCAGAGAAGGGCCGACCTTTGGATTTCCTCAAGCCACGGTACATCCCCATGAATCGCCGCCGTCGCATCTACGAAGGCAAGGCGAAGGTCCTCTATGAAGGACCCGAGCCCGGTACGCTGATCCAGCATTTCAAGGATGACGCGACCGCCTTCAATGCCAAGAAGCATGAAGTGATCGATGGCAAGGGCGTGCTCAACAACCGCATCTCCGAGCACATCTTCTCGAATCTGAACGATATCGGCGTGCCCACGCATTTCATCCGCCGGCTGAACATGCGCGAGCAGCTCATCCGCGAGGTCGAGATCATCCCGCTCGAAGTCGTGGTGCGCAACATCGCCGCCGGCTCGCTGGCGACCCGCCTCGGCCTCGAGGAGGGCACGCAGCTGCCGCGCTCGATCATCGAGTTCTACTACAAGAACGATGCGCTCAACGACCCGATGGTCTCGGAAGAGCACATCACCGCCTTCGGCTGGGCCACGCCGCAGGAGATCGACGACATCATGGCGCTGGCGATCCGCGTCAACGACTTCCTCTCCGGCCTCTTCCTCGGCGCCGGCATCCGCCTCGTCGATTTCAAGATGGAGACCGGCCGGCTCTGGGAAGGCGAGATGATGCGCATCGTCGTCGCCGACGAGATCAGCCCGGATTCGTGCCGGCTCTGGGACATCAAGTCGAAGGACAAGATGGACAAGGACCGCTTCCGCCGCGACATGGGCGGCCTGATCGAGGCTTACTCGGAAGTCGCCCGCCGTCTCGGCATCCTCGGCGAGAACGAGAACCCCGGCCCGACCGGACCGCGCCTGGTGCAGTGAGCGTCGTCACCCGGCCACAATCGCAGATGAAGCGGGAGCGCATGCGCTCCCGTTTTCATGTCGCGACCCTGATTCTCGCTGCCGGCCTGCTGCTCGCCGGCTGCACGAACCAGTTCGGCGCCGGGATCGCCGACCTGCCGGCCTCGGAGGGCTGGAACCGGCTGCCGATCGGCTCCTGGGTGCTGAATGACGGGCTGGAAGCCCGCGCGATGGTTTTCTGCCCGCGCGAAGCTTGTGTCCAGCAGGGCTTCGCCGCGGTGATCGCCCTTGAAGGTGAACAGGCCAGGCAGATGGAGCAAGCCCTGTCCGAAAGCCCGGCGCGCCTTGGACAGGCCTTCGCCCAGATGGCGGCAGCGAAGGCGGCCGAACGCCGCAAGGCCCAGCGGAACCAGAAGAGGAAGGCCGAGCCGAAGGCGGCCCGCAGCGCGACGGATGTCGCCCGGTTCGATTCGGCGGAAGCGCGCGGCATCCTCGTCACCATCCGCTCGCTCGATACGCCCGGCCGAGAGGCCGTCACCGCCATCCTCTATGCCCGCGAGGCCGACAAGCTGGTCGTCGCGCTCGCCATAAGCGACAGGGCGGACGCCGCCCGCCGCGACGCGGAAGCCGCCTGGCGCAGCCGCTGATTCACGTGAAACGGCGGGAAACGGTTGAGCCCGCCCCGATTCATCGTTAAGGCACGCCCCAACAACGCTCGTCCGGAGATCCCCATGAAAGCCCGCGTCACCGTCACCCTGAAGAACGGCGTGCTCGATCCGCAGGGCAAGGCGATCGAAGGTGCGCTGAAGTCGCTCGGCATCGACGGCGTCGATTCGGTTCGCCAGGGCAAGGTCTTCGACATCGAGCTCTCGGGCTCGGACAAGGCCGCCGCCGAGGCCGCGCTCAAGGCAGCCTGCGACAAGCTCCTCGCCAACACCGTGATCGAGAACTATCGCGTCGAGATCGGAGCCTGAGCGATGAAGGCCGCCGTCATCACCTTTCCCGGCTCCAACCGTGACGGCGACGTCGCCAAGGCGCTGAAGCAGGCCGGCGCCGAAGTCGCCCATGTCTGGCACGGCGATACCGAGCTGCCGGCCGGGACCGATCTGGTCGTGCTGCCGGGAGGCTTCTCCTATGGCGACTATCTGCGCACCGGCGCCATCGCCGGCCGCGCCCACATCATGGACGCAACCCGCGCCCACGCCGCCCGCGGCGGCTATGTGCTCGGCATCTGCAACGGCTTCCAGATTGCCTGCGAGGCGGGCCTTCTGCCCGGCATCCTCGTGCGCAACGCGCATCTGAAATTCGTCTGCAAGCGCCAGCACCTCACGGTCGAGCGCAACGACACGCCCTATACCCGCGCCTATGCCAAGGGGCAGGCGATCGATGTCTGCATCGCACATGGCGAGGGTAACTACATCGCCGATGCCGAGACGCTGGCACGCCTTGAGGGCGAGGGCCTCGTCGCCTTCCGCTACGCCGATGCCGACGGCAAGGTCACGGCCGAAGCGAACCCGAACGGCTCGCTGAACAACATCGCCGGCATCTATTCACCCAGCTTCAACGTGCTCGGCCTGATGCCGCATCCCGAGAATCTGATCGATTCGCTGGTCGGCGGCACCGATGGGCGCGGCCTGTTCGAGAGCCTCGTCTCCAGCCGCAAGGCGGCCTGAAGAGCGTCATTCTCGGGCTCGCCCCGAGAATTTCTTCCAGAAGAGACCGCCTGTTTCGGCATGAGATGCTCGGGTCGAGCCCGAGCATGACGCGCTGATCAACGCGCCTTCAGCGCCCGCGCGAGCAACTTCGCCGCAGCCGCCTGGTCGAGCGGGCCGACATGCTTGTCCAGGATGCGCCCGTCCGGCCCGATGACGAAGGTCTCGGGCACGCCGTAGACGCCCCATTCGATCGCCGACCGCCCGCTGCGATCCACGCCGACGGCCGAGAACGGGTTGCCGAGCGCGCCGAGGAAGCGGCGGGCATTCTCCGCCTCGTCCTTGTAGTTCATCCCGACCAGCGCGACCTTGCCCTGCTTCACGGCGTCCGTTTCGGCGAGGCCAACGAGCACGGGATGCTCGACCCGGCAGGGCGCGCACCAGCTCGCAAAGACGTTGACCAACGTCGCCCGCCCCTTGGCCAAGTCGGCATTGCCGAAGGCCGGCACCGGCTGCCCGTCGCGCTGCAGGCCTTCCAATGGCGTGAGCGTGATCGCGGGGGCGGCGCGCCCGACCAGCGCGGACGGAACCTTGCTGGCATCGCCCGAGAACAGGCCGATGCCGAAGACGATCGCCAGCGCGCCGAAGATGATCAGCGGCACGAGGAAGACGAGCGGCGAACGGCGCGGAGGCAGGGCCTCGATCTGGCTCATGATGCCTCCCGGCCCGAGCGGCGGCGGCCAGCTCCGCGCTGCTCCAGCGCGTCGAGCGCGCGCTTCTGGGCGCGGTGATCGCGCAGGATCGCCAGCGTCAGCCCGGCGAGGATGATCACGGCCGCGCCATAGGATGCGAGGATGAAGCCGACATGCGGCCCGAGGCTGTCCGTGAGTGCGGTCATGCCGGCACGCCCTGCGATGCGAGCCGGTCGAGCCGCTCGGCTTCGAGGATCGTCAGCGTCCGCACGCGCCGGCGCATGATCTCGGCGCGCATCGCGACCATATGCAGCGCCAGCGCGAAGAGGGTGAAGCCGACGGCGAGGATCAGCAGCGGCCACAGCATGGAGGGATGGATCGTCGGCCCGCCCAGTCGCAGCACCGACGCGGGCTGGTGCAGCGTGTTCCACCAATCGACCGAGAACTTGATGATCGGCACGTTGACGAAGCCGACCAGCGTCAGGATCGCGACGGCGCGGGCAGCCCGCGACGGCTCGTCCAGCACGCGCCAGAGCGCGATGATACCGAGATAGACCAGCAGCAGCACGAGGACGGAGGTCAGCCGCGCATCCCAGACCCAGTATGTGCCCCACATCGGCTTGCCCCAGAGCGCGCCGGTGATCAGGCAGACCAGCGCGAAGCAGGCGCCGATCGGCGCCGCCGCCTTCTGCGCGACATCGGCAAGCGGGTGGCGCCAGACCAGCGTGCCGAGCGCCGAGAGCGCCATCAGCGAATAGAACATCATCGCCAGCCAGGCGGCCGGCACATGGATGAACATGATCCGGATCGTCTCGCCCTGCTGGTAATCGGCTGGCGCCACGAACCAGGCGAGATAGAGACCGACACCGATCAGCAGCAGCGACGCCCCCGCCACCCAAGGCAGGACCATTGTGGAAAAGCGCATGAAGCGCGTCGGATTGGCCAGATCGATCAGGCGTTGCATGGCGTCGCGGAGCGTCGTTATCGCAGGAAACCGCGTCGAGCGGACGCGGCCCTGATCTAGCAATCGCCTCGGTCCCGCGCAATCGGCCGCATCGGCGCTGCGACAATCGGGCTGAATCAAGCCTCTTCGTCGGACGAAGCTTCAGCTCCCCGGCGGTCGACAATGCCGAATTCCTGAGAACGGACACCTTCGCCCGCGAGGTCGAAGCCCTCGGCCGCGAGCCCGCGCCGCAACAACTCACGCACGGCCGCAGCTCTGCTCGGCATGCGCTTTTCGAAGCGCCAGTTTTCCAGCGCTCGCAGCTCTTCCTGGCTCAGCATCACCTGCAGACGCTCGGCGCGTTCGTCTTCCATCATCTTACTGCGACCACGTCGAATGAGTAAGTGATGTTAACAACGCAGGCGGCGTGGATGCAAGCGCTGACGCTTGCGGTGCGCCCGCCTCAGTCGGCGCCGATTCGGCCAGTTTCTAATTTTGCTAAGTTATTGAATATAATGATTTGTTGTCAGTTCTTGGCTTGCTTGGCGGACCTGTCTGGGCTAAACCTCGCTCGTTAGGAGAGCGATGATGTTGATCAAACTGTCGGATGACATGCAGCGCGCCGTGGAGCTGAAGGTGCGCAGCCGTATCGACGAGACACCCGTGCTCGACGTGAACGCCACCGCCGAGGAAATCCGCATGATTTTCGCAGAGCGCAACGTGGCGCGTGAGGACATAGCGGCCTCCGTCGCTCAGTTCGCAACGCAATGCGGCTTCCCGATCGCGTTCGTGGCGCTGGCGCCGCCCCGCGACTGAGCCTACTCGCTCGATCTCAGCGCCGCAGCCGCGGCGACTGTGCCAATCACGACAGCCGCGAGCGAAATCGCGCACAGGATAAGGAAGGGCGTCAGGAACGGCACCGTGCCGCCCTGCGCCGCGTTTGCCGCCGAAACCGCGAAGATGAGCACCGGCACGGTCAGCGGTGCCACCAGCACCGGCACGATCAGCCCCCCGCGCCTGAGGCTTGCGGCGAGCGCGGCGCCGGCAGCGCCGATGAAGCTGAGCGCCGGCGTGCCGACCAGCAAGGTCGCGATCAACGGCAGCACGCCCTCGCCCGGTAACGCCACGAGCAGGCCAAGCAGCGGCGAGACCAGCGCCAGTGGCAGCCCTGTCGTCAGCCAGTGCGCCAGCCCCTTGGCCAGCACCGCCAGTTCGAGCGGCAGCGCCGAGGCACGGATCAGGTCGAGCGAGCCGTCTTCCTCGTCGCTCTGAAACAGCCGGTCGAGCCCGATCAGCACCGAGAGCAGCGCGCCTAGCCAGAGAATCGCCGGCCCGATCCGCGACAGCAGATTGAGATCGGGCCCGAGCGCGAAGGGGACGAGCACCACCAGAGTCAGGAAGAAGACGAGCGCCAGCTCGCCCCCGCCGCCGGCCCGCGACGCCAGCGCAAGATCGCGCCTGAGGATGGCAAGGAAGGCGCGGTTCATGCGCCGATCCTGAGTTCGCGCGCGCCGTCGAGGCCGAGCGGACCGTGCGTCGCCGCGAGGATAGCGCCGCCCGCGAGCAGATGATCGCGCATCAACCGGGCAAGCATGGTCTGGGAGGCCGCATCGAGCGCCGACATCGGCTCGTCGAGCAGCCAGTAGGGCCGGCGCGAGACCAGAAGCCGCGCCAGCGCCACGCGCCGCCTTTGCCCCGCCGACAGGTAACCGACGGGCAACTCGGCCGCGTGAGCGAGGCCGACCGTCGCCAGCGCCTCCCTGGGCGTCAAGGCATCGTCGCCGAGCACCGCCTGGGCGAATACGAGGTTCTCCTGCGCCGTCAGCGCCGTCTTGAGTCCGTCGCGGTGGCCGACGAGATGCGAGACCTCGGCCAGATCGGGCTCCTCATCGCCACCCTCGAGCCGGATGCTCCCGCCATCGGGCCGCAGCCGGCCGCACAACATCGCGATCAGGCTCGACTTGCCGGCGCCGTTGCGGCCGGTCAGCGCGATCGCCTCTCCGGGACCGAGATCGAAGCTCAAGCTCTCGAAGATCAGCCGGCCGCCACGGCGGCAAACGAGATTCTCGGCGCGAAGGCGTGTCGGAGGGAACGAATCTTGCGTCAAGGCAGCTCTGCCGCCCATGCATGCGACCACATTTCGTTCATCTAGCGCGCTTCTTGGAATTGCTCTATAGAACCCGCGGCTACGCCGCACGCCGATCCGGCGCGGGGCTCGGGCACTCCCGAGGCGGCGCGCGCGTCATGCGCATTAGGCCTTCGAACGGCGCTGTCCGCAAGGGCATGCCGGTCGCGACCGCAACCCCTTGATCAGGATCAAGCCCGAATGGCCTCGCTCGACTCATTCAAAGCCCGCAAGACGCTCACCGCCGGCGGCAAGACCTACACCTATTATTCCCTTCCCGATGCCGAGAAAAACGGCCTGCCGGGCATCTCGAAGCTGCCCTTCTCGATGAAGGTGCTGCTCGAGAACCTGCTGCGCTTCGAGGACGGCCGCTCGGTCACGAAGTCCGACATCGAGAACTTCGTCGGCTGGCTCGACGACAAGGGCAAGGCCGGCAAGGAGATCGGCTTCCGCCCCGCCCGCGTGCTGATGCAGGACTTCACCGGCGTGCCGGCGGTGGTCGACCTCGCCGCGATGCGCGACGGCGTCAAGGCGCTCGGCGGCGACCCGCAGAAGATCAACCCGCTCGTCCCGGTCGACCTCGTGATCGACCACTCGGTTATCGTCGACGAGTTCGGCTCGCCCAAGGCCTTCGCCCGGAACGTCGAGCTCGAATACGAGCGCAATGAGGAGCGCTACAAGTTCCTGAAATGGGGCCAGGGCGCCTTCGACAATTTCCGCGTCGTGCCGCCCGGCACCGGCATCTGCCACCAGGTCAATCTCGAATACCTCTCCCAGACCGTCTGGACACGTAACGAGACGATCGACGGGCAGGAGGTCGAGGTCGCCTATCCCGACACCCTCGTCGGTACCGATTCGCACACCACCATGGTCAACGGCCTCGCCGTTCTCGGCTGGGGCGTCGGCGGCATCGAAGCCGAGGCCGCGATGCTCGGCCAGCCGCAGTCGATGCTGCTGCCCGAGGTGATCGGCTTCAAGCTGACGGGMTCGCTCAAGGAAGGCATCACCGCCACCGACCTCGTGCTGACCGTCACCCAGATGCTGCGCAAGAAGGGCGTCGTCGGCAAGTTCGTCGAGTTCTTCGGCCCCGGCCTCTACAACCTGACGCTGGCCGACCGCGCCACCATCGSCAAYATGGGCCCGGAATATGGCGCMACCTGCGGCTTCTTCCCGGTCGACACCGAGACGCTGGACTACCTGACGACGACCGGCCGCAAATCCGACCGCATCGCGCTGGTCGAGGCCTACAGCAAGGCGCAAGGGCTGTTCGCCACCCCCGAGACGCCCGATCCGGTGTTCACCGACACGCTCGAGCTCGATCTCTCGACGGTGCAGCCCTCGATGGCCGGCCCGAAGCGTCCGGAAGGCCGCGTCGATCTCGGCGCCGTCGCCAAGGGCTTCGCCGCTGCGATGGAGACCGACTACAAGAAGGGCGCCGAGCTTTCGCGCCGCGTGCCGGTCGAAGGCGAGGATTTCGACCTCGGCCATGGCGACGTCGTCATCGCCGCGATCACCTCCTGCACCAACACCTCCAACCCCTCGGTGCTGATGGCGGCGGGCCTGCTCGCCCGCAAGGCCGTCGCCAAGGGCCTGACGGTGAAGCCCTGGGTCAAGACCTCGCTGGCGCCCGGCTCGCAGGTCGTGGCGGAGTATCTGGCCAAGGCCGGCCTCCAGGAGGACCTCGACAAGCTCGGCTTCAACCTGGTCGGCTTCGGCTGCACCACCTGCATCGGCAATTCCGGCCCGCTGCCGGCGCCGATCTCGAAGACGATCAACGAGAAAGGCCTGATCGCGGGCGCCGTCATCTCCGGCAACCGCAACTTCGAAGGCCGCGTCTCGCCGGACGTGCAGGCGAACTACCTGGCGTCGCCGCCGCTGGTCGTCGCCTATGCGCTCGCCGGCTCCGTCCAGATGGACCTGACGACTCAAGCCATCGGCCGCGGCTCAGACGGCAAGGACGTGTTCCTCAAGGATATCTGGCCCTCCAACAAGGAGATCCAGGACTTCATCCAGCAGAACGTCACCCGCGCGATCTTCGAGGCCAAATATGACGACGTCTTCAAGGGCGACGAGCATTGGCAGGCCGTGAACGCGCCGACCTCCGAGACCTATGTCTGGGACGACGACTCGACCTATGTGCAGAACCCGCCCTATTTCCGCGGCATGGGCAAGCAGCCGGCGCCGATCACGGACATCAAGGGCGCCCGCATCCTCGGGCTGTTCGGCGACAAGATCACCACCGACCACATCTCTCCGGCCGGTTCGATCAAGGCGGCCTCTCCGGCCGGCGCCTATCTCACCGAGCATGGCGTCGCGGTTGCCGACTTCAACCAGTACGGCACGCGCCGCGGCAACCATGAGGTTATGATGCGGGGCACCTTCGCCAATATCCGCATCCGCAACCACATGCTTGGCCCGAACGGCCGCGAGGGCGGCTACACCATCCACAACCCGTCGAAGGAAGAGCTGCCGATCTACGACGCCTCCATGCGCTATCAGGAGGAGAAGGTCCCGCTGGTGATCTTCGCCGGCGTCGAATACGGCAACGGCTCCTCGCGCGACTGGGCGGCCAAGGGCACCAACCTGCTCGGCGTCAAGGCGGTGATCGCCCAGAGCTTCGAGCGCATCCATCGCTCGAACCTGGTTGGCATGGGCGTGGTCCCCTTCACGCTGGTCGAAGGTACGAGCTGGGCCTCGCTCGATCTCAAGGGCGACGAGTTCGTCACCATCCACGGTTTGGCGAACGTCAAGCCGCGCCAGATGATGGAAGCCGAGATCACCTATGCCGACGGCACGGTGAAGAAGGTCCCGATCCTCTGCCGCATCGATACGCTGGACGAGATCGATTACTACAAGAATGCCGGCATCCTGCATTACGTGCTGCGCGGCCTCGCCGCCTGAGCACGATCACACGGCACTGAAACGGATCATGGCCGGCGCAAGCCGGCCATGACGCATGGGGCCTTGGCCCCGGTTGTCCTCGCGCCCGCTGCAGTGTAAGGGGGCGGTCCAGTCATCCACGGCGGAGGCTTGGGGCAGGCGCTGGCGATGTAGCCGCGCTCGGATGTCGTCCGCCATCATCGACAAGAGACGGGAGCACCCGCAGCATGTCCGCCAYGTTCGAGACGGTCGCCGGCATCATTTCCGAAACCTGCGATATTCCGCGCGAGAAGATCACGCCGCAGAGCCACGCGATCGACGATCTCGGCATCGATTCCCTCGCCTTCCTCGACATCGCCTTCGCGATCGACAAGGCTTTCGGCATCAAGCTTCCGCTCGAGCAGTGGACGCAGGAGGTCAACGAGGGCAAGGCGCCGGCCGAGCAGTATTTCGTGCTCGAGAACCTCTGCAAGCGCATCGACGACCTGGTCGCCGCCAAGAAGGCGTAAGGCCGAGGTCGAGGCTGCCGGACTTGAGCCGGCGCCCCGCTCCCGATAGAGCATAGGGCCGCTGTGCGGATCGTTCCGATCCGTACCGCGGCCGCGTGCCGTTCTGGCGCGCCCAGCTGGTCAAGGATCGCATGCGCCTCGAATATTTCGACATGATCGACAGGGTCGTGACCTTCGATCCGTCGCAGAAGCGCATCGTCACGCGCTCCACCGTGCCCACGCAGAGCCCGGTCTTCGAAGGACACTTCCCGGGCCACCCGCTGGTGCCGGGCGTGCTGCTGACCGAAACCATGGCGCAGGCTTCGGGCTATCTCCTGCTCGGCCTCAACGGCCTCACGCAGATGCCGTTCCTGATGACCGTCGACAAGGCCCGCTTCCGCACCTTCGTCGAGCCGGAAACCGAGCTGGAAGCCAGCGCCGAACTCGTCATCGAGGGTTCGGGCTATGCGGCGACCAAGGCGAAGCTGACGAGCGGCGGCAAGCCGATCTGCGATGCCGAATTGCGCTTTCGCCTGATGCCCTTCCCCGCCGATATGCGCGCGCTCATGCAAAGCCGCATCGACGCCATCGGCCTGACGCCGGAGCCTGCGCGATGACCAGCGCCCTACCCCGCCGCGATGTGGTCATCACCGGCATCGGCATCGCCTCCAGCCTCGGCGAAGGCGTCGAGGCCCATGCCGCCGCGCTCGCTGCCGGCGGCCCGCCGGTCGTCGAGACCGAGGCGTTCAAGCCATATCCGGTCCATTCGCTGAAGGCGCTGGAGCTGGACAAGCAGATCCCGAAGAAATCCGACCAGCGCCAGATGGAGCCCTGGCAGCGCCTCGGTGTCTATACCGCCGGGCTCGCGCTCGATTCCGCCGGTCTGAAGGACGATCCCGCGGCCAAGAGCGAGCTGCAGGTCATCGTTGCCGCCGGTGGCGGCGAACGCGACCATGCCGTCGATTCCGCCATCCTGAGCGGCCTGCGCGGTGCCAACGAGCCGGGCGCCTTTCTCAACGAGCGGCTGATGGGCGATCTCAGGCCCACGCTCTTCCTGGCCCAGCTCTCGAACCTGCTGGCCGGCAACATCGCCATCGTCCATGGCGTCACCGGCGCCTCGCGCACCTTCATGGGCGAGGAACAGGCCGGCGTCGACGCGATCCGCACCGCCCATGCCCGCATCGCATCGGGCCAGTCGGACGTGATGCTCGTCGGCGGCGCCTACAACGCCGAGCGCCGCGACATGCTGCTGCTCTTAGAGCTCGGCGGCTATTTGCGCCATGGCAGCTTCGCCCCCGTCTTCGAGCGGGGCGACGCACCGGGCCTCATCTCCGGCAGCGCCGGCGCCTTTCTCGTGCTTGAAGCAGCCGAGCGGGCCGCGGCGCGCGGCGCCAAGGCCTATGCCAGGCTGAGTCATGCTGGCGCCGCCCGCAGCCGTCGCGCAGCGGGCACGGTCGAATCCGCTTTGACGAAGCTCGTCGGCGAGTTCGGCACCATTGGCCCCGACAGCCTTGCCATCTCCGCCGCCACCGGCTGCGCGGACATCACGGGCGAAGAGGCGGCAGCGCTCGTCAAGGCGGCTCCCTCCGCCAGACGCATCGCCGCCGGCGACCTCGTCGGCCATGGCATCGAGGCGGCCTTCCCCGTCTCGGTCGCGCTGGCGGCAATCGCCCTGTCAGCCGGACAGGCGAAGGAAGCCGTGGTGACCGGGGCCGGTCACTGGCGCGGCGAAGGCGCCGCGCGCCTGGTTCAAGCGTAGAGGTCGAAGCCATGAGCACGCATCGTGACGCCAAGGGTCGCCCGCTCGTCGCCGTCACCGGCCTGGGCATCGTCACCTCGCTCGGCCAGGGCAAGGACGCCAACTGGCAGGCGCTGACGGCCGGCAAATCCGGCATCCACCGCATCGAACGCTTCCCGACCGAGGCCCTGCGCACCACGATCGGCGGCACCGTCGATTTCCTGTTCGATGGCTCCTTTACTGCCCCCCAGCTCTCCGAGAAGCTCGCCACATTGGCGGCCGAGGAGGCTGTCGGCCAGAGCGGCATCGCAAAGGCCGGCGATTTCCCGGGCGAGCTCTTCATGGCCGTCCCGCCCGTCGAGATGGAATGGCCTCAGAAGCAGGAGCTCGCCCAGTCCATTGACGGCGAGGTCGACTATGACGGCCTGCTGCGCACCGCCGCCACCGGCAAATACGCCGCGATGCACGAGCTCTTCGTGTTCGGCGGCGTCGCCGACCACATCGCCGACCGTTTCGGCACCAGGGGCTCGCCGATCTCGCTCTCGACCGCCTGCTCCTCCGGCGCGACAGCGATCCAAATGGGCGTCGAGGCGATCCGCCGCGGCGAAACTGAAGCCGCTCTCTGCATCGGAACCGACGGCTCGATCCACGCCGAGGCGCTGATCCGCTTCTCGCTGCTCTCGGCGCTCTCGACCCAGAATGACCCCGCCGAAGGCGCGGCCAAGCCCTTCTCGAAGAACCGCGACGGCTTCGTCATGGGCGAAGGAGCCGGCGCGCTGGTGCTGGAGGATTACGACCACGCGCTGGCGCGCGGCGCCACCATCCTCGGCATCGTCGCCGGCTGCGGCGAGCGTGGCGACGGCTTCCACCGCACGCGTTCGAGCCCGGACGGCAAGCCCGCCATCCTCGCCATGCAGGACGCGCTGGCGGATGCGGGACTGACGCCCGACGATGTCGACTACATCAACGCCCACGGGACATCGACGCCCGAGAACGACAAGATGGAGGCGATGAGCTGCGCCGCCGTCTTCGGCGAGCGCATGGCGAAGCTGCCGATCTCCTCCAACAAGTCGATGATCGGACACACGCTGACGGCGGCGGGCGCGGTCGAGGCGGTGATCTCCTTCCTGACCATCGCCAACGGCAAGATTCCGCCGACGATCAACTATGCCAATCCCGACCCGGCGATCACGCTCGATGTCGTGCCGAACACGGCCCGCGACGCCAAGGTGCGCACCATCATCTCCAACTCCTTCGGCTTCGGCGGCCAGAACACCTGCCTCGTGCTGACGGCGCCCCCGGAGGCGGCATGACCAGGATCCTCGTGACGGGCGGCGCCAAGGGTGTCGGCGCCGCGATCGTGCGCGCGCTGGCCACAGCCGGCCACGATGTCGATTTCACCTTCCGCTCTTCCGCCGACCAGGCGAAGACGCTGGCGAAGGAGATCGCGACGGCCCATCCCGGCCGCACGGTGACCGCGCTGCCGCTCGATCTCTCCGACAAGGCGGCGCTCGACACCTTCTGCGAGGAGCGCGAAGGCGAGAGCTATTTCGGCCTGATCCATAATGCCGGCCAGCCCTATGATTCGCTGGCGGCGATGATGGCGCAGGACAAGGCCGAGGCCGCGATGCAGGTCAATTTCTGGGCCTTCACCCGCCTGGCCAAGAGCCTGATGCGCAACATGATCCGCGCCAGGGCCGGGCGCATCGTCGCCATCGGCTCGGTCGCGGCGCTGCGCGGCAACCCCGGCAACGCGGCCTATGCCGCCTCCAAGGGCGCGCTGATCTCCTATGCGAAGACTCTTGCCGTCGAGACCGGCAAGCGCGGCGTCACCGTCAACGTCATCGCTCCGGGCTTCGTCGACACCGACATGATGGCGCCCTACGCCGCCTATCGCGACAAGATGCAGGCGCAAATCCCGGCCGGCCGCTTCGCCAAGCCGGAGGAGGTCGCGGGCCTCGCCGCCTTCCTGATGAGCGAGCCCGCCGCCTATATCACCGGCACCGTGCTGCCGATCGACGGCGGCGTGACGGCGCATCTCGGCGTGCATCGCTAAGTTCGACTTGCACGGGCAGTTCTGCTAGGTTCATGATGAACCGGAGAGAACCATCCATGACGGCTGCCTTCACTATCCGCCTCGACGACGAAATGCTGGCCAAGCTCGATTCGCTTGCCGCCGATACGGATCGCTCGCGCAACTGGATCGCGGCGAAGGCGATCGAGAGCTATGTCGAGCTGAATGCCTGGCAGATCGAGCAGATCAAGGCCGGCCTTGCGGAAGCCGATCGCGGTGAGTTCGTCAGCGAGGCCGATCTTGATGCGATCGAAGCCGAGATTCAGGCCAAGATCGACCAGCAATGAATATTGTCTGGACACCGAGAGCCCAGCGTAACCTGCGCGATACGGCACGCTATCTGACGCAGTTCAATCCATTCGCAGCGTTGTCCGCGATCCGCACGATTCGCATCGCGCCGAAGCAACTTCTGCATCACCCCGCCAGCGGGCGGCCAGGACGGATTGACGGAACCCGCGAACTCGTCGTCGGCGGAACTTCGTACATCTTGCCGTACCGTGTCCATCAGGACGCCATCGAAATCCTCGCGGTTCTCCATACCTCCCGGCAGTGGCCGGACAAGCTCTGAAAGACCGATTGCCCGATGCGCTCCCTCCAGCTTCATGGTGACCGCGATCTCCGTCTGGAAGAGATCGAGCCGCCGCCGCCGCCCGCACCCGGCGAGGTGCAGATCCGCATCAAGGCGGTGGGCTTGAACTATCTCGATCTCTGGGGCTTTCGCGGCATGGCCTTCGCCAAACGCAAGATGCCGCAGGCGGCAGGCGTCGAGGCAGCAGGCGAGATCGTCTGCGTCGGCGAAGGCGTGGCCGGCTTCGCACCGGGCGACGTTGTCACCGCCTATGGCGCCGACACCTGCGGCCAGTGCAAGGCCTGCCGCGAGGGCCGCGACAATCTCTGCGAGAACGTCGCCGGCATCATGGGCTTCCATATCGACGGCTTCGCCCGCGAATTGCTGAACCGCCCGGCGCGGCTGACGATCAAGGCGCCGAAGGGCGTCTCCTTCGAGGACGCCGCCTGCGCGCCGATCGGCTTCGGCACTGTCCAGCACATGCTGTTCGACAATGCCAGGCTGGAACCCGGCGAATCCGTGCTCGTCCATGCCGGCGGCTCGGGCATCGGCACCGCCGCGATCCTGATGGCCAAGGCGATCGGCTGCACGGTCTACACCACCGTCGGAGACGATGAGAAAGGCGCGAAGGCCAAGGCGCTCGGCGCCGACCACGTCATCAATTATCGCGAGGACCGCTTCGAGGGCGTCGTCCGCAAGCTCACCGGCCGCAAGGGCGTCGATGTCGTCTTCGAGCATGTCGGCGCCGATACCTGGAACGGCTCGCTGCTCTGCCTGAAGCGCGGCGGCCGGCTCGTCACCTGCGGCGCCACCTCCGGCCCCTCGGCGACGATCAACCTGATGCAGCTCTTCCAGCAGCAATACCGCATCACCGGTTCCTTCGRCTGCCGCATCGAGAATATCGCCCAGTCGCTGGAGAAGATGGCCGGCGGCATGAAGCCGGTGATCGACTCGGTCTTCCCGCTCGCCGAATTCGAGAAGGGCCTCGCCCGGATCGAGGGCCGCAAGGTCTTCGGCAAGGTCGTCATCGCCTTCTGAACGACGCCTCCGCCCAGCCAAAGACTTGACGGCAGCGCTTTCCTGCCCCAGATCGCCCCTCTCAAGCCCGGCCTAGCTCTCGGACGGGCGAGCTAGAGCATTTTCAAGCGAAGTCGATTCCGGTTCGCGTGAAGAAAATGCGACCAAACGAAGGGACACAGCAGGTGTGCGTTGCGCAGAAACGCGGACCTGCTCTGGAGCTGGACCGACCTTGAAACGATTGAAGGCAATCGCCGCGCGCGCCGGCGCGGCGGCGATGATCGGCGTGATCCGCGCGCTGTTCGCATTCCTGCGCCTGCTCGGCCCCGAACGCTCCAGCGATGTCGGCGGCTGGCTGCTGCGCACGGTGAGCCCGCTGATCCCGGTCAACCGCGTCGCGCTCGCCAATATCCGTTCGGCCCTCCCCGAGAAGGACGAGGCGGAGGTGAAGCGCATCGCACGCGGCGCCTGGGAGAATCTCGGCCGCACGGCCGCCGAATACGCCCATCTCAAGACGCTGTTCGATTACGACCATGACAACCCCGACAGGCCCTCCCGCGTCGAGGTCGAGGGTATCGAGCACTTCATCACGCTCAAGGAAGACGACAGGCCCGGCCTGATCTTCTCGGCGCATCTCGCGAATTGGGAACTGCCGGCGATCTGCGCGGCGACCTACGATCTGGAGACGACGGCCGTCTTCCGTGCCCCCAACGATCCTGCGATTGCCGCGATCGTCCACGAAATCCGCTCCGGCGCCATGGGTGGACTCGCCGCGGCCAAGCAGGGCGCCGCCTTCGCCATGCAGGGCGTGCTGGAAAAAGGCGGCCATCTCGGCATGCTCATCGACCAGCACTTCACGCGCGGCGTTGTGGTACCTTTCATGGGCCGTCCCGCGCTGACCAATCCGATCATGGGCAAGTTCGCCCGCCGCTTCGATTGCCCGGTCCATGGCGTGCGCGTCATCAGGCTGCCGAACCAGCGCTTCCGCATCGAGCTGACGCCACCGCTCGACCTGCCCCGCGATGCCGCTGGCGAGATCAACGTTCAGGGCGCCATGGCGATGATGACGGCGGTCGTGGAGGGCTGGGTGCGCGAACACCCGGAGCAGTGGCTCTGGATGCATCGCCGCTGGCGACCCAATATGATTTCTGCCGCTGCGCTGGCCGGTTTCGATCACGCCCGCGCGACCATGCCCGTTTTCAAGGCAACGTGATTTCCCTCTGCGACCAATTGCTGGCTTTGGTAACCTCCGGAAAATAAATCGCCCTCAAAGTCGAGTTCATGTTCTCCGTCCTCAGCCAATCCGCTGCGACTATCGCGTTTCTCGTCCTCGGCATGACGATTGCCCAGGCGCAGACGGCTGCGAAATCGCCCAAGGCCGTGATCGAGCTTTTCACCAGCCAGGGTTGCTCATCCTGTCCGCCTGCGGATGCGCTGGTGGTCGAGCTGGCGAAGGACCCCGAGCTGATCGCGCTGACCCTGCCGGTGACCTATTGGGACTATCTCGGCTGGAAGGATACGCTCGGCAAGGATTCCTTCGCGAAACGCCAGAAGTTCTACGCCAAGGCGCGTGGCGACGGGCAGGTCTATACGCCCCAGGTCGTCATCAACGGCGCCGCTCACGCGATCGGCTCCGAGAAGGCGGAAATCGAGAAGGTGGTGAACCAGCTGGCCGTGACCGGCTTCGCCGCGAAACTGGCCCTGAAAGAAGAGAACGGCAGCCTTCAGATCAGGATCGCGCCGACAGGGAGCACGAGCGAGGAAAAGGCCGGCGTCTGGATCATTCCGACGACGCGCCAGGCGACGGTTCCGGTCACGCGCGGCGAGAACCAGGGCAAGACCCTGGCCTACGCGAATGTCGTGCGCGGCATGGTGCGCGTCGGTGACTGGAACGGCCAGGAAGCGACCATCACCGCGCCGCTGACGGCGTTGCAGGCACCGGAGGCCGATGGCTACGTCGTCATCATCCAGGCCGAACGGCCCGGCAAATACGGCATGATGCCGGGCGCCATTCTCGGGGCCGCCCAGGGTCTGGCCTCGCGCTGACGCTTGCGCCCGATCCTTCCGATCAGGCTGTCCCTCAGAGCAGAATGACCTTGTTCGACAGCTCGTCGACATCGCCGGGCACCGGCGGAACATGCTGCGCCAGCACCGCGCCGACCCCGTCGACCGCCTTGATCAGCCCCTCGGCCAGCCTGTCCTCGCGCGCCGCGGCCAGCAGCGGCTCGATGATGCCGCGCCAGGTATCCGCAGCGACCAGTCCGTCGATTCCACTATCCGCCAGCACCTCGGCATAGCGCTCCTGCAAGGCGATGTAGAGCAGCACGCCGGTGCGCCCTTTGGTCCGAGTCAGGCCGCGCGCCGTGAACTCCCGCAGCGCCGCCTCATGCGCCCGCCGACGCTTGACGAAGCCGGGAACGAAGCGGCCGCCACGCCCGTACCAGAGCAGCGCGCCGAGCAGCACCGCCGCGCAGAAGAGCTGGATCATGAAGATGCGCTGGGCGCTCATCACCGTCATCGAGAGCAGCGGCCACGGCACGAACAAGGCCAGCGTCAGAGCCATCATCACCGGCACGTTGCGATAGCTCGACGCCGCCCGGTCGATCACGACGACGATCTCGCCGGCCGTCTGCAATTCGGCGCGGCGCACGGCCTCCGCGATCGCATCCCTGTCCGCATCGTCCATCACCAGTCTCCCGAAGCTCCGCCGCCGCCGGAGGAGCCGCCACCGCCCGAGAATCCACCGCCGCCGGAACTCCAGCCGCCCCCGCCGCCGCTCCAGCCCGAGCCGGAACCCGTGCCCCAGCTCGTGCTCTGCGGCAGCGTCACCCACTGCCCGTTGCGCAGCCGGTGGCGACGCGCACCGCCCTGCTGGCTCAAGCCGCGCAGGAAGGCGACGATGAACAGGAAGATGAAGATCATCGCGATGATGACGGCGATATCCTCGCCCAGCGTGCTCTCGTCGGAGCGCACCTCCGCGCGGCGCTGCCATTCCTCGGCATCCCCGGCAAGGATGGTCAGGATGGCATCGACGCCCGCTTCGATGCCGCCAGCGAAATCGCCGGTCTTGAATTTCGGCGCGATGGCGGTGGTGATGATAACCTTGGAAAGCGCGTCGGTGAGCGCGCCTTCGAGGCCGTAGCCGACCTCGATGCGGACCTTGCGCTCCTTCGGCGCGACGATCAGCAGCGCGCCGTTGTTCTTCGCCTTCTGGCCGAGCTGCCAGTGGCGGAACAGGCCGTTGGCGAAATCCTCGATCGTCACGTCCTGCAGCGACGGCACGGTCGCGACCACGACCTGATCCGACGTCTTGTCCTCATGCGCCTTAAGCTTGTCCTCGATCCGCTGCCGGACATCGGGAGCGAGCAGGTTCGCGCCGTCGACGACGCGCCCCGTCAGCGCGGGATAGGTCGGCTCCGCAGCGTACGCGATGCCGCTGCACAAGATCAGGAACAGGGCTATGACCCCACGCAACGCCATCATTCTCGGGCGAAGCGCAGCGCAGACCCGAGGATCTCCGGCAGGAGATGCCCGGGTCGAGCCCGGGCATGACGTGCGAACCGATTTCACAGGCCTCTGCCACTAACCTCAGAACTTCACCGCGGGCGGCCGCTCGGCGCCGGACGTGGCCGTGAAGGTCTCCATCGGCTTGGCGCCCCAGAACAGCTTGGCCCAGATCACGCCGGGAAAGGTGCGGATCTCGGTGTTGAAGGCCTGGACCGCCTGGATGTAGTCCCGCCGCGCCACCGCGACCCGGTTCTCGGTGCCTTCGAGCTGGGACTGCAGGGCGAGGAAGTTCTGGTTCGACTTCAGCTCGGGATAGCGCTCGACCGTGACGAGCAGCCGCCCCAGTGCGCCGGTGAGCTGGTTCTGCGCGTCCTGGAATTCCTTGAATTTCGCGGGGTCGTTGATGGTCGAGGCATCGACCTTGACCTGCGTCGCCTTGGCGCGGGCCTCGACGACGGCAGTCAGAACCTCACGCTCCTGCGCCGCATAGCCCTTCACCGTCTCGACGAGGTTCGGGATCAGATCGGCGCGGCGCTGATACTGATTCTGCACCTCCGACCAGGCCGCTTTCGCCCTCTCCTCCAGCGTCGGCACGTTGTTGTAGCCGCAACCGGCGAGCGCAAGGCCCACCAGCCCCAGCGCGAGCCAGGCAAAAGGACGGCGAAGATGGGCGGAAAACGACATGCCGAAAACCCCTTTTGGCAGCGTCAGAACGGTCTCGATTCGGAACTCTACCTGCCGTGGCCCGCAGGACCAAGCTGTCAGGCCGCGGCGAATGGCCTATCCTGCCGCCGTACTCGGAGATGAGCCATGCGCCTGCCCGCCCTTCTGCCGCTGACAGTGGCCCTGCTGACCGCCCAGATCGCAACCGCCCAGACCCTCGCACCGGCCCCGGAAGCCTCGACCGGGCGCGCCGCCAAGACGCTCGGCACGGCCCAGCGCTTCATGGCGGCAGCCGCCAACCCGCTCGCCGCCACAGCCGGCCGCGATATCCTGCGCGCCGGAGGCAGCGCGACCGACGCCGCCATCGCGATCCAGCTCGTGCTCAATCTGGTCGAGCCGCAGAGCTCCGGCATCGGGGGCGGCGCCTTCCTCGTCCATTGGGGCGAGGCCGCCCGCAAGGTCACTACGCTCGACGGCCGCGAGACGGCGCCCGCCGCGGCAACGCCCGAGCGCTTCATGCTGGACGGCAAGCCGATGCCGTTCCGGGAGGCAGTGGTGGGGGGCCGCTCGGTCGGCGTCCCCGGCACGCTGAAGCTGCTGGAGGAAGCGCATCGCCGCTGGGGCAAATTGCCCTGGCCCGATGTCGTCGCGCCCGCGCTGAAGCTGGCGGAGGAGGGCTTCGCCATTTCGCCGCGTCTCAACGGGCTGCTCGCCGGTGAACGGGACCTGCCGAAGAACCCGATCGCCGCTGCCTATTTCTACGAGCCGGACGGCAAGCCGAAAGCCGTCGGCACGATCCTGAAGAACCCCGCCTTCGCGGCGACGCTGCGCGCGATCGCGGCCAGTGGCGCGAAAGCCTTCTACGAAGGAGCCGTCGCCGAAGACATCGTCGCGACCGTCACCGGGCACCCGAGCAATCCCGGCGACGTGACGCTGGCCGACCTCGCCGGCTACAAGGTCGAGGAACGCGAGCCGGTCTGCGGCGCCTACCGCATCTGGCGGCTCTGCGGCATGGGCCCGCCGAGTTCGGGCGCCGTCGCCATCCAGCAGATGCTCGGGATGCTGGAGACTCAGGATCTGCGCCGGCTCGGCCCGGGCGCCGAAGCGGCGCACTGGTTCAGCGAGGCCGGCCGCCTCGCCTTCGCCGACCGGGCGCTCTACCTCGCCGATCCCGCCTTCATCAGCGTCCCCGTGCGCGGCCTGATAGACCGCGACTATATCCGGTCACGCGCCGGCCTGATCGGGCCTGAGCGCTCCATGGGCCGCGCCAAGGCCGGCGACCCACCCCATAGGCGCGCGCAGCTTCTCGCCCCCTCCGACGGCATCGAGAACGGCACCAGCCATATCTCGGTGGTGGACACCGACGGCAATGCCGTCGCGATGACCACGACGATCGAGGACGGCTTCGGCTCGCGCCTGATGACCAAGGGCGGATTCCTGCTCAACAACGAGCTGACAGACTTCAACTTCGCCCCGGAAGAAGACGGCAAGCCCCTCGCCAACCGCGTCGAGCCCGGCAAGCGCCCGCGCTCCTCGATGGCGCCGACGCTGGTCTTCGATGCCTTCGGGCGGCTTTATGCCGTCGTCGGCTCGCCGGGCGGCAGCCAGATCATCGGCTATGTCGCCAAGACCCTCGTCGCACTGCTCGACTGGAAGATGGACCCGCAGCAAGCCGTCGATTTCGGCAACTTCGGCAGTCGCAACGGCCCGACCGAGCTGGAGAAGGGTACGGAAGCCGAAGCCTGGAAGGCCGCGCTGGAAGCTAAAGGCCACGAGGTCAGGCTGCTGGAGATGACTTCGGGCACCCAGGCCATCGTCAAGACACCCGAGGGCTTCCTCGGCGGCGCCGATGGCAGGCGCGAAGGCGTCGCGATCGGCGATTGAGCGTCATGACACGCCGTCATGCTCGGGCTTGACCCGAGCATCTCATGCCGAAAGAGGCGCTTTGATGAGCCTTGTCCCGAGAGAGATTCTCGGGTCTGCGCTTCGCTTCGCCCGAGAATGACGCGCGAGCTTCGGGCGATGCCTTTGGACCTCAGGGCTGCGCCGTGCGCTCCCCGCCGGCTCCGCGCCCTGCGATCAGCCAGTAGACGAAGCCCGTCGCCGCGCCGACCAGGAACAGCCCGGAGATGATCTGGAGCTCGGCCGGGCTCGGCGTACGCGACAGCCTGAGCATGGCGAGCGGCAGCAGCGCCGCGAGCAGCCCGGTGAAGCCGGCCTGGAGCAGCCCGCTGCGCAAACGGAACAGCTCCGAGCCGATCGCGACCAGCACGACGGGCGCGACGATGATCGCAAGCCCCAGCCGTCCGATCAGCCCGAAGGCCGCCTGCGCGGCCGGCGCCGGATCGATGCCGCTCTCGGCCAACCCGAACAGGATGTCCAATAGCCGCTCGATGCCGCCGCCGATCAGCAGAGCCACGGCCGGCGAGGCGACGCTCGCCATCGCCAGGAAGAACAGGCCCGCCCCCATCGCGACGAGACAGGCGAAGGGGATCAGCAGAATCCAGCGCAGCAAGCGGCTCACTCCGCCGCGACGGCCGGCACGGCTTCCGCCTGATCTTGATCCAGCATCAGCCGGGCGCGGGCGGAGAGCTTCTCCGTCTCGCTCTTGAGCTGACCGCAGGCGGCGAGGATGTCGCGCCCGCGCGGGGTGCGGACCGGCGAGGCATAGCCGGCACGGAAGACGATATCGGAGAAGCGCTCGATCCGGTCCCAATCCGAGCACTCGTATTTCGTGCCGGGCCAGGGATTGAACGGGATCAGGTTGATCTTGGCCGGGATGCCCTTGAGCAGCCGGACCAGCTCGCGCGCCTCGGCGTCTGAATCGTTCACGCCCTTGAGCATGACGTATTCGAAGGTGATCCGCTTCGCGTTGGAGAGACCCGGATAATTCCGGCAGGCCTCGAGCAGATCCTTGATCGGGTACTTCTTGTTGAGCGGCACCAGCTCGTTGCGCAGCTCGTCGCGCACCGCATGCAGCGAGATCGCCAGCATCGTGCCCATCTCGCCGCCGAGCGGGCCGATCTGCGGCACCACGCCCGAGGTCGAGACGGTGATGCGCCGGCGCCCGATCGAGAGCCCCTGGTCGTCGGACATGATGGCGATGGCATCGCGCACGCCGTCGAAATTATAGAGCGGCTCGCCCATGCCCATGAAGACGATGTTCGTGACCAGGCGCCCGCCATCGTTCGGCACGAAGGCGCCTTCCGGCGGCTTGCGGTTGGGGAAATCGCCGAGACGCTCGCGCGCCACCATCAGCTGCGCCACGATCTCCTCGGCCTTGAGGTTGCGGACGAGACGCTGCGTGCCGGTGTGGCAGAAGGTGCAGGTCAGCGTGCAGCCGACCTGGCTGGAAACGCAGAGTGTGCCGCGGTCGACCTCGGGGATGTAGACGCATTCGATCTCGGCGCCGCGGTCATGCGGCCCGGTCGAGGGCATGCGCATCAGCCATTTGCGCGTGCCGTCGGTCGAGACCTGCTCGGCCGTCACCTCCGGCAGATCGAGCGAGAAATGCGCGGCGAGCTGGCCACGCAGCCCCTTGCCGATCGTCGTCATCGCGTCGAATTCGCGCACGCCGTAATGGTAGATCCAGTTCCAGAGCTGGCCGACGCGCATGCGCCGCTCCTTCTCGGGAACGCCGATCTCGGCCAGGGCCTCGGCGAGGCCTGCGCGGGTGCGCCCGGCCAGCGACGGGCGCCGCAAAACGGTTTCAGCCGCCGGAGCGGCAGGTGCGGAAACGGACACGGTCATCGGAGCTCTGTCGTCGCCCATACGGAAAGGCGCGGGATTTCCCGCTCCCTAGCACAATTGCCGGAAAACCGGAACCCCGCCGTCATTCTCTGGCGGAGCGAAGTGCAGACCCGAGAATCTCTGGACGAGAAGGCGCCGCGAGTTTTTTCCGGCATGAGATGCTCGGGTCAGGCCGGAGCATGACGCGCCCCGGTCTCACGGCGGCGCCATGCGCCTTACTTGCAGGCGTCTTCGGCCCGCTTCACGATCTGGCTGATGCCGGCGAGCGAGTATTTGTCGCTGGTCGGGTTGCCGCGCTTCGAGGTGCCCTTGATCTCCAGCCCGGCGCCGCGCCGCATCGAGTCGAGCATGCGCGTCTCCTCGGCCGGGTTCTTCAGCCACATGTTCTGGCCCTTGGCGACCAGCGCGAAGCGGTCCGTGCCGATGAGCGCCTGATGCTCGACGCCTTCCTTGAGGTCGAAGTTCATCACGAAGCTGATCTCGTTGCGCACGCCCTCGCCCGGCCGGCTGGAGACGAAGAGCAACCCTTCGACCTCCTTGAGATTCGCAGGTATGCGGGTTTCGGCCTTGGACAGGGCGTAGCAGACCTTGGAGCGGCCTTGCTGCGACGAGAAGGCCTGCCATTTGCCGGCCGTTTCCAGCAGCATCGCCTGCCCCTGCCCGGAGGTGGCGGCAGCCGGCGTGGCGGCCGGCTTCGGCTTGGCCGGAGCGGCCTGGGCCGACAGCGCGGGCAGACCGAGCAATCCGGTCATCAGGCCGAGCGCGGCGAGGCGGAAAAGAGCGGCGTCGCGGGTACGGAGGAACGAGCTGATCATGGACCGCCATCAGTCACTAAAAATCTTAACACCGCGTTTACCACGAGTGGATCGCGCGGGACGGCGGCATAGAGTGTCACGATCCTGGCGAAAATACGAATGGCGCAGCCGCTGGCCGGTTCCGCGCCATGCGACGCCGTGGCACAGTCCGGCAGCGCGGCGGTGAATGGCGGATCGACGATGAAGGCCTTGCTCTGCGAACATCACGGCCCGGCGGCAGATCTCGTCATCCGCGATCTGCCGGAACCGTGTCCCGGACCCGGCGAGGTCGTCGTTGCCGTCAAGGCGGCCGCCCTCAATTTCTTCGACACGCTGATCATCAAGGGCCGCTATCAGACCAGGCCCGCCTTCCCCTTCTCGCCATCGGCCGAATGCGCGGGCACCATCGCGGCGATCGGCGAGGGCGTCACCGGCTGGCAGCTCGGCGAGCGCGTCGCAGCCTGGCTCGGCTATGGCGCAGCGTGAGAAGGTCGTGGTTCCCGCCGAGGCGCTGATCCGCGTACCGGAGCGGCTCGACGACGCACAGGCTGCAAGCCTTTTCGTCACCTACGGCACGGCGATGCACGGGCTGATCCAGCGCGCCCATCTGAGGGCCGGCGAGACGCTCGCGATCCTCGGTGCCTCCGGCGGCGCCGGCTTGGCGGCGGTCGAGATCGGTGCGCTGCTCGGCGCCCATGTCATCGCCTGCGCCTCCTCGCCCGACAAGCTGGCATTGGCTCGCGAGCACGGCGCGCAGGAGGAGGTCGACTATAGCCAGGCCGATATCCGCGCCGCGCTGAAGAAGCTCACCGAGGGGCGCGGCGTCGACGTGCTCTACGACACCGTGGGCGGCGAACTCGCGGAACCGGCGCTGCGCTCCATGGCCTGGGAGGGGCGCTACCTCGTCGTCGGCTTCGCCGGCGGCGAGATTCCGAAGATCCCGCTCAACCTGCTGCTGCTGAAGGGCTGCGATCTGCGCGGCGTCTTCTGGGGAGAGTTCGTCGCGCGCGAACCGGCAGCGCACCGCCGCAACATGGAACGCCTGCTCGAATGGGCGGCAGGAGACCATATCCGCGCCCATGTCCACGCGACCTTCCCGCGGGAGCGCTGGACGGAAGCCTATGCGCTGATCGGCGACCGCAAGGCCAAGGGCAAGATCGTGCTGACGCTGTGACGACGCCTAAAGCTCCGCCAGCGCCTTCCTCGCCCGCTCGCGATGCTCCACCTTGATCGAACCGGCCACCGCCGCGATGGCGGCGGCGATCACCGCCGCATCGTCGGTGAAGCCGAGAAGCGGCATGATGTCGGGAATGGCGTCGATCGGCAGCACGAAATAGCCGAGCGCGGCGAGCAGCGTCATCCGCACGCGCCGCGGCGTCGCCGGGTCCCGCGCGCAGAACCAGGCCGTCAGCAAATCCTCGGCAAACGGAATACGCTTTGCGACGCGCTTGAGCCGGGCCATGAAATCGGTCCCGAACTTCGCCTCGTCGCGCAGGCTCTTGCGGATCGCCTCCATCTCCTCGCGGCTGAAGCTTGCGCTGAACCCTTCGCTCATTCCTGTCTCTCTCCTTCGCGTCCTATGACGCCAATGATCGCGCACCGGAATCGACGCGCCATGTCGAAAGATGGTCCCGTCGCAATCCTGCACAAGAGGCCTGCCGGAAAACCCGCTTGGAGCGGCACGAAACGCCCTCTAAACCGGCTCCAGAACCAGGACGCACGGGAAACGCACCATGAAGCTCGATTCCTCCCTCGCCGCCATCGTCACCGGCGGCGCCTCCGGCCTCGGCGAGGCGACGGCTCGGATGCTCGCGAGCCAGGGCGTCAAGGTCGCGCTGCTCGACCTCAACGCCGAGCGCGGCGAGGCGATCGCGCAGGATATCGGCGGTGTCTTCTGTTCCTGCGACGTCACCAACGAGGCCTCGGTCGACGAGGCGCTGGCCAAGGCTCGCGCCGCCCATGGCATCGCCCGCATCGTCGTCAACTGCGCCGGCATCGCACCGGGCCGTCGCGTCGTCTCGAAGAAGCGCGAGACCGGCGAGCTCGTCGCGCATGACCTCGCCACCTTCGAGAAGGCGGTCGCGATCAACCTCGTCGGCACCTTCCGCGTCATCGCCAAATCGGCGGTCGCGCTTGCCGGGCTCGAGCCGGTCACCGCCGATGGCGGCCGCGGCGTCATCATCTGCACGGCTTCGGTCGCCGCCGAGGACGGCCAGATCGGCCAGGCCGCCTATGCCGCGTCCAAGGCCGGCGTCGCCGGGATGACGCTGCCGATCGCGCGCGATCTGGCTGGTGTCGGCATCCGCATCGTCACGATCATGCCAGGCCTGTTCGAGACGCCGATGTTCGCCGGCCTGCCCGACGAAGCCAAGGCCTCGCTCGCCGTCTCGGTGCCGCATCCCTCGCGCCTTGGGCGCCCGGCGGAATATGCCGCGCTCGCCCGCAGCATCATCGAGAACGACATGCTGAACGGCACGTCGATCCGCTTGGACGGCGCGATTCGCCTGGCGCCGAAATAGACGTCAGACGACGCGGTAGACCTCACCGGCGCTGCGATCCCGGTAGAGGTCCACCCGCTCGCCGTTCCAGTGATAGTCGAGATGCCGCCCCTGCACCGGCTGGCTGGCCCCATCCGGGTAGAACAGTCCAGCGCATTCGCCACCAGGGCAGCGCACGCTGGGATAGGCGATGCCGGCGGAGCCGAGTGCCCGCAAACCTATGCCGAGTGCTTGGCTCGCGGCATAGTCCGTGGGGTCGAGCACCGGGGCGGCTTCCGCCCCGAACGCCCGCACATCATGAAGGTCGGCGTCGACCTCCAGCACGATCTCGCGAAATTGCGAGGTCCATCCGGGCGGCTGGGCCGTCGCCAGCATGAAGCGGGCGTGGTGATGGATCGTCTCCAGCAACGCCACCTCGAAGCGGTCGCCGACATAGAGCACGCCGAAGCTGCCGTCGCTGAAGCGGCTCGGCCGGTCGGGGCTGACATGGGTGAAGGGCGCCATCAGCCAACTCGCACCCGGCCCCGAGACGCGCCGCTTCGCCGGCACGAGATCGAGATTGCCGATCGTCTCCATCAGGCGCGGATTGGTCTTCTGCTCGGCCGCGATCAGCAGCGGCCAGTCGGCAGGGTCGGCGATGTCCTCGAACAGGTCGATCGGCGGGAAGATGCTGCGGATTATCCGGACCGCCCCGCGCCATCTGATTTCTGTGACCGGCAGGCTCGCCGGATCGATCACCAGGCGCCCCGCTCGGCGTCGAGCAGGCGGCGCACCCGCATCAGGTCGGTGAGTTCGCCGCCAAGCATGATGTCGAGCGCCGTCCTGCCACCGAAGTCGCTGTTCGGCCGCTTGAGCCAGTCATAGCCACGCTGCGGCTCGGTGAAGATCAGCCTCAGCGCCTTGTGGATGCCCATCAAATTCGACAGCCGCGCCTTGCCGTCGCGCGAGATGCGGCCGATCTCGCCGGCTTTCCAGCGCCGGTAGGTCCTGACCGGCAGATCGATCAGCACTGCCGCCTCCTCGTCGGTGACGCGCCAGAGCCGGAACAGATTGACCGCCGCGCGGAACATCGCCGCCGCCTCGTCATCGCCGATGGGATCGGGGGCGAAATTGCGTTGAGCGGTCTCGATGCGCAGCAGGGCCGTCACGGCATCGTTCTCCATTTGGCATAAAATGGAGACAATCTTGCCAAATGGCAAGAGACATCCAAAACACCGCGTCATCCCGGACAACCCGCGTCAGCGGCGCCGATCCGGAATCCATGCCTGAACCTCTATCGGACATGCTCCGGAATGGATTCCGGGTCTTCCTTCGGTCGTCCGGGATCACGACGTGGAGGTGCTTGACCTTACTCTTCCGCCTTCGCCGGCTTGATCTCATGCTTCAGGATCAGCGGCGTCTGCGCCAGCGCAAAGGCCATGGTCAGCGGCATCACACCCCAGACCTTGAAGGCGACCCAGAAATCCTGGGTCTGCGTCCGCCAGACCACCTCGTTGATCGCCGCCAGCACGAAGAAGAACAGCCCCCAGCGGAAGGTGAGCTTGCGCCAGCCTTCCGCGTCGAGCTGCAGCACCGTCTCCAGAAGCAGCGACAGCAGCGACCGGCCGAACAGAAGCCCGCCGAGCAGCACGCTGCCGAACAGCGCGTTGACGATGGTCGGCTTGACCTTGATGAAGAAGGCATCGTCCAGCGCCAGCGTCAGCCCGCCGAAGACGCTGACGACGATGGCGTTCACGATCGCCATGCGCGGCAGATAGCCCATCAGCACTCGCGACAGCGCCAGCGCCACCAGCGAAGCGACGATGAAGATGCCGGTGGCGACGAAGATGCGCCGGTCCTCGGCGACGCCGAGCAGCCTGTCGCCATAGGAATTGGCGAAGAAGAAGATCGCCAGCGGCCCGAACTCGAGCGCCAGCTTCAGCAGCGGGCTTATCGCCTTGCCCTTGGCCGCCCCGACGGGGATTTGTCGTGTGGTGCCGCTCACGCCGCTTCTCCCAACCCCGCCACGGCGCGGGCGAAATCGCGCGCCGAGAACGGTTCCAGATCGTCGACGCTCTCGCCGACGCCGATGAAATGCACGGGCAGGCCAAACTGCGCAGCCAGCGCCACGAGAATGCCGCCGCGCGCCGTGCCGTCGAGCTTGGTCATCACGAGCCCCGTCACGCCCGCCGTCTCGCGGAAGGCCTCGACCTGGCTGATCGCGTTCTGGCCGACGGTGGCGTCGAGCACCAGCAACGCCGCGTGCGGCGCGCTCGGATCCTGCTTGCGGATGACGCGAACGACCTTGGCGAGCTCGTCCATCAGGCCCTGCTTGTTCTGAAGCCGCCCGGCCGTGTCGACCAGCAGCACGTCGGTGCCCTCAGCCTTGGCCTTCTCAAGCGCCTCGAAGGCGAGGCCGGCGGCGTCCGCGCCCTGCTGGCCGAAGACGACCTTGGCGCCGGTGCGCTCGCCCCAGACGCGCAATTGCTCGATCGCGGCAGCGCGGAAGGTGTCGCCGGCGGCGAGCATCACGGATTTGCCCTCGGCGCGGAATTTCGCAGCGAGCTTGCCGATCGTCGTGGTCTTGCCGGAGCCATTGACCCCGACCATCAGGAGCACGAACGGCTTTTTCGTGGCGTCGATCGCAAGCGGCAGCGCCACCGGAGTCAGGATCGTCTCGACCTCGCGCGCCAGGATCGCCTTCACCTCGCTCGGTTCGATCTGCTTGTCGTAGCGGCCATCGCCGACCGCCTTGGCGATACGCGCCGAGGTGGCGAGCCCGAGATCGGCCTGGATCAGGATGTCCTCGAGATCCTCGAGCGTGCCGGCATCGAGCTTGCGCTTGGTGAAGAGGTCGGTGATCCCCGTCGTTAGCGCCGAAGAGGTCCGCGACAGCCCCTCGGTCAGCCGCCGCCACCAGCTCCGCTTCGGCTGAGGCGCGGGCGCCGCAAGCGACGCCGAAGCAACCACAAGCTCGGGTAGCGGAGCGGCGATAGCTTCCAGTTCTGGTTCGGATTCTGCGACAGGCAGGGCGCCGTCGACCGGAACGGGCGGCAAAACCGCATCGGGTGCCGGCTCGGGGACCTCGACGACGGGCGCTTCCGTCTCGGCAGTTGGCGACGTGGCCGCTTCCGCTGCTTCCGGTTTGGGCTCTTCGACCGACTCTGCAAGCTGTTCATTCACCGGCTCGACAGCCGGCGCCGGCTGCGCCGTTTCGTCCTCGCGTCCGAACAGCCTCGAAAAGAAGCCGCGTTTCTTCGGTTCGGTCTCGCTCATCGCCATCCTGTCTTCGGTTCGGCGGCTGTCTCGGGTTGCGCCGCCGGGCCGGCTTCGCTAGCGCAATGCCATGGCAGCGCCGGACCGACCAGAAAATTCGCAATCCCCCGGGCAGATCGAGGCCGAACTGCCCGTGCCGGTGCTCTATCGCGACGCCATGATGCTGGTCATCGACAAGCCCGCCGGGCTCCCCTCGCATCGCGGCCCGCAGGCGAAACGCCGCGTCATTCCGGTCCTGACCGATCATCTCGACCAGCTCCGCTTCGGCCTGCCGCGCCGGCCCGAAGCCGCGCACCGGCTCGACAAGGACACGTCCGGCTGCCTCATCCTCGGCCGTCATCCGCGTGCGATGGCCGAGCTCAACCAGATGTTTCGCGACGGACGCATCGACAAGACCTATTGGGCGATCGTACGGGGCGAACCGGCTGATGACGAAGGGCTGATCGACCTCCCCCTCGCCAAGCGCTCGCCAGAGCGTGGCTGGTGGATGAAGGTCGACCCCGCCGGCCTGCCCTCGCAGACGCGCTACCAGGTGCTGGGACGCGGCCGCGACGAAACCGGCCCGCTTGCCTGGCTCGCGATGGAACCGCTGACCGGCCGGACGCATCAATTGCGCGTTCATTGCGAGGCCAGCGGCTGGCCGATGCTGGGCGACGAAATCTACGGCGACGCTCCGCGCGAAGGCGGGCCGGGCCTCCAGCTCCATGCCCGCGCCGTCACCGTGCCGCTCTACCGCAAGCGCGAACCGATCCGTGTCGAGGCGCCGCCGCCGCCGCATATGCTGGCGGCACTGAGGGCGTGCGGTTGGGGCACATAGCCCTGCTCATCTGAAGATATGCGGGTCATCCCGGACGACCGGAGGGAGATCCGGGATGACGGCGTGTTTCCCGAGGATGTCGAAAATCAGTTCCCTAGAGCGTCGACCGCCCGGGCAAGCTTGACGTCGAGCTCCGTCAGTCCGCCGGCGTCGTGGGTGGCGAGCGTCACCTCCACAGTCCGGTAGACGTTCGACCATTCCGGGTGATGATTCATCGCCTCGGCCAGCAGCGCCACCCGCGTCATCCAGCCGAAGGCCTCGCTGAAATCGCGGAAGACGAAGCGCTTGGTGATCGCCTCCCGCCCCTGCGCCAGCTTCCAGCCGGTCAGCGTCGCCAGAGCCTCGGCCTGCGCCTCCGGGGAAAGCCGCTTCGGCCGTGTCATCGGCGCATCTCCCGCGACAGGCGGTTCGGATAGGATGGGCCGAGCGGATAGGCGGCTTCCAGCACATAGGGCCCGCCGCCGGTCGAATCGCGCGACGACATCAGCGCGACGCGACGCGCCGTGAACGTGATCGGCCTGATGATCGGATGCAGGCCGAGATGATGCGCCACCTCGACCGGCGAGGTGTCGCGCAGTCGTGCCAGCGTAACATGCGGCACGAATTTGCGGCCCTCCGCCGGCAGGCCGAGGCGGCGCATCTGCCGCTCGATATCGGCCTGAAGCTCGACCAGCGCCCGACTCGGCTGCGCGTGCGCAAAGACGGCGCGCGGCTTGTCGCCGCCGAAGCTGCCGAGCGCATCGAGCGTCACCTCGAAGGGATAGGCTTGCAGGTCGGACAGCATGTGGTCGACATCGTTCGCCATGCGCCGGTCGACATCGCCGAGAAAGCGCAGGGTGATGTGGTAATCGGCCGGCTCGATCCAACGCGCGCCCGACAATCCGCCACGATGCAGCGTCAGCTCGGTCGCGACTTCGGCGGGAATTTCCAGAGCGATGAACAGCCTCGGCATGAGCGATTCCTGCCAAGTGATTGTGACTCTGGCGAGACGGTAGAGCAGGAAGCCGGCTCAAGGGAACCGGTTTTCCGCCGCGCGATGCCCGACATCCACCGTCATTCTCAGGCTTGATCCGAGCATCTCAGGAAGGAAGGGCGCTCATTTCTCGACGAGATTCTCGGGTCGAAGCATTGCTTCGCCCGAGAATGACGAGCGTTTGCTCAGGGGCAGGGATTGCCGACGAGCTGATGGATCGCGTCGATCTTGGCCTCGACATCCGCCGTCAGCTTGACGTCGATCGAGGCGATATCGGTCTTCAGCTGCTCCATCGAGGTCGCACCGATGATGTTGGACGTGACGAAGGAGCGGCTGTTGACGAAGGCCAGCGCCATCTGGGCCGGATCGAGCCCGGCTTCGCGGGCGAGCGCGATATAGCGCCTGATCGCGTCCTCGGCACCCGCGCCCTCATAGCGTTGGCCCCGATCGAACAGCGTCGTGCGGGCGCCTGCCGGGCGTGCGCCGTCGAGATACTTGCCGGTGAGATAGCCCTGCGCGAGAGGCGAATAGGCGAGCAGCCCGACATCCTCGCGAATCGCCACCTCGGCGAGCGCCGTCTCGAAGGTGCGGTTGAGCAGGTTGTAGGCGTTCTGGATCGACTGCACCCGCGGCGTGCCCCGCGTTTCGGAGTCGGTGACGAAGCGCACCGTGCCCCAGGCGCTCTCGTTGGAGAGGCCGAGATGGCGGATCTTGCCGGCTTTCACGATCTCGGCGAAGGCGTCGAGCTGCTCGGCGATCGAGGTCTCGTCGGCGGGCTTCTCATAGGCGGCTTTCGAGAAGCGCGTCGGATTCGAACCCCAGGGCATCGGCCGCTCGGGGAAATGCAGCTGGTAGAGATCGATATAGTCGGTCTGCAGCCGCTGCAGGCTCTTGTCGACTGCCTCCAGGATCTGCTTGCGCGTCAGCCGCGTCGGGCTGCCATCGTCGCGGAACCAGGTGTTGCCGCCGCGCCCGCAGACCTTCGACGCCAGGATGATCTTGTCGCGGTTGCCGCGCGCCTTGAACCAGCTGCCGATGATCCGCTCGGTCGAGCCTTGCGTCTCCGGCTTCGGCGGGATGGAGTAGAGCTCGGCCGTGTCGAAGAAGTTGATGCCCTGCTCGACGGCATAGTCCATCTGGGCATGGCCTTCGGCCTCGGTGTTCTGCTCTCCCCAGGTCATGGTTCCCAGGCAGATCACCGAGACCTTGAGATCGGTGCGTCCGAGGTGGCGATAGTCCATGGCGAAGCAACTCCGGGAGCGGGGCCGGCGGGCGGCGATGCAAGAATCGGGGATTCGTCGCGCGGAGAACCCGTGGACGGATCAGGACCTGGGCGGCAAGCTGGCGATGAAGCGCTCGACCGTCGGCAGGATGGTCCGGACGATGACGTTGACGCCCTCGGCCGTGGGGTGGAGCCCATCCGCCTGGTTCAGCGCGCGGTCGCCCGCGATGCCCTCCAGGAAGAATGGGTAAAGCACCAGCGCGTGCTTTTCCGCAAGCTCGCGATAGATCGCATCGAAGCGTTTCGCATAATCCTCGCCGAGATTGCGCGGCGCATACATGCCGGCGAGCAGGACCGGGATCCTGCGCTCCTTCAGCCGCGTGATCATCGTCTCCAGCGATTGCCGCGTCTGCGCCGGGTCGACGCCGCGCAGCGCGTCGTTGGCGCCGAGTTCGAGGATGACGCCGTCCGTCCCGTCCGGCACCGACCAGTCGAGCCGCTCTAGCCCGCCTTGCGTCGTATCGCCGGAGACGCCGGCGTTCACGATCTCGACAGCGATGCCCTTCCGGCGCAGCGCTTGCTCCAGAACGGCGGGAAAGGCGGCGCTGGCCGGCAGGTTGTAGCCCGCCGACAGCGAATCGCCGAAGGCCACGAGCTTCAGCGGCCTCGCGGCGGCCCGACTCGGGCTGGATGTCTGGGCATGGGCCATATCGTGAGAACCGGCGAGAAGCAGCATGAGGGCGACGCAAAACGCCGCAACCGATTGGACAAGCGCGAATCCGCGCCCATATGGCCGCAGACCGCCTTGCGACGCGACCCCGCCCCAATCCGGGCGCGATCCGCTGTCAGCGAGGAAGGTGTTGGATAGCGAAGTCAGGATCATGGCGTGATGAGCGAGAAGGCCGCTTCGGCGATCGAGTTGCAGGATGTCCACCTGAGTTTGGGGCGTGGCGCCGCCCGCGTCCATATCCTCAAGGGCGTCTCGGTGTCGCTGGCCGACGGCGAGGCGACCGGCCTCGTCGGCCCCTCCGGCTCCGGAAAGTCGACGCTGCTGATGACCATGGCCGGGCTGGAGCGCCCGGATTCAGGCCTTGTCAGGGTGGCCGGGCAGGATCTCGGCGCCCTCGACGAGGACGGGCTCGCCGTCTTCCGCGGCCGGCATATCGGCATCGTCTTCCAGTCCTTCCATCTCGTCCCAACCATGACGGCGCGCGAGAACGTGGCCCTGCCCCTCGAGCTCGCCGGTAGCCCAGACGCTTTCGCCCGCGCCGAGGCCGAGCTGCGCAATGTCGGCCTCGGACACCGCATGGACCACTACCCCGCCCAGCTTTCCGGCGGCGAGCAGCAGCGCGTCGCCATCGCGCGGGCCGTCGCGCCCGATCCGGCGATCCTCGTCGCCGATGAGCCTACCGGCAATCTCGACGAATCGACCGGCCGCTCCATCGTCGACCTGATCTTCGCGCTGAAGCGCGAGCGCGGCGCGACTTTGGTGCTCGTCACCCACGATCTCTCCCTCGCCGCGCTCTGCGATTCTACGGTCAGGCTGCGCTCCGGCGTGATCGAGGCTGACAGCGAGATGGCGGTCATCTGACGATGCACGCTCCCGTCAAGCCTGCCGCTACCCCACCCTCGCGCTCCCCCGGCATCGGCCTCGTCCTCCGGCTCGCCATCCGCGACCTTCGAGCGGGCCTGCGCGGCTTCGGCGTCTTCATCGCCTGCTTGGCACTCGGCGTCATGACCATCGCCGCCGTCGCCTCCGCCTCGCGTGGCCTGACCGAAGGCCTCGCCCGCGAGGGACGGCGCATCCTCGGAGGCGATGCCGCCTTCAGCCTGATCCATCGCGAGGCCTCGCCATCGGAGCTCGCCTTCCTGACGGCACGCGGCACGGTCTCCAGCATCGCTACGATGCGCGGCATGGCCAATGCAGGCGAGAAGGGCGCGGCGCTGGTCGAGATCAAAGCGGTCGATTCCGCCTATCCCGGCATCGGTACCGTCGAGACCGACCCGCAGCAGCCTTTGACCGGCCTGCTGGAAACACGCGATGGCGTCTTCGGCGCGGTCGCCGATCCCGTTCTGTTCGGCCGGCTCGACCTGAAGCCCGGCGACACCGTGACGGTCGGCGGCGCCAAATTGCAGCTGCGCGCCAATCTGGTTTCGGAACCCGACAAAATCGCCGCCGGCGTCGGCTTCGGCCCACGCCTCCTGATGTCGCAGGAGGCGCTGCGCGCCACCGGCCTGATCCAGCCGGGAAGCCTGATCCGCTGGACCTATCGCCTGCAGCTCCCGCAAGCCGCCGCTGGCGATGCCGATCTCGAAAAGGTGATCGCGACGGTCGGCAGCGAGCAACGCGATGCCGGCTGGGAGATCCGCTCCCGCGCCAACGCGGCGCCGAGCTTCCAGCGCAATCTCGAACGCTTCACCCAGTTCCTGACGCTCGTCGGCCTCACCGCCCTGCTGGTCGGCGGTGTCGGCGTCGCCAATGCGGTGCGCCGCTTCGTCGAGGCCAAGAAGCTCGACTTCGCCACGATGAAGGCGGTCGGCGCCACCGGCGGGCGCGTCGTCGCCATCCACCTGACCGAGGTGATGCTCGTCGCCGCCATCGGCACGGCGATCGGCCTCGTGCTCGGCGCCATCGCCCCCTTCGGGCTCGGCGCCATCGTCCAGAGCATCCTGCCCGTTCCCTTCGAGCCGACCCTGGCGCCGGGCGAGCTCGCCATCGCCGCGCTCTACGGCCTGCTGACGGCGCTCCTCTTCGCGATCATCCCCCTCGGCCGCGCCCACGATATCCCGGTCTCCGGCCTGTTCCGGGACCGCATCGAGCCCGATCCGCGCCGTCCCCGCGCGATCTACCTTGCCCTCTGCGCGCTGGCGCTGGCCGGGCTTGCCGGCGTCGCCATCGGCTTCGCCTATGATCGCCGCATCGCGCTGATCTATATCGGCGTGATGTTCGGCGTGTTCGTGCTGCTGCGCGCCGTCTCTCTCGGCCTGATGGCGCTCGCGCGCCGCATCCCGCGCCCGCGCCGTCCGGCCTTGCGGATGGCGCTCGCCAACAGCCACCGGCCGGGCGCGCTGACGCCCTCGCTCGTGCTCTCGCTGGGCCTGGGTGTCGCGCTGCTCTCCACGCTGTCCTTCATCGACGTCAGCCTGACGCGCCAGCTCACAGGCGCGCTGCCCGAGAAGGCGCCGAGCTTCTTCTTCCTCGATGTTCCCAGCCGCGACTCCGACCGCTTCGACGCCTTCCTCGCGGCGGAGCGCCCGGGCGCCCGGACCGAGCGCGTTCCGATGATGCGCGGCCGCATCGTCTCCGTGAACGAGACCCGCGCCGAGGACATCAAGGCGAGCGAGCAATCCGCCTGGGTGCTCGACGGCGATCGCGGCATCACCTACGCCGCCAGCCTGCCCGAGGGTTCCAGGGTCGCGGCCGGCGAGTGGTGGTCCGCGGATTATCGCGGCGAGCCGCTGGTCTCCTTCGACGCCCAGAATGCCGCGGGCATCGGCCTCAAGATCGGTGACCGGCTCACCGTCAACGTGCTCGGCCGCAACATCACCGCCCGCGTCGCCAATCTGCGCGCGGTCGACTGGCGCTCCTTCGGCATCAACTTCGTGATGGTGTTCTCGCCCAACACCTTCGCGGGCGCGCCGCACACCAACCTCGCCAGCATCGCCGCGAGCCCGGACGGCAAGGGTGCCACCGACGCCGTGCTGATCCGCCGCCTGGCGCTCGATTTCCCCGCGGTCACGGCGGTGCGGGTCAAGGACGCGCTCGAAGCGGTCAACACCATCGTCGCCCAGCTCGCCATGGCGATCCGTGGTGCGTCGGGCCTCGCCATCGCCGCGAGCCTGCTGGTGCTGGGCGGCGCGCTGGCCGCCGGGCAGAGGGCGCGGCTCTATGACGCGATGATCCTGAAGACCCTCGGCGCGACACGTCGCTTCATACTTTCGTCGTACGCCCTTGAATACGCCGTCATCGGCCTCGTCGCGGCGCTGTTCGGCGTTGTCGCGGGTACTGCGGCGGGGTGGGGCATCGTCACGCAAGTGATGCGGATCGAATTCGTCAGTGATCCCATGGGGGCGATACTGGCTGCGACTGCCGCTGTCGTGGTTACCGTCCTGTTCGGGCTCGTCGGTACGATAAAAATACTGGCGAAGGCGCCGGCTTCTCATCTCAGGAATTTATGATGACTATCTGAGAACGACTCTCGATAGACATTAAAATCCTGTAATTCTGCATGAGCGCGACGCCGAACTTCTATCGCCCGGCCCGCCTTAACCATGGCGGGCTCTTGTAAGAACCGCAAAAGCCCCTCATATTCCGGTCATCGCGCCGATCATGCGCGAGGACGGCTGGCGCGAGGGCGCTCTCCGTCGTCCGAAACAACGTCAGGGGAAACTCTCTTAATGAGCAACTTCGACCGCAATGCTCCAGTCTGGGGTGCCGGCCGCGCACAGCAGACCAGCGCCGTCGAGATGGATCAGGGCCTGCGCTCGTTCATGCTCGGCGTCTACAACAACATGGCGATCGGCCTCGGCATCACCGGCCTCGCCGCGCTCGGCATCTCGATGCTGGCCATCGCCGGCTTCACGCCCGACGGCAAGATCGCCGGGCTGACGGCGCTCGGCCAGGCGATCTATCTCAGCCCGCTGAAATGGGTCGTGATGCTCGCGCCGCTCGCCTTCATCATGCTCTTCTCGTTCAAGGCCGAAAGCATGAGCGCCGCCTCGGCGCGGACCATGTTCTTCGCCTTCGCGGCGGTGATGGGCGTCTCGATGTCGTCGATCCTGGTCGTCTTCACCGGCGCTTCCGTGACGCGGGTGTTCTTCATCACGGCCGCCGCCTTCGGCGCGCTGAGCCTCTTCGGCTACACCACGAAGAAGTCGCTGTCGGGCATGGGCTCGTTCCTGATCATGGGCCTGATCGGCCTCGTGATCGCCTCGGTGGTCAACCTCTTCCTGGCCTCGAGCGCACTGGCCTTCGGCATCTCGGTGATCGGCGTTCTGGTCTTCGCCGGCCTGACCGCCTGGGATACCCAGCGCCTGAAGGAGATGTATCTCTCTTCGGATCTGGATCCGGAATCGGCTGCGAAGCTCTCGGTGAACGGCGCGCTGTCGCTGTACCTGAACTTCATCAACATGTTCCAGATGTTGATCAGCCTGATCGGCGACCGCCGCTAAGTCCTTCGCTTCCGGGCACCACGCCTGGACAGAGCCCCGGCCGCAAGGCCGGGGCTTTTCTTTTGGCAGGCCTTTTCTTTTGGCATGCCCGTTGCTCATCATCCGGGCATGACGACGCCTTCGATCCGCCCGGCCACTCCCGCCGATATCCCCGCCATCACCGCGATCTATGCCCATGCGGTGCTGCATGGCACGGCGTCGTGGGAGCTGGATCCACCCGGCGAAGCGGAAATGCTGCGGCGCTTCGAGGCCGTGCTGGCGGGCGGCTATCCCTATGTCGTCGCCCATCGCGATGGCGAGCCGCTGGGCTATGCCTATGCTGGCGCCTACCGCCCCCGCCCGGCCTACCGCGCAACGGTCGAGAACTCGATCTACATCGCCCCGGCAGCCCAAGGCCTGGGTATCGGCGGCCTGCTGCTCGATGCGCTGATGACCGCCTGCACGCAGCGCGGTTTCCGCCAGATGATCGCGGTGATCGGGGATGGCACCGGCGCCTCGGTCGGCTCTCGCCGCCTGCATGAGAAGGCCGGCTTCCGCCTGATCGGCGTAGCCGAGAAGGTCGGGTTCAAGCATGGCCGCTGGCTCGACCAGATGCTGATGCAGAAGGAACTGGGTGAAGGCGACCGCACGCCGCCCAGCCCTGAGCCGAGCGGATCCTGAGTTTTAAGGCTCAGCTCACGACGCTCAGCTTGCGGTCGAGCACCTGGAGCACGCGGGACAGTTCGGAGCCGCGCTTGAGGATGAGGCCGGTCGCGGCCACGACGGAATAGGCGCCCTGCCGGCGCGCCAGGGCCGGATCCTTGACGATTCGGTAGAGCGGCATCTCCGAAGAGCGCCGGAACACCGAGAACTGCGCCGTGTCCTTCAGGAAATCGATGGCGTAGTCGCGCCACTCACCCGCCGCGACCATGCGGCCGTAGAGGTTGAGCAGTTCGCTGAGCTCGCGCCGATCGAAGGTGACGGTTGCGGGCCGGGCCGGCGACGGGAAATGGACGACCGCGCCGGCCGATTGCGATTGCGGCGTTTCGCTTTCGCTCATGGCGCCTCCCTGGCCGCCACTCAAGCGGACGACGGTGCGATGATGCGCCCGCACTGCTGCGCTGGCAAGGTATCGCGTTCGTTTGATCGCGTGCGCCCGCATTCGCTTTGGGTCAGCATTATCCGCAAATGCCGCATTTTCGCCGCGAACGCGCCAAGCGACCGCCAAGTTGCGCCGCTCAACTCCCCTCGTTGCCTCGACGGCCCGGTTTCGCTGAACGCCGGTTTGTCAGCCCCCCAGCCCCCCGGAGTTCGGGCGGAGCCGGGCCATCGAGTCGAGGCCAACTAGCGGCTGGCATTGCGCCGGCCGTTTTCTTTTGCGCGGTGCTCTCGCTCGAATCACGGCAGCTGCTCGAGATTTCTACCGCGCCTGCCGATGATACTCGGCGTTCGGCCGCATATCGACGGCCGAGGCCATCCGGTTCGACATGTTGTAGAAGGCCGCGACGGCGCCGATGTCCCAGATGTCGCGCTCGGAGAAACCGGCCTTGCGCAGCGCCCACCGGTCGTCCTCGCCGATCAGATGCGGGGTTTCGGTCAGCTTCACCGAGAAATCGAGCATGGCGCGATGCCGCGCCGACAGGTCCGCGGCCCGATAGTTCATCGCGATCAACTCACCGAGCACCGGATCGCCCGAGAGCTGGCGCACCGCCGCACCATGGGCGGCCAGGCAGTAATAGCAGCGGTTCACGCTCGAGACCGCGACGGCGATCATCTCGCGCTCGAGCTTCGACAGGCCGGACGGCGCCAGCATCAGGTCGTTGTAGAAGGCGGCGAAGGCCGAGAGCTTGGCGTCGTCATGGGCATAGGATGTCAGCACATTCGGCACGAAACCGAGCTTCTCCCGGCACTTCTCGAAATAGGCTTCGTTCTCCGCCGAGAGCTGTCCCGACTTCAGATCAAGCGCCATCACCTGCGGCGGCGCGTCCTGCCGCGCCGGCTCCTCGCCCAGCTTTGGTTTGTCATGCTTTGTAGCCATGGTGCATCCTGTCGGACCGAGGCGGCAATTTGCCGCTTTTTCGGGCAAGTCAAAGTTGAAAGGTTGCGCAGCCTATGCCATCGCTGCGGCAAAACAACTGGGGTGAGACATGGGCAAACGGGTGACGAACGCGACCGCCGAGGCGATCGCAGCCATCGAAGCCGCGGCCACCGGCCTCAAGAGCACGATGCCCGCCGAGTTTCCTCGCCTGCTTTATGGGCGCTCCGTCGCCGAAGATCTCGAAGCGCTGCCGCCGGAGATGCTCGCTCACGCCGCTGCGGCGGCCTACGAGCACCTGACCCAGCCCCGCAAGCCCGACACCATCAATCTCGGCTTCCGCGACGCGGAATTCGGCGAAGGCGATCGCAAGCGCCAGGTCACCATCCTGGAGGTCGTCAACGACAACAAGCCGTTCCTGCTCGACTCGACGCTCGCCGAATTGCAGGAACAGGGCCTCGAGCCGCGTCTCGTCGCCCATCCGATCCTCGCGGTGGCGCGCGATGACAAGGGCAAGTTCCTTTCGCTCGCCGGCGAGGCCACTGGCCGCGCCCCTGAAGGCACGCGGCGCGAGAGCCTGCTGCACATCCATATCCCGCGCATCGATACCCAGGACGCCCGCGAGAAGCTGCGCGCCGGGCTCGAGCAGGTCTATGCCGACGTCGCCATGGCCGTCGACGACTGGGCCGCGATGCGCGGGCGCATCACCGAGGTGATCCAGGCCTATCGCGCCAATCCGCCGCCTCTGCCGGAGGACGAGATCGCCGAGGCGCTGCAGTTCCTCGAATGGATCGCCGGCGACAACTTCACCCTGCTCGGCATCCGCGCCTATCGCTTCCCCGGCGGCGACGTCGCGGCCGATCCGATCGAGGGCTCCGGCCTCGGCATCCTGCGCGACCCCTCCGTCAAGGTGCTGCGCAAGGGCCGCGAGCTGGTGACGACCACGCCGGAGATCCGCTCCTTCCTGGCCAAGCCCCATGCGCTCATCATCACCAAGGCCAACGTCAAGAGCCGGGTGCACCGCCGCGTCCATCTCGACTATGTCGGCGTCAAGCTGTTCACGCCGGACGGGCGGCTCGACGGCGAATTGCGCATCGTCGGCCTGCTGACCTCGAACGCCTATACCGGCTCGGCCCGCGCCATCCCCTATCTCAGGCTCAAGGTCGCCCGCGTCGCCAAGAACATCGGCTTTGACCCTGCGAGCTATTCCGGCCGCTCGCTCATGAATGTGCTCGACGCCTATCCGCGCGACGAGCTCTTCCAGATCGACGTGGCCACGCTCGAGCAGTTCGCGCTCGACATCCTGCAGCTCACCGAGCGGCCGCGCATCCGCGCCCTCGCCCGGGTCGACGAGTTCGACCGCTTCGTCTCGATCCTCGTCTTCATCCCGAAGGATCGCTACGACACCACGGTGCGTCTGCGCGTCGGCGAATTCCTGGCGCGCATCTATGGCGGACGCCTCTCCGCCGCCTATCCGGCCTATCCGGAGGGGCCGCTCTCGCGCACCCACTACATCATCGGGCGCGACGACGGCAAAACCCCGCGCATCGACCGCGCCACGCTCGAATCCGGCATCAGCGCCATCGTCCGGACCTGGGGCGACGGCCTCAAGGACGTCCTCGATCAGGAGAAGGCCGGCCCCGCCGCCCGCGCGCTCGCCGAGCGTTATGCCGAGGCCTTCGGCGCCGCCTATCGCGAGCGCTTCTCGGCCGCCGACGCCCTCATCGACATCGAGATGCTCCAGCAGCTGACGCCGGAGCGGGCACGCTCCGTCAACCTCTACCGGCGCGAGGGCGACGAACCGACGCGCGCCAACCTCAAGGTCTTCTCGCGCGGCGCGCCGATCTCGCTCTCGGCGCGCGTGCCGGTGCTGGAGAACATGGGCTTCCGCGTCATCAACGAGCGGACCTACAACATCATGCCGCAAGGCAACGGCGCCAAGGGCGGCGAGAACGTCCGCGTCTGGTTGCACGACATGACGCTGGAGCGGGCCGACGACGGCACCATCGACATCGAACACCTCGATCCGACGATCGAGGCGGCGCTGATGGCGCAGTTCCGCGGCCTCGCGGAATCCGACCGCTTCGACCAGCTCGTGCTGGCCGCGGGCATGGCATGGCGCGAGGCCGCGCTGCTGCGCGCCTTCGGGCGCTATCTGCGCCAGACCGGCGCGCCCTATGCGCAGAGCTACATCGCCGACGCTCTGACGCGCCACCCCGATATCGCCGCTGGGCTCATCGCCTATTTCAACGCCAAGTTCGATCCGCGCAATCCGGCGGCTGAGCGCGAGCAGCGCATGGCGCAGAAGCGCGCCGAGATCGAGGAGGCGCTCGACGCCGTCACCAGCCTCGACGAAGACCGCATCCTGCGCCGCCTCATCAACCTGGTCGACGCTGCGCTGCGTACCAATTTCTTCCAGACCGGCCCGGACGGCCATCCGCGCCAGACCATCACCTTCAAGTTCGACTGCGCCAAGGTCGACGGCCTGCCGCTGCCGCGCCCGCTCTACGAGATCTTCGTCTATTCTCCGCGCGTCGAGGGCATCCACATGCGCTTCGGCAAGGTCGCGCGCGGCGGCCTGCGCTGGTCCGACCGGCCGCAGGACTTCCGCACCGAGGTGCTCGGCCTCGTCAAGGCGCAGCAGGTCAAGAATGCCGTCATCGTCCCGGTCGGCGCCAAGGGCGGCTTCGTGCCGAAGCAGCTGCCGCCGGCCTCCGACCGTGCGGCCTGGCTGACCGAGGGCACCGAGAGCTATCGCCTCTTCATCCGCAACCTGCTCGAGCTCACCGACAATCTCGACGGCGAGAATATCCTGCCGCCGCCGGACACGGTGCGTCATGACGGCGACGATCCCTATCTCGTCGTCGCCGCCGACAAGGGCACGGCGACCTTCTCCGACACCGCCAACGCGATCTCGCTGGAGAAGCACCACTGGCTCGGCGATGCCTTCGCCTCCGGCGGCTCGCAGGGCTACGACCACAAGGGCATGGGCATCACGGCGCGCGGCGCCTGGGAGGCGGTGAAGCGCCACTTCCGCGAGGTCGATATCGACATCCAGACGGCGCCCTTCACCGTCGCAGGCGTCGGCGACATGTCGGGCGACGTCTTCGGCAACGGCATGCTGCTGTCGCCGGCGATCAAGCTCGTCGCGGCCTTCGACCATCGCGACATCTTCCTCGATCCCGATCCGGACCAGGCTACGTCGCTGGCCGAGCGCCAGCGCCTCTTCGCCCTGCCGCGCTCGTCCTGGCAGGACTACGACAAGAAGCTGATCTCCAAGGGTGGCGGCATCTTCTCGCGCCAGGCCAAGAGCATCCCGCTCTCGGCCGAGGTTCGCGCCCTGCTCGACATCGACAAGGCGGAGGTATCCCCGCCCGAGCTGATGACCGCGATCCTGAAGGCGCGCGTCGACCTGCTCTGGTTCGGCGGCATCGGCACCTATATCCGCGCGACCGACGAGAGCGACGCCCAGGTCGGCGACCGCGCCAACGATGCCATCCGCATCACCGGCAGCGATCTCCGCGCCCGGGTCATCAGCGAGGGCGCCAATCTCGGCGTGACCCAGCGCGGCCGCATCGAGGCGGCCCGCAAGGGCGTGAAGCTCAACACCGACGCGATCGACAACTCGGCCGGCGTCAACACCTCCGACGTCGAGGTCAACATCAAGATCGCGCTGGCCGGCCCGGTGAAGGACGGACGCCTCAAGGAAGACAAGCGTAACGAACTGCTCGCGGCGATGACCGACGAGGTCGGCGATCTCGTCCTGCGCAACAACTACCTGCAGACGCTCTCGCTGTCGCTGACCGAAGCGCAGGGCATCGCGGCGACGCCGGGCCTGCGCTTCCTGATGCAGACGCTGGAGCAGGACGGCCGGCTCGATCGCTCGGTGGAGTTCCTGCCGAGCGACGCGCAGATCGCCGAACGCGAGAAGCGCAGCGAGGGGTTGACCCGGCCCGAGCTCGCCGTGCTGCTGGCCTATGCCAAGCTCGCGCTGCACGACGCGCTGCTCGAATCCACTGTGCCGGATGATCCCTACCTCGCCAGCGAGCTCGTCCGCTATTTCCCGAAGGCCCTGCGCGAGGCCTATCCGGACGCCATCGCCAGCCACAAGCTGCGGCGCGAGATCGTGGCGACGCAGCTCGCCAACGCGATCGTCAACCGCGGCGGCCCGGCGCTGGTGCCGGTGCTGGCTGCGCTGACCCGTTCGGACGCGCCGGCCATTGCCGCCGCCTATGCAGTCGCCCGCGACTCCTTCGATCTGATCGCCCTCAACGGCGAGATCGACGCGCTCGACGCCAAAATCCCCGGCAAGACCCAAATGGGGCTCTATGGCGCGGCCCAGGAGCTCGTCACCAACCGGATGAGCTGGTTCCTGCGTCGCGGCGTCGCGAAGCCCGGCACGATCGAGCAGACCATCGCCCACTACGCCAGGGGCGTGAAAGAGCTGGCGGAGGAACTCGGCAGCCTGCTGCCCGAGGCCGCATCGCAGGCGCGCCTTGCCCGCATCGCCGTGCTGACCTCGGAAGGCGTGCCGGAGGCGCTCGCCGCCCGCATCGCCAGCCTGCCCGCTTTGGCGGAGGCGACCGACATCGTCGACATCGCCGAACGCAGCGAGCGCCGGATCGGCGACGTCGCCCGCATCCATTTCAGCATCGATGCGCTGTTCGGCCTGTCGAACCTGAAAACGGCGGCTGCGGCAGTGCCTGCAACCGACGACTACGAGCGCCTGGCCCGTGAACGAGCGCTCGAGACCCTCGACGATGCGCATTCCAACCTGACCCAGGAAGTCTCCGCCTCCGGCAAGGGGCAGGGCACGCTGGAGAGCTGGCTGGCGGAGCGCGGCCAGGAGGCGGACCGGACGCGCACCACCGTCAACGCGATCGTCGGCTCGGGCCTCACCTTGCCCAAGCTGATGGTCGCCGCCGGCATGCTGGCCGATTTGCCGCGCAAGAAAAGCTGAACAGGACGAAACGAATGACCGAAACCAATGTCGGCACGCGCATAGACCCCAAGCTGCTCGAGATCCTGGTCTGCCCGCTGACCAAGGCGACGCTTGAGTACGATGCCGCAAAGCAGGAGCTGATCAGCCGGGCCGCGAAGCTCGCCTATCCGATCCGCGACGGCATTCCGATCATGCTGCCGGAAGAAGCCCGGCAGCTGGAAGACTGACCTCCGTCATTCCGGGGCAAGCGCACACGCTTGAGCCCGGAACCCATGAACACTATTCAAGCCGAAGAAACCGCAACCGGCGCAGTTTTTTCGGCATATCCGGTGTTCATGGGTTCCGGGCTCATTGCTTCGCAATGCCCCGGAATGACGGCGGCGCACGGCTGTCGCGCCGCGCTCAAAGCGCCTCGCCCCTGAGAAGCCGCGGCGGCTCGCCTGCCACGCCGGCGGCTTCGCGGATGAAGAAGCGCTTCAGCCGCGGCAGCCGGTCGACCAGCCCGAGGCCTAGATCGCGTGCCAGCCTGAGCGGCGTGGCGTCGTTCGAGAACAGCCGGTTCAACCCGTCCGTCACGGCGCCCATCGCGACCGTGTCGAAGCGGCGCGCCTTCTCGTAATCCTCCAGCACGTCGAGCGAGCCGGGATCGAGCCCGAGCCGGGCCGCATCGACGACGACCTCAGCCAGCGCCGCGACATCCTTGAGTCCGAGATTGAGTCCCTGCCCGGCGATGGGGTGAATCAAATGAGCGGCATCGCCGAGCAGCGCGAAACGCGTATCGACGAAGCGGCGGGCGACGCCGAAGCCGAGCGGATGGGCGCTTACCGGGCTTTCGAGCGCGATCTCGCCGAGTTCCAACCCGAAACGCGTCTCGATCTCGGCCAGCAGATCGTCGACATCGAGCGAAAGCAGGGCCGGCACATTCTCCGCCGCCTCGGTCCAGACGATCGATGAGCGATGGCCGAGCTTGCCGCCATCCGCCAGCGGCAGGATGGCGAAGGGCCCCGAGGGCAGGAAATGCTCGACCGCCCGCCCCTGATGCGACCGCTCATGGCCGATCGTGGCGACGATGCCCGATTGGTCATAGTTCCAGCCGACCCAGCCGATGCCGGCCTGCTCGCGCAGCCTGGAGCGCGCACCGTCGGCCGCGACCAGCAGCGCGGCCTCGCACTGTGAGCCATCGGCGAAGGTGACATCCACCTTGGCGTCCTCGGCCACGAAGCGCCGCACGCCGATCCCGCGCAGTTCGACACCGACTCGCTCGCAGGCCGCCTTGAGTTCCGTCACCAGAGCCGCATTCTCGACCATATGGGCGAAGGGCTGGCCCGGCTCGATCTCCCCATCGAAGGTCAGGAAGACCGGGCGCACGGCATCGCTGGTGCGGCTGTCGGAGACGATCATCTCCATCATCGGCTGGGCCGAGCCGGAAACCGCCTGCCAGATGCCGAGCGTCTCCAGCATCGCCCGCCCGCCCGCCGCCACCGCATAGGCGCGATTGTCCGCCCGCGGCGGCGCAATCACGGCCGGATCCGCCAATGTGACCGCAAAGGCGCTGCCGAGCGCCTGCTTCAGCGCCAGCGCCAGGGTCAGCCCCGCGATCCCGCCGCCCGCGATGACGATGCGTGCGCCCGAACCCTGCTCGGTGGCCATGCTGCTGCTCCCTCTGGCGTCTTGACGGCACGGGATGCCTCGGTGCTGATGCGAGACGAACCGGCTGTTCCTTGCGGGCCGCCGGCCGCTCCGTCAACCTGACCGCGATAGCCGCCGCCATGTCCCAGATCAGCGCCTCCCTGACGGCGATTCTCGACCTCGAGCCGCTCGAGCGCAACCTGTTCCGCGGTCGCAGCCCGAAATCGACCTGGCCGCGCGTCTTCGGCGGGCAGGTGATCGCGCAATCGCTCTATGCCGCCTGCAAGACCGTCGAGGGCCGGCAGCCGCATTCGCTGCATGCCTATTTCCTGCTGCCGGGCGACCCGGAGATCCCGATCATCTACGAGGTCGATCGCCTGCGCGACGGCCGCTCCTTCACCACGCGGCGCGTGCTCGCCATCCAGAAGGGCGAGGCGATCTTCGCCATGTCCGCCTCCTTCCAGGTCGATGAGCCCGGTTTGGAGCATCAGATGCCGATGCCGAAGGTCCCGATGCCCGAGGAGCTGCCGGATCGGGAGGAGATGGCGAAAAGCGTGCTGCCGCACATGCCGGATGCCGTTCAGGCCTATTACCAGCGCAAGCGGCCGATCGAAATCCGCCCGGTCGAGCTGGAGCGCTATCGCACCGGCGGCAAGATGGAGCCGAAGTTCAACGTCTGGATCCGGGCGATGGAGGCCCTGCCCAACGAGCCCGCTTTCCACCAGAGCGTGCTCGCCTACGCCTCCGATCTGATGCTGCTCGATTCCAGCCTGATCGCGCATGGCACGACGGTCTTCGACCAGAAGATCCAGGGCGCCAGCCTCGACCATGCGCTGTGGTTCCACCGGCCCTTTCGTGCCGATGACTGGCTGCTGTACTCGCAGGACAGCCCCTCGACCTCCGGCGCACGCGGCTTCTCGCGCGGCCTCGTATTCGATCGCCAGGGCCGGCTCGTCGCCTCCGTCGCGCAGGAAGGGCTCATTCGGCCGAGGCCCGATCTCGGCTGATGATATTTTGAGCGGCTGCTTCTCAGTTAATCTGATGCCTATTTTCTAGGCATTCTTCACTTTCCTCACCTGTGATTCCCGCCCTCTGACCTCCGGATGCCCCCTTTCGGGCTCCCGGAGCGGGTTGGCACGCGCCTTGAATTGAGCGCTCCGGTGCACTGCGGTCCGCAGGGCGCACGAGCTTCAACGAGATCGCCGGGGCTGACGACCGGGCGGCGCAGACGGGGAAACCCAGCACATGAAAATCGTGATGGCGATCATCAAGCCGTTCAAGCTGGAGGAGGTGCGCGACGGGCTCACCGCCATCGGCGTCCACGGCCTGACGGTGACCGAGGTGAAGGGCTACGGCCGCCAGAAGGGTCATACGGAAATCTACCGCGGCGCCGAATATGCCGTGAGCTTCCTGCCGAAGATCAAGATCGAGGTCGCCGTCTCCGACGAGCTCGTCCCGCAGGTGATCGAGGCGATCACCGCCGCAGCCCGCACCGGCCAGATCGGTGACGGCAAGATCTTCGTTTCGTCGCTTGAGAAGGCCGTGCGCATCCGCACCGGCGAGACCGACGCCGACGCCCTCTGAGCCCCGACCCCTTCAGGAGTTTTAGACGATGAATTTCAGGACTTCCTTGCGGACCGGATTGGCCGGCCTCGCGCTGGTCGCGCTCTCGGCCGGCGCAGCGCTCGCCCAGGCCCCCGCCGCGCCGCCGGTTCCCAACAAGGGCGACGTCGCCTTCATGATGAGCTCGACGGTCCTCGTCCTGCTCATGACCGTTCCCGGCCTCGCGCTCTTCTATGGCGGTCTCGTCCGCTCCAAGAACATGCTCTCGGTGCTGACGCAGGTCTTCGCGATCGTCAGCGTCGTCTGCATCCTCTGGGTCACCTATGGCTACTCGCTCGCCTTCACCAATGGCGGCGGCCTGAACGACTTCGTCGGCGGCTTCTCGAAGGCGTTCCTGAGGGGCGTCGACGCGACGACGGTCGCGGGCACCTTCTCGAACGGCGTCTACATCCCAGAATTCGTCTACATCTGCTTCCAGATGACCTTCGCCTGCATCACGCCGGCGCTCATCGTCGGCGCCTTCGCCGAGCGCATGAAGTTCTCGGCGCTGCTGCTGTTCAGCGTGCTCTGGGTCACCTTCATCTATTTCCCGATGGCCCACATGGTCTGGTACTGGGGCGGGCCTGACGCGGTCGGCAACGCCGCCAAGGCGCTCGCCGAAGCCGGCGCGGACGGCAAGACTGCCGCCCAGTCCGCGCTGGATGCGGTCAATGCCGACGCCGGCATGCTCTTCAAATGGGGCGCGCTCGACTTCGCCGGCGGCACGGTCGTCCACATCAACGCAGGCATCGCCGGCCTCGTCGGCTGCGTGCTGATCGGCAAGCGCATCGGCTACGGCAAGGAGCTGATGGCTCCGCACTCCCTGACCATGACGCTGATCGGCGCCTCGCTGCTGTGGGTCGGCTGGTTCGGCTTCAACGCCGGCTCCAACCTCGAAGCGAACGGCACTGCCGCGCTGGCGATGATCAACACCTTCGTCGCGACCGCCGGCGCCGCCGTCGGCTGGCTGTTCATCGAATGGGCGGTCAAGGGCAAGCCCTCGATGCTCGGCATGGTCTCGGGCGCTGTCGCCGGCCTCGTCGCCGTCACCCCGGCCGCCGGCTTCGCCGGCCCGATGGGCTCGATCCTCCTAGGCATCGTCGCGGGCGTCGTCTGCTTCGTCTTCTGCTCGACGGTGAAGAACGCGCTCGGCTACGACGACTCGCTCGATGTCTTCGGCATCCACTGCGTCGGCGGCATCATCGGCGCGATCGCGACCGGCATCCTGGTCAACACCACGCTCGGCGGCGCCGGCATCCCGGACTACTCGACCAAGCCCGGCGAGCTCGTCGTCGGAGCCTATGAGTTCGGGCCGGCGGTGATGGCGCAGGTCAAGGCCGTGCTGTTCACGCTGGTGTTCAGCGGCGTTGGCTCGGCGATCCTCTACAAGATCGTCGATGTCGTCGTCGGCCTGCGCGTCACCTCCGATCAGGAGCGCGAAGGTCTCGACATCGCCGAGCATGGCGAGCGCGCCTATCACGACTGATCGCCGCGCGATTCACGTGAAATCATCACCCCGGCGGGCGACCGCCGGGGTTTTCTTTTGCGCCGGGGACGGCTTTCAGCCCGGCTCGTTCAGCACGATCTCCAGCACCTGCACGCCTTCGGGCAGCTCGATCAGGAATTCGGCATCGCGCGGCAGGTGGTGGATCCGGCGCGGATCGGGCCCGGCAAAGCGCGACATCGCCTCGACGCTCTCCCAATAGGAGATCGTGACGAACTCGCTCTCGGTCTCCCGGTCTTCCCGAAACATCTGCGCGCCCAGCGCCTTCTCCTGCAAAGGCGTCACGCCTTCCTTGCGGAGATAGGCCGCATAATCCTCCGCCTTTTCGCGCGTCGTGCGCCCTCGCCAGATTTGGGCGATGCGGGCCTGCTTTGTCCTGCTCTCGTCGGACATCGATCGTTCCTCACGGTTTCCGCCATCCCCGGAGCAAGCGCGGGGCGCCGTCCGGGGTTCCCAGGCTCCCGACAAGACGCGTCAGCAATCCGCGATACGTCTCAAGGTTAAGCGGGTCTTAACCTCGCCTTCCTAACCTCTCGCTGATGGCCGGATGATGCGGCCCCGACAGTCCGGATAACCCGAAGCCGCATGCGCACCATCCGCCGCTCCCAATCGCTCATGGACCGCCTGCCCGATCCGGTGCGGGAGTTCCTGTCGCGCCGCGCCTCGGAAATGACCGGGCTCGGCGTGTTGGCCTTCATGGTCGCGATCGCCGTCGCACTGGCGAGCTGGTCGGTCGACGATCCCAGCCTCAACAACGCCACCAGCGGCGCGGTCCGCAACTGGCTCGGGCGCCCCGGCGCCATGGTCGCCGACCTACTGATGCAGCTCATCGGCCTCGGCGTCATCGCCCTGCTGTTCCCGCCGATGATCTGGGCGCTCAGGCTCATGCGCTTCCATCTCTTCGATCGTGGCGCGCTCAAGCTCGGCCTTTGGGTCGTCGGCGTCGCCGCGACCGCCGCCGTCGCCAGCGCTCTCCCGGCAACGCCGCGCTGGCCGCTGCCGACAGGCATGGGCGGCGTCATCGGCGATGGCCTGCTCTTCGGCACGCGCAACATCGCGGGAATCGCCGGCAGCGCCGTCGGCAGCCTCGTCGGCTTCCTCTATGCCGGCATCGCCATCCTGGCCGTCACGGCCGCTGCCGGCTTCGGCTTCGTCACCGACGAGGATCCGGCGCTCGACAGCGACGAGGCGGAGGACAGCTGGTCGGACGGCGAGGAGCGCCGCGACGACGAGCCCGGCATCACCGTCATCCTGATCGGCTGGCTCGCCCATGGCGCCATGGCCATGCGCGCGGCGATCCTGCGCCGTCTGCCGCAGCCGCCCGAGCCGGTGGTCGACACGGGCGTCGCCCCGCGTGATGAAAATGGCCGCGTGCGCCGCGAGCCGCAGTTCGGCGAGGCTCCCGCGGCCCGCCGCACCAGTCCCGCTTTCGATCCCGAGCCGCTTCCGGGCGCTCGCCCCGCCGTGGCCAGCCGCCCGGCCGATGATTTCGATGCGCCCTTCGATCTCGATGACGAGCCGCAGGACCTGCGCGATCTCAACGCCCCGCGCGTGGCCATGCCGCGCGGCGCGCCGAAGCCCGGCAAGCGCATCCAGCGCGAGGCGCAGCCCTCCCTGCTCGACCGCGAGAGCTTCGAACTGCCGCCGCTGACCTATCTGGCCGAACCGAAGAAGGTCGCGGCCAATGCGGTCTCGACCGATGCGCTGGAGCAGAATGCGACGCTGCTCGAAGGCGTGCTCGAGGATTTCGGCGTGCGCGGCGAGATCACTCAGGTTCGCCCTGGCCCTGTCGTCACCCTCTATGAGCTTGAGCCAGCCCCGGGCACGAAGTCGTCCCGCGTGATTTCGCTTGCGGACGACATCGCGCGTTCGATGAGCGCGGTGTCGGCGCGTGTCGCGGTGGTGCAGGGCAAGAACGCCATCGGCATCGAATTGCCCAATGCCCGGCGCGAGACCGTCTTCCTGCGGGAGCTCCTCGCCAGCCAGGATTTCGAGGCGACCAAGCACAAGCTCGCGCTCTGCCTCGGCAAGACCATCGGCGGCGAGCCGGTGATCGCGGATCTCGCCCGCATGCCGCACCTTCTAGTGGCGGGCACCACCGGCTCGGGCAAGTCCGTCGCGATCAACACCATGATCCTGTCGATCCTCTACCGGCTGAAGCCGGAGGAGTGCCGCCTGATCATGGTCGATCCCAAGATGCTCGAGCTCTCCGTCTATGACGGCATCCCGCATCTGCTCACCCCGGTCGTCACCGACCCGAAGAAGGCGGTCGTCGCCCTGAAATGGGCGGTGCGCGAGATGGAGGAGCGCTACAAGAAGATGTCGAAGCTCGCGGTGCGCAACATCGACGGCTTCAACGCCCGCGTCGGCGAGGCCAAGGCCGCCGGCGAGGTCATCACCCGCACGGTCCAGACCGGCTTCGACAAGCACAGCGGCGAGGCGATCTAC
>NZ_JBFUIF010000029.1:0-57854 GCF_056402015.1 Allobosea sp. P4_C6
CCACGCAGGCGCACCGAGTGGCGGACTGACTGTCCCGCCGGTAAGGAGGCGAGGGTGCCTTGACCGCCCGGCAGGAACGCTGCCTAGTCCTGACGGGCTGTCAAAGTTCGGTATCATTCCCGCAAGATCAGATGATCTCGGGATGCACTGCGTCGTGATCGGGGACGAGGTGAGAATGCGTGTTGCGTTTCTCCACAAGGCTAGGCTTCGGCTTTTCTGTGCCGGAGCGGCGGCCTTGGTGCTGACGGGCTGCGCGGGGGACGTGAAGGGCGTGCTCCTGCCTGTAAGCTCGTCTGCTTCCGACACCAGCAAGGTCACCATGCTGGTCGCGACGACGCGCGCGCCTGACGAGGATGCGGGCATCCTGTTCTCCGGCGAGCGCGGCAAGCCGGCCTTCGCCGAAATCACGGTGTCGCTGCCGCCGGCGGCGCGTCGCAAGGTCGGCGAGGTGCAGTGGCCGAGCCAGCTGCCCGGCAATCCGGAGACTGACTTCGTCACGCTTAGGGTCGATAAGCTCGACCGCGCACAGGCGGTGTCGCGCTTCCACAAGGCTGTGATGAAGGTGCCCAAGCGCAGGGTGATGGTCTTCATCCACGGCTTCAACAACCGCTTCGAGGACGCGGTCTACCGCTTCGCCCAGATCGTTCATGACTCGACCGCCGACGTCGTGCCGATCCTCTTCACCTGGCCCTCGCGCGGCTCTATCTTCGCCTATGGCTATGACCGCGAGAGCGGCAACTATTCGCGCACGGCGCTGGAGAGTCTTTTGCAGGATCTCGCGCGCGATCCGTCGGTCGGAGAGGTCTCGATCCTCGCCCATTCGATGGGGAACTGGGTGACGATGGAAGCGCTGCGCCAGATGGCGATTCGGAACGGGCGCATCCCACCGAAGATCGCCAACGTCATGCTCGCGGCGCCGGATGTCGATGTCGATGTTTTCCAAAGCCAGATCGGTGATATCCAGGGCAAGTTGCCGCGCTTCACGATGTTCGTCTCGCAGGATGATCGGGCGCTGGCCGTTTCGCGGCGCGTCTGGGGCAGCACGGTGCGGCTCGGCGCGATCGACCCGGACGTCGAGCCTTACCGGACCGAGCTCTCCAAGGCCGGTATCACGGTCGTAAACCTGACGAAGCTGCGCTCCGGCGACAGCCTGAACCACGGTAAATTCGCCGAAAGCCCGGAAGTGGTGCAGCTGATCGGCACCCGGCTGGTCGAGGGGCAGCCGATCACGGATTCACGCGTCGGTCTGGGCGAGCGCCTGATGCAGGTGACCGCCGGCACCGCGGCGGCTGTCGGCACGGCCGCAGGCCTCGCGATTTCGGCGCCGCTCGCCGTTGTCGACCCTCATACGCGCCGCAACTTCAACGATACGATCGAGGAGGTCGGGCGCACGGTCAGCGATGTCGGAGACGCGACGAGCAATGCCGTCGCCGCGCCGCTGGCAGGAGCGGGGCTGCCGAGCCGCTGAGAGGGGAGGACGCGTCCGAGGCCTTTGTCTATTGCTACGGTCCCGGACAATCTCGAGGCCGTCATGGACCATGCCCCCGACCATTCCGACATCCGCGACGCCGTTGCGAAGCTCTGCGCGGATTTTCCCGGGGAGTACTGGCGCAAGCTCGACCGCGAGATGGCCTATCCGGCCGCGTTCGTGGCCGCACTGACCGAAAGCGGCTTCCTCTCCGCCCTGATCCCGGAGGAATATGGTGGCGCCGGCCTGCCCCTCTCGGCCGCCGCGGTGATCATGGAGGAGATCCAGCGACAGGGCTGCAACGGCGCCGCCTGCCATGCCCAGATGTATGTGATGGGCACCGTGCTGCGACATGGCACGGCCGACCAGAAGCAGCGCTACCTGCCCAGGATCGCCTCGGGCGAGCTCAGGCTGCAGGCCTTCGGCGTGACCGAGCCGACCAGCGGCACCGACACCACTGCGCTCAGGACCACGGCTCGGCGCGAAGGGGATCATTACATCGTCAACGGCCAGAAGATCTGGACGAGCCGTGCGGCGCAGTCCGACCTGATGCTGCTGCTCGCCCGCACCACGCCGCGCGACCAGGTCGCCAAGCGCACCGACGGGTTGTCGGTCTTCATCCTCGACATGCGCGAGGCGTTGAAGGCCGGCCTCACCATCCGGCCGATCCGCACGATGATGAATCACGCCACCACTGAGGTCTTCTTCGACAATGTGAAGGTGCCGGCCGAGAACCTCGTCGGGGAGGAGGGCAAAGGTTTTCGCTACATCCTCTCCGGCATGAACGCGGAACGCATCCTGATCGCGGCCGAATGCGTCGGCGATGCGAAATGGTTCATCGAAAAGGCCTCGAATTACGCGAGGGAACGCCATGTCTTCGGCAGGCCCATCGGCCAGAACCAGGGCGTCCAGTTCCCGATCGCCAAGGCCTACGCCAACATGCGCGCCGCCGAACTGATGGTGCGCGAGGCAATCCGGCTCTACGAGGCCGGCGCCAATCCGGGCGCGGAGGCCAACATGGCCAAGATGCTGGCGGCCGACGCCTCCTTCGAGGCCGCCAATGCCTGCATCCAGACGCATGGCGGCTTTGGCTTCGCCGAGGAATACGACGTCGAGCGCAAATTCCGCGAGACGCGCCTCTATCAGGTCGCGCCGATATCCACGAACCTGATCCTGTCCTATCTCGCCGAGCATGTGCTGGGCATGCCGAGGTCGTACTRATGACTGCTCCCGACGCGCCCAACCTCGACATCGATTATCTGCGCGGCTGGATCGGCCGGGAGGATGTCGGCGTCGATATCGTCAGCGAGGACCTTGCGCGAAAATACCACGCGACCTTCGATTATCCGGGTGAGGCCCCGAAAACCGGCGAGATGGTTCCCAGGCTCATCCATTTCTGCCTGGCGCAACCGGCAGCCCCGACCAGCGGGCTCGGCCCCGATGGTCACCCCGCGCGCGGCGGCTTCCTGCCGCCCGTGCCTTTGCCGCGCCGGATGTGGGCCGGCGGTGCGTTCTCCTTCCATGGCGATCTCAAGGTTGGCGACACCGCAAAGCGTGTCTCCCGCATTGCCGATGTCGTGTTGAAGGAGGGACGCACCGGGGCGCTCTGCTTCGTCACGGTCGAGCATCGTATCGAGGCGAACGGTGCGCTCGTGCTCGAGGAGCGACAGGACATCGTCTATCGCGGCCTTGAGACCGGTACGGGTGCGGCGAAGACGCCTCCGCTGGCCGAGCAAGGCATGCACCAGCGCCCGATGAGGGCGGAGGCGCCGCTGCTGTTCCGCTATTCGGCGCTGACCTTCAACGGGCACCGCATCCATTACGACCGCCGCTATGTGACGGAGGTCGAGGGCTACCCCGGTCTCATCGTCCATGGTCCCATGCAGGCGGCCCTGCTTTGCAACTACGCCACGGAACTGCGCGGTGCCCCGCCGAAGCGCTTCAGTTTCCGCGGGCTGTCGCCGCTGTTCGACGACGACGCTTTCGCGCTGCACGCCGCCGAAGACGGTGACGGTTTGAGGCTCTGGACGGCCAAGCAGAACGGCACGTTGTGCATGACGGCGGAAGCTTACTGGTCGTGAGTTCGGCGCCGCCACCGATGAATCAGGGAGAGGAAGCGGTCGCTTTTTCCGCCGCCAGCCGGACGATCGTACGCGCCGTCTCATAGGACTTCACGAAGGCCGGGACAGGCAGGAACTCGAAGCGCGAGTGGAAATTGCAGCCGCCGGTGAAGAAATTCGGCGTCGGCAGACCGCGTGCCGAGAGGGCAGCGCCATCCGTGCCGCCGCGCATCGGGATCAGCTTCGGCTCGATCTTCAGCGTATCGAGCGCCGCGAAGAGCAGGTCGACCGAGCGGCGGTCCTCGCCCAGGCTGTCATGGATGTTGCCGTAGGTGTCGGTCACATCGGACGAGACCCGTCCCCTCGGATAGCGCTGCGCGATCAGTTTGGTGACCTCGCCGATGCGGCGCTTGCGCTGTTCGAACCGGGCCTTGTCGAATTCGCGGATCATCACCTTTAGCCTGGCTTCGCTCTGGCTGGCGGCGATCTCGGTGAACCAGAAATAGCCTTCGCGCCCTTCGGTATTCTCCGGCGTTTCCGCGCGGTCGAACTCGGCGATGAAATCCATCGCCATTAGCAACGGGTTGACCAGCACGCCTTTGGCCGACATCGGATGGGCGCTGACGCCGGTGAAGCTGATCTCGCCCTGTGCCGCGTTGAAATTCTCGATGACGACCTCGCCGAGTTCGCAGGCATCGATGGTGTAGGCGAAGTCGCAGGCGAAGCGAGAGAGATCGAGCGCCTTGGCACCGCGCAGGCCGATCTCTTCATCGGGCACGAAGGCGACGACGATGTCGCCATGGGCGTCCTCGGGCCTGAGCTCGGCGAGCAGCGTCATGATCGCCGCGACCGCGGCCTTGTTGTCGGCGCCGAGCACACTGGTGCCGTCGCCGACGATGACGTCTTCGCCGACCCAGGGCTTGATCTGTGGGTTCTCATCCACGCGCAGCCAGATGTCCCGCTCGCGGTCGAGGCAGAGATCCTGCCCTTCGTAGCGCAGGATCTGCGGGCGGATCACCGGGGAGAGCCCGACATCGACCGTGTCGAGATGGGCGATGAAGCCGATGCGCGGCGCGCTCGGACGGGTGCCGGGCTTGCGGGCGGTGACGGTGGCGTGGCCGTCGATGACGATGTCGGCGAGGCCGAGGGCTCGCAGCTCCTCGGCGAGGAGGGCGGCGAGGTTTTGCTGGCCGGGCGTGGAGGGCAGGCTGGTCGCCCGCGCGTCGCTCTGACTCTCGACCGCGACGTAGCGCAGGAAGCGCTCCGTCAATTCAGACGCAATGGACATCTCGACCTCGCTTCGCATCTCCTGCCCTGCCAGCTTGCGGGGGCAGGGCACAGCGAGAGCTATCGCGCCGGCGAGCGCTTCGGCAAGGCCCGCCGAAGCAACGCGGTCACGCCGCCTTGGCTAGGAAGTCCTCGGCGTAGTGACAGGCGACCTGCCGGCCGTCGATCTCGCGCTTCTCTGGGCGCTCCGCCCGGCAGCGATCGGTCACATAGGGGCAGCGGGTCGAGAACACGCAGCCCGTCGGCGGATTGAGYGGGGAGGGCAGTTCGCCGCGCAACACGATGCGCTCTCGCTTGGCCCCGCCGACACGCGGCGTCGAGGCCAGCAACGCCTGCGTATAGGGGTGCAGCGGCCGGGCGTAGATGCGCTCCTTCGGGCCGTGCTCGATGGCATTGCCGAGATACATCACCATGACGTCATGGGCGATGTGGCGGACGACGCTGAGGTCGTGCGAGATGAAGAGATAGGCGAGCTTCAGCTCGTCCTGCAGATCGGCCAGCAGGTTCAGAACCTGCGCCTGGATCGAGATGTCGAGCGCCGAGACCGGCTCGTCCGCCACCAGCAATTTTGGCGAGAGGATGAGAGCACGCGCGATCGCGATGCGCTGGCGCTGGCCGCCCGAGAACATGTGCGGATAGCGGGCATAGTGCTCCGGACGCAGGCCGACCTTGGCCATCATCGCGCGGGCTTTCTCGGTCCGCTCCGCCTTGGAGAGGTCGGTGTTGATCTTGAGCGGCTCCTCGAGGATCGTACCGATCTTCTTGCGCGGATTGAGCGAGCCGTAGGGGTTCTGGAAGACGAGCTGCACCGTGCGGCGCAGGCGCCTGCGCTCGCTCGCGGGCGGCGAGATGGCATCGAGCCCGTCGAGGGTCAGATGGCCCGAGGTCGGTGTCTCGATCAGCGTCGCCATCCGCGCCAGCGTCGACTTTCCGCAGCCGGACTCGCCGACGACGGCGAGGGTGCGCCCGGCCTCGACCGAGAAGGACACCTTGTTCACCGCCTGAAGCTGCGCCGGCGGGCGGAAGAACCCCTGCTTGACCGGATAGGTCTGGGTCAGCTCGCGGGCTTCGATGACGGTGCTCATCGCGTCGCCTCCGTCGTCAGGCCGGCCTCGTCGCGGGCGCGCTCGGCATCGCGATTGGGATCGCCGAGCGGATAATGGCAGCGCACGCGCCCGTCTGCCCAGTTCCTGAGCTCCGGCTGGACATTGCGCGAATGCTCGGTCGCATAGGCGCAGCGCGGGCTGAACAGGCAGCCTCTCGGCCGGTCGTTCAGGCCGGGCACCATGCCGGGGATGGTGGCGAGGCGGCTCGCATGCTCGCTGCGCTCCGGCAGGGCGGCGAGCAGCGCGGCGGAATAGGGGTGCTGTGGATCGGCGAACAGCGCGTCGACCTTGCGCTCCTCCATGATCTGCCCGGCATACATCACCATGATGCGCTGTGCCGTCTCGGCGACGACGCCCATATTGTGGGTGATGAGGACGAGCGCCATGCCGCGCTCGCGCTGCAGTGACATCAGCAGGTCGAGGATCTGCGCCTGGATGGTGACGTCCAGCGCGGTCGTCGGCTCGTCGGCGATCAGCAGGCGCGGATTGCAGGCGATCGCCATCGCGATCATCACGCGCTGGTTCATGCCGCCGGACATCTGATGCGGGAAGGCCTTCAGGCGGCTTTCCGGCGCGGGGATGCCGACCTGTTCGAGCAGCTCGATCGAGCGGCGCTTCGCGGCCTTGCCGTCCATGCCTTCATGTTTCTTCAGTGTCTCGGCGAGCTGAAAACCGATGGTGAAGCAGGGGTTCAGGCTGGTGCTCGGCTCCTGGAAGATCATCGCCACGTCCTTGCCGGTGAGCTGGCGGCGCTCGCGGGCGGACATGGTCAGGAGGTCGCGGCCGTCGAAGCGCAGCTTGTCGGCGCGGACGCGGCCGGGATAGCCGACGAGGCCCATCAGCGCGAGCATGGTGACTGATTTGCCGGAGCCGGATTCGCCGACGACGCCGAGCACCTCGCCCTCCTCGAGGGTGAGGTCGATGCGGTCGACGGCGCGCAGCGTTCCCTGGGAGGTGGGAAATTCGACGCTGAGGTTTTCGATTTCGAGAAGGGGCATGGGATCAGCGCTTCAGCTTGGGGTCGAGCGCATCGCGCAGGCCGTCACCCAGCAGGTTGAAGGCGAGCACGGTGATGAGGATGGCGAGGCCCGGGAACGTGACGACCCACCAGGCGCGCAGCACGAACTCGCGGGCATCGGCGAGCATCGTGCCCCATTCCGGGGTCGGCGGCTGGGCACCTAAGCCCAGGAAGCCGAGCGCGGCGGCGTCGAGGATCGCGGTGGAGACGCCGAGCGTCGCCTGCACGATGAGCGGCGCGGCGCAGTTCGGCAGGATCTCCGAGAACATCAGCCGGACCGTCTGCGCGCCGCTGACCTGGGCGGCGATGACATAATCCTTGCTGGCTTCGGTGATGACGGCGGCGCGGGTGATGCGCACGTAATGCGGCAGCACGACGATGGCGACGGCGAGCATGGCGTTCATCAGGCCGGGGCCGAGGATCGCGACGATGACGATCGCGAGCAGAAGGCTCGGCATCGTCATCAGGATGTCCATCAKCCGCATGATCGCGATATCGGCGAGGCCCTTGAAATAGCCCGCGATGAGGCCGAGGACGATGCCGACGATGATCGCTACGGCGACCACGAAGATGCCGATGACCAGCGAAAGCCGCGCGCCGTAGAGCAGGCGCGAGAGGATGTCGCGGCCGATCGCGTCGGTGCCGAGCGGGTAGGAGAGCGAGCCGCCTTCCTGCCAGAACGGTGGCTTCAGGAAGACCGCGTTGTTGGTCAGGTTCGGCTCATGCGGCGCGATCAGCGGCGCGAACAGCGCGCAGAACAGCACCACGACGATGACGACGAGCCCGGCCACCGCGCCGCGATTGGCGCTGAAATAGGTCCAGAATTCGCGCGCCGGATGGGGCGGGACACCGCTCGGTGCGGCGACGGCGGGGGCTTCGAGGGTCTCGGCGCTCATGGGCGAGGGCTCCGCTGGGAGCTGAAATGCGTAAGGCGGTTCATCGGGCGTGCCTGATGCGCGGGTTGATCAGGCCGTAGAGCAGATCGACGAAGAGGTTGACGCTCATGACGACGATGCCGAGCAGCAGCGTGCCGCCCTGCAGGACGGGGTAGTCGCGCCGGCTGATCGCCTCGATCAGCCATTTGCCGACGCCGGGCCAGGAGAAGATCGTCTCGGTCAGGATCGCGCCGGTGAAGAGCGTGCCGACCTGCAGGCCGATGACGGTGACGACCGGGATCAGCGCATTGCGCAGCGCGTGCAGCGCGACGACCCGGATCGGCGCCATGCCCTTGGCCCGTGCCGTGCGGATATAGTCCTCGCCGAGCACCTCCAGCATCGCCGAACGCGTCATGCGGGCGATGACGGCGAGCGGCACCGTGCCGAGCACGATCGCCGGCAAGACGAGATGCGACAGCGCCGACCAGAAGGCGTCGATGTCACCGGCCAGCAGGCTGTCGATGGTGAGGAAGCCGGTGACCGGCTCGATGAAGTATTGCACGGCGATGCGGCCCGAAACCGGGGTTATGCCGAGCTGAACCGAGAACAGCAGGATCAGCAGCAGCCCCCACCAGAAGATCGGCATCGAATAGCCGGTGAGCGAGATGCCCATCACGCCATGGTCGAAGATCGAGTTCCGCTTCACTGCCGCGATGATGCCGGCCGGCAGGCCGATGAGGAGTGCGAGAATGATGGCGCAGAGTGCGAGCTCGATGGTGGCGGGGAAGAGCTGGCCGAACTCGGTCAGCACGTTCTCGCGCGTCACGATCGACTTGCCGAGATCTCCCTGCACGACGCGCTCGATATAGCGGCCGTACTGAACGAAAAGCGGCCGGTCGAGACCGTACTCGGTGAGGAGCTGTGCATGGCGGGCAGCATCGATGCCGCGCTCGCCGGCCATGGTCTCGATCGGGTCGCCCGGCACGAGCCGCACCAGGAAGAAGGCGAGAAGCGTGATCCCGATGAAGGTCGGGATGACCAGGCTCAGCCGTGTGAAGATGAAGCGCAGCATGGTTCTGCCATTCTTGTCGGCCGGAGCGTGGCGTTCCACGCGGCGGCCTGTTTTGTCGTTTTATTCAAGTTCGAATTCCGGCGCAGCGCAAACACCAGAATCCCGGAAAGATCAAGAACGCCGTGACGAAAACCGTGGATCGCGATGGTGCTGCGCGGGTGGAACTCGGATGCCCGACGAAAGACTTGCAAAACCTCGGGGGCACCAACGAAACAATGCGAATAAAGCCGGCGCCGACGAAGCAATGAATGCTCCATCGGCGCCGATGACTATCGGGGGCGAGCCGTCACTTGGTGATCGACACGCCGTAGAAGGGCTGGCCGCCGAAGAAGTGGATCTTGTAGTCCTTCACTTCCTTGCGCACCGGCGTGAAGGCCTGCGCATTGGCGAAGAGCAGGCCCGCGACATCCTCGTGGAAGAGTTCCTGAAAGCGCTTGTAGAGCTTCGTGCGCTCGCCCTGGTCGGTGATCGTGTTGGCCTTTGCCAGCGCGTCGGAAGCTTCCTGGTTGCACCAGCGCGCCCGGTTGGCACCGGTCTTCACGCCTTCGCAGGTCCAGCCCGAAAGCAGGATCTGGCTCGGATCGGGATAGTCCCAGGTGTAGCCGAACATCCCGACCTCGTGCTCGCCGGCGCGGCCGCGCTTGAGGTACTCGCCCCATTCGAAGGTCTGGATCGTCGCCTTGACGCCGATCTTGGCCCAGTCGGCCTGGATCAGCTCGGCAGCGCGCCGGCCGTTCGGCATATAGGCGCGCACGACGGGGATCGCCCAGAGCGTCGTCTCGAAGCCGTCCGCGAGGCCGGCCTCCTTCAGCAGCGCCTTGGCCTTCTCGGGATCATAGGCGCGCGGTTTCAGCTCGTCATTGTGCGACCACAGCGAAGGCGGCACGGCCGCCGCCGTGGGCTTGCCCGTGCCCTGATAGACCGCGTCGATGATCGCCGGGATGTTGGTGGCATAGGCCAGCGCCTCGCGCACGCGCTTGTCGCCGAAGGGCTTCTTCTGCTGGTTGAAGGCGAGGAAGCTCTGATCGGCGATGCTGCCCTGCAGCAGGTTGATGCCGGCTTCCGTCTTCATCGCCGGCAGGTCGCCGGGATTGGGGTAGCGCGCGATCTGGCACTCGCCGGAGCGGACCTTGGCGAAGCGCACGGCGGCATCGGGCGTGATCACGAAGATCAGGTCGTTGACCAGCGCCATGCGGTCGCGGTTGCCGACAGCCTTGGTCCAATGGTCCGGCACCGCCTTGAAGCGGATGACGGCATCCTTCTGATAGGCGAGCAGCGAGAACGGGCCGGTGCCGATCGGCGCGAAATCGACCTGCTCGGGCGTGCCGGCCTTCAGCATCGCGGCTGCATATTCGGCCGAGAGGATCGACATCGGCTCGACCGAGAGCGCCGAAAGCAGCGGCGAGTTCGGCTTGTTCAGCGTCAGCTTCACCGTGTAGTCGTCGACCTTCTCGACCGACTTCAGGCTCGGCTTCACGATCTCGCTGAAGAACTGGTAATTGCCGCTGCCGACCTTGTTGTAGGGGTTATTGGCGTCGAACATCCGCTCGAACGAGAAGACCACGTCGTCGGCGTTGAATTCGCGCGTCGGCGTGAAGGTCTTGCTGGCGTGCCACTTCACGCCCTTGCGCAGCTTGAAGGTGTAGGTCAGCGCATCGTCCGAGATCGTCCAGGACTCGGCGAGGCTCGGGATGATCTGCGAGCCGCCGCGCTCGGTCGCCGTCAGCCGCTCGTAGATCTGCGCCGCCACGTCATAGGCGGTGTTCTGGCTGCTGAATTGCGGATTCAGGAAATCGGGACTGGCTTCGGAGCAGACGACGAGCGCCTGGGCGCCAGCGGCGGCGGGCAGGAAAAGGGCACTCAGCCCCAGCGTCAGAGCGAAGGAGCGGGCACGAACCGACATGGCGTTTCTCTCGGATAGGCGGGGAGACGGATCGGGCGCGGGGCGTCGTGCCCCATCGTCTCCACCTCCCGAAACGCGGCCCCGAGGGGCCGCGTCGTTTGGCATGCATCGGCCGCGCCAGAACGGGGCGCGACCGGCGCTTCGGCTCAGTTGCCGATGTCGACGCCGTAGAAGACGTGGCGGCTGAACGGCGAGAGCTTGAAGTCCTTCACTTCCTTGCGGACGGGCTTCAACTGCACCGCATGCGCGATGGTGAACCAGGGCGACTGCTCCTTGAAGATCACCTGAGCCTGCTGGTAGAGCTTCTCGCGCTCGGCCTGGTCGGTGACCGTCTTCGCCTTCGTCACCAGATCCTCGAAGGGCTTGTAGCAGAACTTGGCGACGTTCGAGCCGTTGGTCTTGGCCGAGTCGCAGCCGAGCAGCGTGTGCAGGAAGTTGTCCGGATCGCCGTTGTCGCCGGTCCAGCCGAGCATGCCCGTCTGGTGCTCGCCCGCCTGCATGCGCTTGCGGTACTCGCCCCACTCGAACGACTTGATCTCGGCCTTGACGCCGACCTTGGCGAGGTCCGCCTGCATCAGCTCGGCGATGCGCTTGGCGTTCGGGTTGTAGGGACGCTGCACCGGCATCGCCCACAGGTCGATCTCGAGCCCATTCGGGTAGCCGGCCTCGGCCAGCTCCTTCTTGGCCGCCTCCGGATCGAAGGGATCGTCCTTGATCGTCTCGTTATAGGACCACATCGACGGCGGGATCGGGTTGGTCGCCGCGATGCCGCTGGAGAGGTAGACCGCGTCGATGATCGCCTTCTTGTTGATCGCCTTGTTGACGGCGCGGCGCACCTTGACGTCGTCGAAGGGCTTCTTGGTGGTGTTGTAGGCGAGATAGCCGATGTTCAGGCCCGGCTGCTCCAGGATCTGGACATTGGCGTCCTTCTTGATCGCGTCGAGGTCGGCCGGGTTCGGATAGGGCATGACATGGCATTCGCCCTTCTGGAGCTTGGCCCAGCGCACCGAGGCATCCGGCGTGATCGCGAAGATGAGGTCGTCGATCTTCGCCTTGCCGGCCCAGTATTCCGGGAAGGCCTTGTAGCGGATGATCGCGTCCTTCTGGTACTGCACCAGATAGAACGGGCCGGTGCCGACCGGGTCCTGGTCGAGCTTCTCGGGCGTGCCCGCCTTCAGCATCGCATCGGCGTATTCCTTCGACTGCACGCTGGCGTATTGCATGGCGAGGTCGGAGAGGAATGGCGCCTCCGGCTGGTTCAGCGTGATCTTCACGGTGTAGTCATCAACCTTCTCCACCGACTTCAGCAACTTGGGCATGCCCATGTCGTTGAAATAGGAGTGGTTCGAGCTAGTCACCTTGAAGAACGGGTGATCCTCCTTCCACTGCCGCTCGATCATGAACATCACGTCGTCGGCATTGAAGTCGCGTGTCGGCTTGAAGGCGCGGTTGGAGTGCCACTTCACGCCTTTGCGCAGGTGGAAGGTGTAGGTCAGGCCATCGGCCGAGATGTCCCACTTCTCCGCGAGGCCGGGCTGCACCTTGGTGCCGCCGCGCTCGAACTGGACGACGGTGTCGTAGATCTGGGTGTTCGCGTCGAAGGAGGTGCCGGTCGTGTTGACGCTCGGCGCGAAGTTCTCGGGGCTGCCCTCGGAGCAATAGACCAGCGTTTTCGCCATCAGGGGCTGCGCCGCCATCAGCGCGGAGGCCGACAGCGTCGCCAACAAGATCTTTTTCATGGATGTCTCCTTGAACGCCTCTCCGCCGCCTGCGGCGGAAGATGGCCCCGTTGCATCGGAAGCTTCATCGGCGGAATTCCCCGAGCCGCCTTGTCAACAGCTTATTGAAAGTCGAAGGAGGCGAATAGTCGTTTCCGCAGGCGTTCTGCGACCCGAGAATGGGAGGGTAAACGATTGCGCTGCGCGGTTTCCGTCGCCTCGCAAGGTCGCCTGCTCGGGCCGGAATGAGCGTCCGGCTTGGCTATCAAAGCACCTCGCGGACGCGCAGAAGCGTGGTGTCCATGTGCCGGCCGATCGCTTCCGACAGGGCGTCGGCGTCGCGCTTGAGCAGCGCCGCGATCATCTCCTCGTGCTCGGCTACTGCGCCCGCCCATTTCTCCGGCCCCTCATTGCCGACGAAGCGCAGCCGCTTGATGCGCGACTGCAGGGTGGTGTGCATCTCGGCGAGAACCGGATTGCCGGAAGCGGCGACGATGGCGCTGTGGATCGCCTGGTTCAGCTTGAAATAGTCGAGCCGGTCGCGCGTCGCGTAAAGCGCCAGCATGTCCCGGTGCAGCTTGTGGATCGCCTCGATGGTCGCGTCGCTGGCCTGCGCGCAGGCGATCCGTCCGCCGAGCTGTTCCAGGCTCTTGATGACGTCGAGGATGTCGGCGAGATCGCGTGCCGAGAACTTGCGCACGACCGCGCCCTTGGCGGGCAGGATCTCGACCAGGCCTTCGCTGGCGAGCGTCTTGATCGCCTCGCGCAGTGGCGTCCGCGACACGCCGAGCTGCGCACCCACCAGCCCCTCGTTGATGCGCTGGCCGGGGATGAGCTGGCCCTCGATGATCATGTCGCGCACCCGCTCCAGAACCTCGTCATGGAGGGTCCGTCGCGTGATCCGGGGATAATCGGTGGCCGTCTCGCTCATCGCTGTTCCATCGTTTCCGGCGCGTCCGTTACGGCATGCGGCGTCTGTGCTGTCAAACGACGGCGGCCGCCTCGGTGGCAAACAGCGCGTCCTGCCGGTGGCGCATCGCCAGCAGCCCGGAATCGCCGGGTATCTCGACATCGCCGAGGCGGATCGCGTCGCCGGCCCTGACGTTTCGGACGAGGGTCCGGTTGGCGACGAGGTAGAACGGGGCAGGGCGTTCGGCAGCGAGCGGCGCGGCCGGCCTGATCTCGGCCCCGACGCCATCGATGCTGTGATGGTGCCCGCCCATTACGAGCGCGGTGCCGGCGGCGAGGTCGCGTTGCGCCACGGCGACGAGGTCCTCTCGTGGCCGATAGTCCTCGCCATAGCCGGAGCGGCCGAGGCCGGCGGCATCGAGGATGGAAGTGGCGACTTCCACACCCAGAAGGTGGCGCGGCAGGTAGAGCGCCGCCGCCCGGCCGCTCCGGCTGACGACATGGCCCTTTCCGGCCAGCATTTCCCAGGTCTCGGCGTTGTCGCAGCGCACGACGATGAAGACGCCGCCGGCGAAGCTCGCCTCCTCGGGCAGGCGCAGATGATGGAACACGTCGATGCGGCGTGTGCCGGTCAGGAGCCCGCCTTCGCCGCGTTCCGCGAAGAGGTCGGCGATCTCCGGAATGCGGGCCGGCGGTGCGTGGAAGCCGGCCGCGTCGGCCGAGAAGCCGAGCGCATTGGCGACGAGCGTCATCTCGCAGAGATCGGGCACGGCCCGCAGCGGAAAGGCCTCGCCCAGGATGCGCGCGCGCTCGGCCGCATTGGCGACGATCGAGCGAGAACCGGGCAGCCAATGCTCGCGCAGCGCCGGCAGGGCATGGGTCACGCCATTGCAGGTGACGTTGCCCGTGGCGGCGTCCAGCACGAAATCATATTCGCTCGACTTGCCGGCAGCGATGATCTCCAGGCCGAGCACCTCGGCCCAGCTCGCCAGCGCGATCAGCAGGCTCGGCTGGTCGCCGTCGACCGGCGTCACTACGACGCCCTTCTGTTGGGCGAGGCGCGCCAACCCCGGTCCGACGACGCTGTCGGCCTCCTTCGAGACCAGCGCGACATGGCGGCCGGCCTCGATCGCGGCGAGGCTGTATTGGGTCGCTCCTTCCGGGCTGCCTGTCGCTTCGACAAGCAGCTGGAACGGCAGTTCGAGGACGATGTCGAGGCTGGCGGCGGCGACGCATTTGCCGCCGTCCCAGGCCGCGCGCGCCTGGGCTGCGGTCTCGCACAGGGCGATCTCCGATGGCGCAAAGCCGGCGGCGGCAAAGGCGCGCCCGGCGGCTTCAGCCGTCATGTCCACCGCGATGCGCGCATTGACCAGCCGCGTCCGCCGCGATTGCGCGAGATAACTGCGGCCGAAGCTGCCGCTGCCGACGAGGCAGGTTTCGACCGGCTCGGTGACCCCCGCGTAATGCGCGTGAAAATTCATCAGGCTTCTCTCCCCGCGCGGCCGATGACGGCGTGGCTCGTTCGGGCCCGCGCTTTCGGAAATGACTACAGCAATCTCGTTATGCTGCATACAGCATACTTGAGACGATGAGGTGCTTGTGGTAGCGAAGAGGGCAACAGGGATGAAAAGGCAGCGGAGTGCGGCCATGAATGAGCGGACGAATGACGCCTTGCCGGTGATCGCCGCAGCGATGGGTGATCCCTCCGGCATCAGCCCGGAACTGATGGCGCGCATCCTGGCGGAGCCCGATCTCCGGTCCGCGGCGCGCTATGTCGTGTTCGGCGACAAGCGTTTGCTCGATCTCGGCATCGAGGACAGCGGCGTCGATCCGCAGGTGCAGGTCGTGAAGGACGGCGAGGCGCTGCCGCTCGGCGACAGGCCCGTCTTCATCGACCTCGGCAACCATGATCCGGCCGATCTCCAGCGTGGCAAGGCGACGCTCGCGGGCGGCAAGGCCGCGACAGAGAATTTCCGCCGCGCGCTCCAGTTCGCCGCCTCCGGCAAGGCCGATGCGGTCTTCTTCACGCCCTTCAACAAGGCGGCGATGCGCTTCGCCTATCCCGGCTACGACGACGAGATCCGCTTCGTGCGCGATGCCATCGGCTTCGAGGGCCCCGCGAGCGAATTCAATGTCCTCGACAAGCTCTGGAACGCTCGCGTCACCTCCCACATCCCGCTGTCCGAGGTTGCCAGCAACATCACGCAGGAGCGCATCCTGCGCGCGCTGACGCTGGCTGACGCCAATCTGCGCGCTGCCGGCTTTAACCCGCCGCGCATCGCTGTCGCGGGCATCAACCCGCATGCCGGCGACGGCGGCAATTTCGGGCGTGACGAGATCGAGACGATCGAGCCGGCGGTGAAGGCCGCCAAGGCCAAGGGCTTCACTGTGGAGGGGCCGTTCCCCTCCGACACCGTCTTCCTGAGGGCAAAGAACGGCGATTTCGACGCCGTCCTGACGATGTATCACGACCAGGGCCAGATCGCGATGAAGCTGATCGGCTTCGACCGTGGCGTCACGCTGATCGGCGGCTTCCCCTTCCCGATCTGCACGCCCGCCCATGGCACGGCCTATGAGATCGCCGGCAAGGGCATCGCCAATCTCGGCGCCACTCGCGCCGCGCTGTCGCTGGCCATCAAGATGGCGCAGGACGGGAAGACGAAGGCCCGCGCCGCCGCCTGATCCGGTTTCGTTTTCAACAAGGCCGCCGGCAAGAGTGGCCCTTCAAATTCAAAACCCTAGGGAGAGACCTCATGAAGACCATTGCCATGACTGTCGCGCTCGCCGGCGCGTTCGCGCTGGGCGGCGTCGGTGCGGCGCAGGCCTGGGAACCGACCAAGCCGATCGAGTTCGTCGTGACCTCGGGTGCCGGCGGCGGCACCGATAATTTCGCCCGCGTCATCCAGTCGATCATCACCAAGCACAAATTCACCGAGCAGCCGATCGTGGTGGTGAACAAGGGCGGCGGCTCCGGCGCGGAAGGCTATGTCTACGGCAAGGGCGCCAAGGGCGATCCGAACCGCGTCATCTTCGGCACCAACAACGCCTATCTGCTGCCTTACGTTGCCAAGCTCGGCTACAAATACACGGACCTGACGCCGGTCGCCGCGCTGGCGCTCGACGAGTTCCTGCTCTGGGTGAAGGGTGATGCTCCCTACGCCGACGCGAAGGCCTATATCGAGGCGGTCAAGGCCAAGCCCATGGGCTTCAAGATGGGCGGCAGCCAGTCCAAGGACACCGACCAGACGCTGACCTCGATGATCCAGGACGCTTCCGGCGTGAAATGGATCTACGTCCCGTTCCAGGGCGGCAGCGCCGCTGCCGTGCAGCTCGCCGGCGGCCATATCGACTCCAACGTCAACAATCCCAACGAGAATATCGGCCAGTGGAAGGCCGGCCAGGTGAAGCCGCTCTGCGTCTTTTCGCCAGCCCGCCTCGCCAAGAGCGATCCGGTCTTCGAGGGCAAGGGCTGGGGCGACATCCCGACCTGCAAGGAAGCGGGCCTGCCGCTCGAGACCTTCCAGATGCCGCGCACCGTCTGGCTGCCCGCCGAGGTTCCGGCCGACGCCGTGACCTACTATGCCGGCCTCATGGAGAAGGTCTCCAAGACGCCGGAATGGCAGGAGTTCGTGCAGCGCACCGCCCAGACCGGCAAGTTCATGAAGGGCAAGGAACTGACCGACTTCGTCGCCAAGGACGAGGCCGCGAACAAGAAGGTCTTCGAGAACGAAGGCTGGGTCGCGAAGTAAGGGCCTACTCGACAAGACGCAGCGACCTGGACGTCATCCCGGGCGGCGCTTGGCCGACCCGGGATCCATCGAAGGCCGCTACGCCCCATGATGGATCCCGGATCTCCGCTTCGCTGCGTTCGGAATGACGAGGCGCTTTTCGGCGGCCCCCGCAAGGAGGAACCCACCCCATGATCACCCGCTTCTGGGCCGAAATCGGGACCGCGATCCTGACGCTCGTCTTCGGGCTCGTCATCGTGAAGGGCTCGCTGGAGTTCGGCATCGGCTGGGATACGTCGGGCCCGCAGCCCGGTGCATTTCCTTTCTATGCCGGGGCGCTGATCGCGCTGGCGAGCCTGGGCACGCTGGCGATGACGGTGGGTCAGCGCGTGGCCGGCAAGGCTGCGCTGGCCGAGGCGTTCCTCGATGCCGAGCGCGGCAAGCGGGTGCTGTCCTTCCTGCTGCCGCTCGTCGGCTTCGTGGTGCTGAGCGCCACGCTCGGCATGTATGTCGCGACGATCCTCTATCTCGTCTTCGCGATGCGTTTCCAGGGTGGCTATGGCTGGCTGCCGAGCCTTGCGACCGCCTTCGTGACGGCGGCGTTCTTCTATTTCGCCCTAGAGAAATTCTTTCAGATCGGCCTGCTCAAGGGCCCGATCGAGCCGCTCATCGGCCTCTAGAGGCGGCAGGGAAACGCGYATGGACAACGTCGCCAACCTGATGCACGGCTTCTCGGTCGCGCTCACCACGCACCATATCCTGCTGATGATCGCTGGCGTGCTGCTCGGCGTGCTCGTCGGCGTGCTGCCGGGGCTCGGCGCCCCCAACGGCGTTTCGCTGCTCCTGCCGCTGACCTTCTCGATGGACCCGGTCTCGGCGATCATCCTGCTGACCTCGCTCTACTGGGGCGCGCTCTTCGGCGGCTCCACCACCTCGATCCTGTTCAACATCCCTGGCGAGCCTTCATCCGTCGCGACGACCTTCGACGGCCACCCGATGGCCAAGCAGGGCAAGGCGACGGAAGCGCTTTCCTTCGCTTTCCTCTCCGCCGGCTTCGGCGCCATGGCCGGCGTGATCCTGATCACGCTGTTGTCCGGCTGGGTCGCGAAATTCGCGCTGCGCTTCTCCTCGCCCGAGTACTTCGCCGTCTATTTCATGACCTTCGCGAGCTTCATCGGGCTCGGCGGCGCCTCGCCCTTCAAGACGGTCGTCTCGATGGCGATCGGCTTCGCGCTTGCGACGATCGGCATGGACTCGGTCTCGGGCAATGTCCGGCTGACGTTCGAGTTCGATGTGCTGCTGGCCGGCGTCAGCTTCCTGATCGCGGTCATCGGCCTGTTCGGCATCGGCGAATTGCTGCTGACGATGGAGGAGGGGCTGCGCTTCGAGGGCGTCGCCGCCAAGGTCCGTATCAGTGACGTGCTGCGCACGGCGGCCAAGCTGCCGCGCTATTGGCTCGCTCTGCTGCGCTCCTCGTTGATCGGCATCTGGATGGGCATCACGCCGGGCGGGCCGACCGCGGCGTCCTTCATGAGCTACGCCATGGCTAAGCGCTCGTCGCGCAACCCCGCCAAGTTCGGCAAGGGCGAGCCCGAGGGCGTGATCGCGCCCGAGACCGCCGACCATGCCGCGGGCTCCGCCGCCATGCTCCCGATGCTGGCGCTCGGCATCCCCGGCTCGGCGACGGCGGCGGTGATGATGGGCGGCCTGATGATCTGGGGCCTCAACCCCGGCCCGACGCTCTTCGCCGACCGCCCCGATTTCGTCTGGGGCCTGATCGCCTCGATGTATCTCGGCAATGTCGTCGCGGTGGTGATCGTGCTGGCGACGGTGCCGCTCTTCGCCTCGATCCTGCGCATCCCCTTCTCGATCATCGGGCCGATCATCGTGGTGATCTGCTTCATCGGCGCCTTCACCGCCGCGAGCAAGGAGTTCGATATCTGGCTCGCGCTGGTCTTCGGCCTCGTCGGCTATCTCTTCAAGAAGCTCGATTACCCGATCGCGCCGCTCGTGCTCGCCATGGTCATCGGCGACAAGGCCGAGGACGCCTTCCGCCAGTCGATGATCTTCAGCCAGGGCTCGCTCTCGATCTTCTGGTCGAACGCCCTGGTGGCGACCTTGATGACGATCGGCCTCGCTTTGCTGGTGCTGCCGGTCATCGGCAGCATCGCCCGTCGCTTGCGTGGCACCAAGGCCGCCAGCACGGTCTGACAACCGTATCGCCGTTCGCTTTCCGCCCCGTCCGCCATACGAGATGACGCCATGACCGAACCCTACAAGGGCATCCTGCCGATCGCGCCGACCATCTTCCACGACAATGGCGACCTCGACATCGAGGGCAACAGGCGCGTCATGGACCTGATGGTCGACCAGGGCGTCGACGGCATCTGCATCCTCGCGAACTTCTCGGAGCAGTTCCTGCTGACCGACGAGGAGCGCGATCAGGTGATGCGGCTCTCGCTGGAGCAGATCGATGGCCGCGTGCCGGTGATCGTGACCACCTCGCATTTCTCGACGCGCATCGCCGCCGCCCGCGCCAAGGCCGCCGCGGATGCCGGCGCCAAGATGCTGATGATGATGCCGCCTTATCACGGCGCGCTGCTCAAGGCCGACGAGCAGGGCATGATCGAGCATTTCAAGGCGGTGGCGGATGCCTGCGGTATCCCGATCATCCTGCAGGACGCGCCGCTCTCGGGCGTGACCATGACCGTGCCCTTCATGATCCGGCTGGCCAAGGAAGTGCCGCTCGTCCGCTACTTCAAGATCGAGGTGCCCGGCACGGCGAACAAGCTGCGCGCGCTGATCGAGGCGGGCGGCGACGCCGTCGTCGGCCCCTTCGACGGCGAGGAGGCGATCACGCTGATGGCCGATCTCGATGCCGGCGCCACCGGCACCATGACGTCGGCGATGATCCCCGACCTGATCAAGCCGATCCTCGCCGCGCATGCTGCCGGTGACCGCAAGCAGGCGGCGGCGCTCTATGCCCGCGTCCTGCCGATCATCAACTACGAGAACCGCCAATGCGGCCTGCGCTCGGCCAAGGCGGTGATGAAGGAGGGCGGGGTCATCAAGTCCGAGGCCGTGCGCCACCCGCTGACGCCCCTGCATCCGAAGACGCGCGAGGGGCTGATCGAGCTCGCCCGCGAGCTCGATCCGCTGGCGCTGCGCTGGGGCAAGTAGGTCCGACGCCGCGAGCCCGTGCCACGTCGTCTTTACAAAGCCGGGAGGGGCAGCGAGAACCTCACCTGACGAGCCGGGCCTCAAGGGCGGCTACAGAGGGAAGATCCCGACGATGAGCGAAGCTTTCATCTGCGGCTATGTCCGCACGCCGATCGGCCGCTTCGGTGGCTCCCTGTCCTCGGTCCGCGCTGACGATCTCGGGGCAGTGCCGCTGAAGGCTCTGCTCGAGCGTCATGCGGGCGTCGATTTCGCTGCCGTGGACGATGTGATCTTCGGCTGCGCCAATCAGGCGGGAGAGGACAACCGCAACGTCGCGCGCATGTCGCTCCTGCTCGCCGGCCTGCCCAAGGAGGTGCCGGGCACCACGATCAATAGGCTCTGCGGTTCCGGCATGGATGCCGTCATCGCCGCCGCCCGGGCGATCAAGGCCGGCGAGGCCGAGTTGATGATCGCCGGCGGCGTCGAGAGCATGTCGCGCGCGCCCTTCGTGCTGCCGAAGGCCGAAAGCGCCTTCTCGCGCCACGCCGAAATCCACGACACCACCATCGGCTGGCGCTTCGTCAACCCGCTGATGAAGCAGCAATACGGCGTCGATTCCATGCCGGAGACCGGCGAGAACGTAGCCGCCGATTGCAAGGTCAGCCGCGCCGATCAGGATGCCTTCGCTGTGCGCTCGCAGCAGAAGGCAGTCGCTGCCCAGCAGAATGGCCGATTGGCCAGGGAGATCGTGCCGGTCCTGATCCCGCAGCGGAAGGGCGATGCGATCCGTGTCGAGATCGACGAGCACCCGCGCGGCGACACCACGCTGGAGAAGCTCGCCAAGCTGGGGACCCCGTTCCGCAAGGAGGGCGGCACCGTCACGGCCGGCAATGCCTCGGGCGTCAACGACGGCGCCGCCGCGCTGATCGTCGCCTCGGAGAAGGCTGTGGCGAAATATGGCCTGACCCCGCTGGCGCGCGTGCTCGGTGGTGCTGCAGGCGGCGTCGCGCCGCGCGTGATGGGCCTCGGGCCGATCCCGGCCACTCGCAAGCTCTGCGAGCGCCTTGGCCTCAAGCCGACCGATTTCGACGTAGTCGAGCTGAACGAGGCTTTCGCGAGCCAGGGCATCGCGGTGCTTCGCGAGCTCGGCATCGCCGAGGACGGCGCGTATGTGAACCCGAACGGTGGGGCGATCGCACTCGGCCACCCGCTCGGCATGTCCGGTGCCCGCATTGCCGGCACGGCGGCGCTCGAACTGTCGCTGACCGGCAAGCGTCTTGCCCTCGCGACCATGTGCATCGGCGTCGGCCAGGGCATCGCCATCGCACTGGAACGAGTCTGACAGCTCGGCTGGCGGCGCTAAGCCCGGCTCCACGCCTGATTGAGACAGGTCAATTCCAGGGGGCGGGCTCCATGCGGGCCCGCCCGAGGACCATCACGCGATCGACCTGGAACCCCGAGCGCTGCAGGGCATCGTGATCCTGCGGCCAGGCGGCGGAGCGTTCCAGCGAGATCGCGATCCGGGGCAGGTCGAGCTCGACCGCGAGCTGGTTGGCGAAGCGCAGCAAGGCGTCGACCAGATGCGTTCCCGGCAGGCGCAGCATCGCCAGTTCGAAAATCTCGAGCGTGGTTCCTCCGCTGATCGTTTGCGCGACACGGAAGGTGAACAGGGCATGGGGCATGCCGCGCACATCGCGCAGCGAGAAGACGCCGCGCGGCCGCGCCCCGTCCTGCGAATGGTCGCGCACGAAGGCGGCCCAGTCGTCGGGCGTCACCTCCGGATGCAGCATGGCCACGAGGCCGTAGACGGCGTCGGCTCCGGCCGGCGCGATGCGCGCGACCTCGAAGATGTCATCGCCCGTCACGTGCGGCTTCTCCCGAATTGCAGGCGCGCACGGTGGTTGGCGGGCCTGTGTTGTCGCATTGATCTGGATCAATTTCGTCGGCTGCGACGGCAAGCGTGCTTTGTGACCCTGTCCGCCTCGGTTATGGTCGCCATAGATCGCAATGCGTCCTCTTGGACGCGAGGTTGCGATCTACTCTTTAGTTTGGGCATCGGGCTTTTTCCGAAAAGCGGTTTCCACTTTTCTCGGTCCGATGCTCTAGCGGGAAGATGCGATCGTGAACTGTCACCCCTCGGCCTGTAGCGCTACGAACCGCGGCGATGGCGGCTGTCGCAACTGCATGGTCCGCCTGGTGAGCGTCTGCGCCTCGCTCTCGGATGACGAGTTGGCCCTGCTCGAATCCCTGGCCCATCCCACGCATTTCTCTTCCGGCGAGACGCTGTTCACGCAGGGGCGCGAGGCCCATTCCGTCTACAACGTCACCGCCGGCGTGGTGCGTCTCTACAAGCTGCTCTCGGATGGCCGGCGCCAGGTCGTCGGCTTCGCCCTGCCGGGGGATTTCCTCGGGCTCGCCATGCGCGACGCCTATGGCTTCTCGGCCGATGCGATCGGCGAGGTCGCGGTCTGCGCCTTCTCGCGCGGCGCCTATACCGCGCTGGTCGACGCCAAGCCGCATCTGCTGAAGCGGCTGCACGAGTTCGCGACGCATGAACTGACGCTCGCCCATGAGCAGATGATGCTGCTCGGCCGGCGCACCGCCGAAGAGAAGCTGATCTGCTTCCTGCTCGGCATGCAGCAGCGCTGGGCAAGGCTCGGCAAGCCCTCCGTCACGGTGCCGCTGCCGATGACGCGGCAGGACATCGCCGACTTCCTCGGCCTCACCATCGAGACCGTGAGCCGCACCTTCACCCGCCTCGCCAAGGACAAGACGATCCTGATCGTTCCCGGCGGCGTGCGCGTGATGAATCCCGAGCGGATGAGCGCCGTCGCGGCCTGAGGCCTGCGCGCTCTCGCCGCAACCGCCTGCCCGTTTCCTTGACCTGAATCAACGCCCGGCTTCCGGCCGCTCGCTAAGCCTCCTCTTCATGGCGCGCTCATGCGCCGGACGAAGCGGGAGTCGGATGTGACGGCAACGGCAAGCCAAGTCAGGCAGGCGACTGTCGGCGAAATGATCGGCATGCTGATCGCGGCGGCCTGCGTGCTGCCGCTGATCGTCGTCTCGGCGCTGACCGAAAGCTCCGGCTACGCCTTCCATGCGGCGCTCGGCGTCGTCGCGGCCGCGGCTGCCGTGATCCTGATCGCGAACCGCTGCTTCGACGGCTCGCCCGCGGTTTCGCCGCAAGAGATCGACGGCAAGCCGAACTACAACATGGAGCCGGTGAAGTTCGCGACGGTGGCCGCGATGGTGTGGGGCATCGCCGGCTTYACCGTCGGGCTGATCATCGCGCTCCAGCTCGCCTTTCCCGTGCTGAACTTCGACCTGCCCTGGATCAATTTCGGCCGGTTGCGCCCGCTGCACACCTCGGCCGTGATCTTCGCCTTCGGCGGCAACGTGCTGATCGGCACATCCTTCTATGTCGTTCAGCGCACCTGCCGCGCGCGTCTGGCGGGCATCCTGTCGCCCTGGTTCGTCGTCCTCGGCTACAACTTCTTCATCGTCATCGCCGGCACGGGCTACCTGCTCGGCATCACCCAGGGCAAGGAATACGCCGAGCCGGAATGGTACGCCGACCTGTGGCTGACCATCGTCTGGGTCACCTATCTTCTGGTCTTCCTCGGCACGGTGATGAAGCGTCGGGAGCCGCATATCTATGTGGCGAACTGGTTCTATCTCGGCTTCATCGTCACCATCGCGGTCCTGCATATCGGCAACAACGTCGCCGTGCCGATCTCGATCCTGTCGCCGAAATCCTACGGCCTCTGGTCGGGCGTGCAGGATGCGATGTTCCAGTGGTGGTACGGCCATAATGCGGTCGGCTTCTTCCTCACTGCCGGCTTCCTCGCGATCATGTACTACTTCGTGCCCAAGCGCGCGGAACGGCCGATCTACAGCTATCGGCTCTCGATCATCCATTTCTGGGCCCTGATCTTCATCTACATCTGGGCCGGCCCCCACCATCTCCACTACACCGCGCTGCCGGACTGGGCGCAGACGCTGGGCATGACCTTCTCGATCATGCTGTGGATGCCCTCCTGGGGCGGCATGATCAACGGTATCATGACCCTGTCGGGCGCCTGGGACCGGCTGCGCACCGATCCCGTGCTGCGGATGATGGTGGTCTCGCTCGCCTTCTACGGCATGTCGACCTTCGAAGGCCCGCTGATGTCGATCAAGGCCGTGAACGGCCTGTCGCACTACACCGACTGGACCATCGGCCATGTCCATTCCGGCGCGCTCGGCTGGGTCGCCTACATCTCCTTCGGCGCGATCTATTGCCTCGTGCCCTGGCTGTGGAACCGCAAGGGCCTCTACTCGCTCAAGCTGGTGAGCTGGCACTTCTGGATCTCGACGCTCGGCATCGTCTTCTACATCACGGCGATGTGGGTCTCGGGCATCCTGCAGGGCCTGATGTGGCGCGCCTACACCGCGCTCGGCTTCCTCGAATATTCCTTCATCGAGACCGTCGCGGCGATGCACCCCTTCTACGTCATCCGCGCGATGGGCGGGGCGCTGTTCCTGATCGGCGCGCTGATCATGGCCTTCAACCTCTGGATGACCGTGCGCTCCGAGGCGGAGGCAGACATGCCGCGCTCCGAGGTCCCCTCGTCGCTGCTGGCCGTGGCCGCCTGAGAAAGCTTCCGCAATGACGAGCATCGAACACAAGCCCGCGCGCCGCTCGCTCTGGGCCAAGCACAAGATCTTCGAGACCAACTCGATCGTCCTGGTCATCGGCACGTTGCTGGTGATCTCCATCGGCGGCCTCGTCGAGATCGCGCCGCTCTTCTATTTGAAGAACACTATCGAGACCGTGCAGGGCATGCGTCCCTACACCCCGTTGGAGCTTGCGGGCCGCGCGATCTACGTCCGCGAGGGCTGCTACAACTGCCACAGCCAGATGATCCGGCCGCTGCGCGACGAGGTCGAGCGCTACGGGCATTATTCGCTGGCCGCCGAGAGCATGTACGACAAGCCCTTCCAATGGGGCTCCAAGCGCACGGGACCGGACCTCGCCCGCGTCGGCGGCAAGTATTCCGACGAATGGCAGCGCGCGCATCTGGCCGAGCCGCGCGCGGTGGTGCCGCAGTCGATTATGCCGGGCTATCCCTTCCTGGCCAAAACCGAGCTGTCCCATAGCGACATCGCCGACGAGCTGCGCGCCAACCGCGCCGGCGGCGTGCCCTATAGCGACGAGATGATCGCGCAGGCGCAGAGCGACCTGAAAGCGCAGGCGACGCCGGACCATCCCGGCCAGTCCGATCTGGAGAAACGCTACCCCAAGGCGCAGTCGCGCGATTTCGACGGCGACCCGCATCGCATCACCGAAGCCGACGCCTTGATCGCCTATCTGCAGGCGCTCGGCACGCTGGTCGACTTCAAGCTCTACGACGACAAGGCCAACATCCGCTGAGCGAGGCCACCATGCAAACGACCTATCACTGGCTCGCCGGCTTCGCCCAGTCCGCCGGCCTTCTCTACTTCGTCGCCGTCTTCCTCGGCGTCTGCTTCTACGCCTTCTGGCCGAAGAACCGCGCCCGCTTCGAGCAGGCCGCGCTCAATCCGCTGCGCGAGGACTGACCATGGACCAGCGTCACGACGCCCCCGAGATCGACCCCGTCACCGGCCACGCCACGACCGGCCATGAATGGGACGGTATCCGCGAGCTCAACACGCCGCTGCCGCGCTGGTGGCTCGGCATCTTCTACGCCACCATCATCTGGTCCTTCGGCTACTGGATCGTCTACCCGGCCTGGCCGCTCCTGACCGACGCGACCAGGGGCGTGATCGGCTACGCCACCCGCTCGGACATCACCGTGCAGATGAACGAGCTGAAGGCTCAGCGCGCGGCGCTGGCGGCCGGCATGACTGAGGCCACACCCGCGCAGATCAAGGCCGATCCCAAGCTGTTCCAGATCGCGACGGCCCAGGGCAAGGCCGCCTTCGGCGACAATTGCGCGGCCTGCCATGGCGTCGGCGGCGCCCGTGCCAAGGGCTATCCCAACCTCAACGACGACGACTGGCTCTGGGGCGGCTCGCTCGACACGATCATGCAGACGCTGCGCCACGGCATCCGCGTCGCCGGCAATGACGACACGCGCGTCAGCCAGATGCCGGCCTTCGGCCGCGACGGCCTGCTGAAGCGTGGCGAGATCAACGCCGTCGCCAACCATGTCCGCGAACTCGCCGGCCTGCCGACGGAGCCGAAGGCGGATCTGGCACTCGGGCGCAAGCTCTTCGCCGACAACTGCGCCGCCTGCCACGGCCCGGCCGGCAAGGGCAACCAGGAACTGGGCGCGCCGAATCTGACCGACGCGATCAGCCTCTACGGCATGGACATGGCCTCGCTGACCGAAACCATCGGCAACAGCCGCAACGGCGTGATGCCGGCCTGGGGCGGGCGGCTGGACGAGACGACGCTGAAGGCGCTGACCGTCTACGTCCACTCGTTGGGGGGAGGGCAGTAGCGTGAGCACCGCCGGGACCGATCCCGACGACATGCCGCTCTTCGCGGCGTCGCGGAAGGTCTATCCGCAGAGCGTCTCCGGCCCTTTCAGGCGCGCGAAATGGCTCATCCTTTTCCTGTGCCTCGGCATCTACTACCTGCTGCCCTTCCTGCGCTGGGATCGCGGCCCACATCTGCCTGATCAGGCGGTGCTGGCAGATATCGCCAACGGCCGCTTCTACTTCTTCTTCATCGAGATCTGGCCGCAGGAGGTCTACTACTTCACCGGCCTGCTGATCCTGGCCTCCTTCGTCCTCTTCCTGATGAATGCGGTCGCCGGCCGGGTCTGGTGCGGCTATCTCTGCCCGCAGACGGTCTGGACCGACCTCTTCCTCGCCGTGGAGCGTTTCTTCGAGGGCGACCGGCGCGAGCGCATGCGCCGCGACGAGGCGCCATGGAGTGCCGACAAGCTCTGGCGCAAGAGCGCCAAGCACGCGGTGTGGCTCGTCATCGCCTGGTGGACCGGTGGCGCCTGGGTGCTCTACTTCGCCGATGCGCCGACGCTGGTGCGCGAGCTCGCGACCTTCACGGCGCCGATCTCGGCTTATGTCTGGATCGCGATCCTGACCTTCACCACCTATTCGCTCGCCGGCATCATGCGCGAACAGGTCTGCAAGTTCATGTGCCCCTGGCCTCGGATCCAGGCCGCTCTGACCGACGACGAGGCGCTGAACGTCACCTATCGCTACGATCGCGGCGAGCCGCGCGTCTCGGTCAAACAGGCCCAGAAGCTCAGGGCGCAGGGCGCGCCCGCCGGCGACTGCATCGATTGCCATCAATGCGTCGCGGTCTGCCCGACCGGGATCGACATCCGCGACGGCGCGCAGGTCGATTGCATTCAGTGCGGCCTGTGCATCGATGCCTGCGACACCGTCATGGCCAGGATCGGCCGCCCGACCCGCCTGATCGCCTATGACACCGAGACCAACGTCAAGCGGCGCATGGCCGGAAAGCCGGCGATCTATCGTCCGCTGCGGGTGCGCACGCTTATCTATGCGGCGCTGATCGTCGTCGTCGGCGGCGCCATGCTCTGGCAGCTCGCGACGCGCCGGACCGCGGACATTTCCGTGCTGCACGAGCGCGCCCCGCTCTTCGTGACGCTGAGCGACGGCTCGATCCGCAATGCCTATGCCGTCCGTCTGCTCAACAAGCGCCCGCAGGTTCGCCCCTTCGCGCTGACTGTGGCCGGCCTGCCCGGTATCCGCATCGATGCGGTCGGTATCGCGCCCACTGCGGATCTGCGGCCGGTCGTCACCGTCGATCCCGATTCCTCGCGCGAGGTGCGCGTGCTCGTCACCGTGCCGGCCGGCGTGCCGCTGGAAGCGTCGCAGGCCATCACCATCACCGCCTCGGATCTCTTCGCCGGGGAGACCGTGCGCGCGACCGACCATTTCATGGCGCCCGGAGCCAAACCATGAGCTGCTGCGGAGTTTTCCTGATGTCCTGCGACGCCCCTGCCGCCCCGCGCCCACGACGCCCCTTCGAACTGACCGGGTGGATGGTCGCGGCGATGCTGGTGCTGTTCTTCGGCGTCATCGTCTCCGTCAACGCGACGATCCTCACGGTGGCGCTGCGCACCATGCCGGGCGTCGAGACGCGCAGCGCCTACGAGACCAGCCAGCATTTCAACGAGGAAATCGCCCGCCAGCACGAGCGCGACGCGCGTGGCTGGAAGGCCGCGGCCACGCTCTCCCGGCAAGGCGAGGGTGCGACGCTCGGCGTGACCCTGGCGGACCGTCTCGGCCAGCCGCTCTCCGGCTTCACCGCGACGGCGCGATTGCGCCACCCAGCGACCTCCGCGCGCGATCACGCCGTCACGCTGAACGAGGGCCAGCCCGGACGATACGACGCGAATTTCGACCATATCGAAAGCGGCGCCTGGATTCTCGAATTGCAGGCGCGGCGCGGAGATGAGGTCGTCTTCGTCTCCCGCAGCCGCATCACCTTGCCGGAGAGATGATATGGCCGGGCAGGATCTCTCCGTCTTCGTGCGTCGTCGCGATGGCGGCGTCGCCAGCATGGAGCTGGCTGTCGACGGCATCCGCTGTGCCGGCTGCATGCAGGCGATTGAGAGCGGGCTTAGCCGCGAGCCCGCCATCCTCGGCGCCCGCGTCAATCTCGCGCTGAAGCGCGTCTCGGTCGAATGGCGGGAGGCGCTGCTGCGGCCTGAAGCGGTCGTCGACAAGCTCGCCGTGCTCGGCTTCAAGGCCTATCCTTTCGTGCCGGAGCGGCAGGAGGATGGCGCCGTCGCCGAGGAGCGCAGCCTGATGCGCCGGCTCGGCGTCGCCGGCTTCGCCTCGATGAACATCATGCTGCTCTCGGTCGCGGTCTGGTCCGGCAATAGCGGCGACATCGACCCGACGACGCGCGACTTCTTCCACTGGCTCTCCGCCCTGATCGCCCTGCCGACCGCCGCCTATGCCGGCAGGCCCTTCTTCGAAAGCGCGCTCCGGGCGCTGAAGGCCGGCGCGGTCAATATGGACGTGCCGATCACCATCGGTGTGGTGCTGGCGTTAGCCATGTCGGTCGCCGAAACCTGGAGCCATGGCCGCCACGCTTATTTCGACGGCGTGGTGATGCTGCTCTTCTTCCTGCTGATCGGACGCTATCTCGACCAGCTGATGCGGCGGCGCACCCGCGATCTCGCCGGCAATCTCGCCGCGCTCAAGGCCGAGACCGCAACGCGGCTCGCCCCGGACGGAAGCTGGACGATTACCCCCATCGCCGCGATCGAGCCCGGCGATTGCGTCCTCTTACGCCCCGGCGAGCGGGTCTCGGTCGACGGCATTGTCGAGACGGGAAGTTCCGAACTCGACCGGAGCCTCATCACCGGCGAGACCACCCCGGCCGCGATCGGCCATGGCGAGCGCGTCCATGCCGGCACGCTGAACCTCACGGGCGCGCTGACCATCCGCGTCGAGGCGGCCGGGCAGGGCACGCTGCTCGACGAGATCGACCGCTTGATGAGCCAGGCCGTCGGCAGCCGCTCGCGCTATGTCCGCCTGTCGGACCGCGCTGCGCGGCTCTATGCGCCGGTGGTCCACACGCTGGCGGCGGCGACCTTCCTCGGCTGGCTCGCCTGGGGACTCGCCTGGCCCGAGGCCCTGATGATTGCCGTCACCGTGCTGATCATCACCTGCCCCTGTGCGCTCGGCCTCGCGATACCCGCCGTGCAGGTCGTCGCGGCCTCCGCCCTGTTCAAGCGCAAGATCATGCTGAAGGAGGGCGACGCGCTGGAGCGCCTTGCCGAGGCCGATATCGCCGTCTTCGACAAGACGGGAACGCTGACCCTGCCCGAGCCCGACATCCTCAATCCCGACGCGCTCCCGCCCGAGCGCCGGGCCGAGATCGGCGCGCTTGCCGCTGCCAGTCATCACCCGCTGGCGCAAGCATTGGCGCGAGCGCTCGGCGTCACTTCCGCGAAAACCGATGTCCGTGAAGAGCGCGGCCAGGGCCTCTCGACTGGCGCGGGCGAGGATGAGCAGCGGCTCGGCAGCCTCGGGTTCTGTAATGCCGAAGCGGAGGCCGCTTCGGTCAAGACGCAACACCCCGGCGCCTCCCTCATCGCCTATCGCCATGGCGCCTACCGGACCGTGCTTGCGCTGGGGCAGAGCCTGCGTCCGGAAGCCCGAGAGACGATTGCAGCCTTGCGCGCGGCGGGGCTCGAGATCGCGATCCTCTCCGGCGACCGTCCGGAAGCTGTCGCGCCGATCGCGGCCGAGCTGGGGATTACGCATGTGCAGGCTGGCCTGCTGCCGGGCGACAAGCTCAACCTGCTCGACAGCATGGCGGCGAATGGCCACAAGGTCCTGATGATCGGCGACGGCCTCAACGACGCGCCGGCGCTGGCGGGCGCGCATGTCTCGATCTCGCCGGTGAGCGCCACCCATCTCGCGCAGGCGGCGGCCGATGTCGTCTTCCTCGGCGACAGCCTCGCTCCGGTTGCCGCTGCGCTCGACATCTCACGCAAGGCGCGTGGGCTGATGCTGCAGAACCTATGGTTCGCCGTGCTCTACAATGCGGTGGCGGTGCCGATCGCGATTGCCGGGCTGGCGACGCCGCTCGTCGCCGCCGTCGCCATGTCCGGCTCTTCCCTGGTGGTGACGCTCAACGCCCTGCGCGCCCGCTCGGCGGCTTCGGAGGCTTAGGCATGAACATCATCGTGATCCTGTTTCCGTTGGCGCTGGGGCTGGGGCTGGCCGGACTCGGCGCCTTCTTCTGGTGCATGCGATCAGGCCAGTTCGCCGATCTCGAAGGGGCGGCGTGGCGCGTCCTGCAGGATGACGACGCCGACGACTGAGGTCCGTCGGCTCGTTTCGCGTCACTTCGGGAGCGCTCGATTCATGGGGCCTTAACCCTGCCCGGCTAGTCCTGCGGGACAGGTTAACGAGTTGTCGTGTTCGCCCAAGCCCATGCATAAAACGGATCGTCACCGCCGCGCGAACCCCATCGTTTCCGAGGGTTTTCGTTCCGATCAGCCCGAGGAGCCGGCGCAGGCTCTGGTGCTGCACAGGTCGGCCCGCCGGCCTGCGGCAGAGCCGGCGGAGCCCTCTTTCACGTGGCCCGAGAACGTGCGTTTCACCCGCACGCCGGACAGGTTGCGCAAGGCGGCGCAGGCCGAAAAGGCTGCCTCCTCAGTCGAGCTTGGCGACGGCGACGTTGCCAGCCCGTTGGCCGAGCCGGCAGCCGGCGCGAATCGCGTCCGCTTCTGGCGCACGCCAGACCATCTCATCAAGGAAGTCTGGGGCACGCCGTCGCTGGCGGGCATCCCGCACAGCCCTGCGGATCTGCCTGCCGCCCTCGATGCCGAACCGGACGAAGCGATGGCTCCGCTTATCGAAGAAGCCTTCGAGGTGGTGGAAGAGGTCGTCTGGCCGCAGCTTGAGACCGAGGCCGAGCAGGCGACCACCCCGCTCGCCTTCATTTCCGATCATGCCTTCTGGGAATGCGTGCCCGCTGCCGAACGGGACGACGCCGAGTTTTCGTTCGAAACCATCCCGCTTCCCGCAGATCGCGCGGGCGTTCCGGATGTGCTGGACGCCTTGCCTGACGAAGAGCCTCGCGCGCGGCGGACAGATAACGTGTCGCTTCAGCCTGAAACGCCGCATGTTTCCACCTCCGTTGGCGTTCCGGCCTGGTCCGGTCTCGGCTGGAGCCAGGGCTATCAGGTGAGCCTCCAGCTCTCGGGCCAAACCTGGCTCGCTCCGGTCGCGAAGGAGCGCCCGGTCGAGACCGTCGCTGCCGTCCAGCCGGAGCGCGAGATCGTGGCGAAGCCTGGCGTAGCGGTGGCACGCGGTACGCGGCCTCATGTCGATCCCGAGCCCGTCAGGCCCAAACCTGTCCGGCCGAGGGCTCGCGTCATCGAGGTCCTGCCGGCGCCGGTGCAGGATGAGGGCTTCCAGCTTCCGCCGATCGAATTCCTGGCCGAGCCGCCGCTGACGCAGGATGAGGAACTGCCGGTCGAGGTCCTCCAGCAGAATGCCGGCCTGCTCGAAGGCGTGCTCGAAGACTTCAATATCAGGGGCGAGATCGTCCAAGCCTGCCCCGGCCCCGTCGTCACCCTCTATGAGCTCGAACCGGCTCCCGGCATCAAAAGCTCCCGCGTGATTTCGCTAGCCGACGACATCGCGCGTTCGATGAGCGCGGTATCGGCGCGTGTCGCGGTGGTGCAGGGCAAGAACGCCATCGGCATCGAACTGCCCAATGCCAGGCGCGAGACGGTGTTCCTGCGGGAGCTGCTCGCCAGCCAGGATTTCGAGGCGACCAAGCACAAGCTCGCGCTCTGCCTCGGCAAGACCATCGGCGGCGAGCCGGTGATCGCGGATTTGGCGCGCATGCCGCACCTGCTCGTCGCCGGCACCACCGGCTCGGGCAAGTCCGTCGCGATCAACACCATGATCCTGTCGATCCTCTACCGGCTGAAGCCGGAGGAGTGCCGCCTGATCATGGTCGATCCCAAGATGCTCGAGCTCTCCGTCTATGACGGCATCCCGCATCTGCTCACCCCCGTCGTCACCGACCCCAAGAAGGCGGTCGTGGCGCTCAAATGGGCGGTGCGCGAGATGGAGGAGCGCTACAAGAAGATGTCGAAGCTCGCSGTGCGCAACATCGACGGCTTCAACGCCCGCGTCGGCGAGGCCAAGGCCGCCGGCGAGGTYATCACCCGCACSGTCCAGACCGGCTTCGACAAGCACAGCGGCGAGGCGATCTACGAGGAGGAGGTCATGGACCTCGAGCCTCTGCCCTATATCGTCGTCATCGTCGACGAGATGGCCGAYCTGATGATGGTCGCCGGCAAGGAGATCGAGGGCACGATCCAGCGCCTYGCCCAGATGGCGCGCGCCGCCGGCATCCATGTCGTGCTGGCGACGCAGCGSCCCTCGGTCGACGTCATCACCGGCACGATCAAGGCGAACTTCCCGACCCGGATCTCCTTCCAGGTCACCTCCAAGATCGACTCGCGCACCATCCTCGGCGAGATGGGCGCCGAGCAGCTGCTCGGCCAGGGCGACATGCTCTACATGGCCGGCGGCGGSCGCATCACCCGCGTSCACGGCCCCTTCGTCTCGGACAACGARGTCGAGAAGGTCGTCGCCCATCTCAAGACGCAAGGCCGGCCGCAATATCTCGACGCCGTCACCTCCGAGGAGGAGGAAGCCGGCGAGGACGAGGACGGCGCCGTCTTCGACAAGACCGGCATGGGTTCGGTCGAGAGCGACGACCCCTACGAGCAGGCCGTGGCGGTCGTCTTGCGCGACAAGAAGGCCTCGACCTCCTACATCCAGCGCCGCCTCCAGATCGGCTACAACCGCGCCGCCTCGATCATGGAGCGCATGGAGAACGACGGCATCGTCGGGCCGGCCAATCACGCAGGCAAGCGCGAGATACTCGGAGATGCTGCCCGTCCGCGCGATGAAGAGGACTGATCGGCGGCAGCCGAGGCAGTGCGGCGTTCAGGCCAGTCTGCACGCGAGTTGAAGCGCGCCAACTACGATGATGCCCGCACCGAATGCCTGGCCGACCGGGCCGCTTCTCGGCAAAAGCCGCTCCGCGGAGATCGCCGCCGTGACGAGCGCCATGAGCCTTAGGTCCATGATGCCACCGACGATCAGAGCCGTCATGGGAGCGATGCAGGACGCGCAGCAGCGGAAACCGAGGCGCAGGCCCTGAGCCCAGACCGCAGCCTTGCCAGCAGGCAGCCCGATCTTCCCCGGCGCTTTCCCACAGGCAGCTAGAAGTCGCTGTCTGGCTAAGGAGAGCTGAAACGCACCGGCGGCGATGAGGGCCACGCCTCCCCCGCTCGGAAGCGAGCGCGCCAGCGCCGGAGCCTGGATCGCCGCCGAGGCCAAGGCGCCACCGAGCACGAAGAGGATCGCGCCCAGCCCGGTCCAGATGGCGAGGTAGCCGGCTGCCATGACTGCCGCCAGGAAATCGGGATACGGACAGCCCGCCGTCGCAAACGCCTGCCGGTACTTCCACAGCGCCGGCGTCAGGGCGGGCAGCATCATCGCAATCGTCATCGCCAGCCACATCCCGAGGAAGGAAGCGGCAGCATCGGGCCATGACTGGCCGCACATCGGCAGCCAGACGCCCGACATCCACCAGCCGCCTGCCATCGGCACTTCGGGCATCGCGGCCATCGCGTCGCTTTGGGCGATCGTGATGCCGGTCGCAGCCCCGAAGAGCAGGGCGAGGGCACCGAGAAAGACGGCTCCCGCGAGGGGCGCGGCGGCTGCGCCGCGTCCCTCTCCCTTGCCGAAGCCGGTCTCGATCGCCGTCACGCGGAGACCTGCCGGGCGCCATAGCGGTCATGATGGCGCCACCAGGGGCCCTCCGCCTCGTTGCGCCCCTTGGGAGCGCGGTCGAGCCAGGGATACATGCCCCAGATGCCGTCGACCCCGCGCGAATAGGTCGAATAGGTGTGGTAGATGGCGCCGCCCTCGCGGATGAAGGCGCTCATGCCCGGCCGGTCGCGGTGATAGGTCGGGACGTCCGTTCCGGCCATCGTGGCGAAGGCACGCTCGACCGCATTGCCGCCCGAGCGCCATTCGAATTTCGGCGTGTGCTGGAAGTTGTAATCGACCCCCTTCGTGCGCTCCTGCTCCTCGGTGAAGGAGACGTTGAAGTCGAAGTTGAAGTCGCTTCCGCCCGAGGAGGCCCAGGGGAAGCTCCAGCCCATCCGCTTGCGGAAGCCGAGCAGCTTGGCGAGCGGTGCGCGCGACACCGCCCAGAGCATCACGTCATGGTTGGCGAGATGGGTCGTCACGCCGTTGAACCCGTCCGCGATCGCCGAGCAGGAGGGGCAGCCGGCCTCGTAATCGGGGCCGAACATGAAATGGTAGACGAGGAGCTGCGAGCGGCCCTGGAACAGGTCGGCGAGCGCGGCCTCCCCCTCTTCGGTGTCGAAGCGATAGTCATTGTCGACCCGGACCCAGGGCAATCCCTGCCGCAGCTGCGCCAGCTCGTCGCCGCGTTGCGTGTGCTCCTTCTCGGCCTGCAGCAGCTTGAGCCGCGCCGCGAGCCATTCCTCGCGCGTTCCGATGGTATGTGTCGTCATCGTGCTTCGCTCCTGTCGTCGGATGTGATCAGCGCCGCCCGTTCTGCTCTCGATGCGGCGTCCCGGTCGGTGGTAAGGCGGAGTGACAGAGGGGTGGGAGTGACAAGTTTGGCGGGATTCGGATGGACTCGCTGATCACGGCCGCGGCGCGGGCGCTCGCCTCGGGCGATCCGCTCGGCGCGCTGGACCGGGTCGCGCTGCGGGACGATCCGCCGGCGCTGGCGCTGCGCGGCATCGCGATGGCGCAGCTCGGGGACTTCCCGCGCGCCAAGATATTGCTGCGACGCGCGGCCCGCGGCTTCGGCAACAGGGAGGCCGCCGCCCAGGCGCGCTGCGTCGTCGCGGAAGCCGAGATCGCGCTGGCTTCGCGCGATCTGAACTGGCCTGTGAAGCGGCTTGCTGCTGCAGCCGCGGTCCTGTCGACGCATGGTGACCGGATCAACGCCGCCCATGCGCGCTATATCGAGATTCGCCGTCTCCTTCTGATCGGGCAGCTCGATGCGGCGGAACGGGCGCTCGCGACGATCGAGCCTGAGGAACTGCCGCCGGCGCTGCAAGCGGTGCATTGGCTGGCCGGCGCCGGGATCGCGCTGAGGCGGCTTCAGGCGGCGGCCGCGCGCTCGGCGCTCGCTGCCGCATCAGGAGCCGCGCGCCGGGCCGGGATCCCCGCCCTGATGGCCGAGGTCGACGGCGCGCAGCTCATGCTGGAGGCGCCGACGGCGCGGTTGCTTGCGCGGGGCGAGGAGCGGCTCTTGCGGCTGGATGAGGTCGAGGCCCTGCAATCGACCGAGGCGCTGGTCGTCGATGCCTGCCGCTATGCCGTGCGCGGGCCGGACGGGGCTGTATCTCTGGCGACGCGACCTGTCCTCTTTGCGCTGGCGCGCGAGCTGGCCGAGGCATGGCCGGCCGATGCGCCGCGGGATGCCCTGATCGCGCGGGCCTTCCGCTCGAAGCTGACGGATGAATCGCATCGTGCCCGGCTGCGCGTCGAGATCGGCCGGCTTCGCGCCGCCATCGAGCCGCTGGCGCAGGTGAGTGCGACGCCGCGCGGCTTCGCGCTTTCGCCACGCGCAGCTCCCGAGGTGGTCGTGCTGGCGCGGCCGGTCGAGGAGAAGCATGCGGCGGTGCTCGCGCTCCTCGCCGATGGCGAGACCTGGGCGAGTTCCGCGCTGGCGGTTGCGCTCGGCAGCAGCCAGCGGAACATTCAGCGCGCGCTCGACGCACTGGCCGAGGGCGGCAAGATCCAGTCCTATGGGCGGGGCCGGGCGCGGCGCTGGGTGATGCCGCCGACGCCGGGATTCGCGACCGCCTTGTTACTCACCGCCCTATGATGGGGCAGACTAGATGGACGGCATCGCATCCACCGGAGTGAAGCCATGACGACATCCAACGCCGACATCATCCGCGAATACGGCCCCTTCCCCGGCGTCGAGAAGGTCGGCGGCGTCAGCTTCGACGGCCGGCGGGTCTGGTTCGCCTCGGGCGACCGGCTGAACGCGCTCGATCCCGAAAGCGGGCAGGTGGAGCGCGCGATCGAGGTGCCGGCCCATGCCGGGACCGCATTCGACGGCACGCATCTGTTCCAGATCGCCGAGGATCGCATCCAGAAGATCGAGCCCGAGACCGGCCGCGTCGTCGCGACCATTCCGGCCCCCGCCGGTGGCGGCGATTCAGGTCTGACCTGGGCGGAGGGCACGCTCTGGGTCGGGCATTATCGCGAGCGGAAGATCCACCAGATCGATCCCGATACCGGCAAGATGCTGCGCACCATAGAGTCCAACCGCTTCGTCACCGGCGTCACCTGGGTCGACGGCGAATTCTGGCACGGCACCTGGGAGGGCGACGAGAGCGAGTTGCGGCGCATCGACCCGGTTTCCGGCGAGGTGCTGGACAGTCTCGTGATGCCGGCGGGAGAGGGTGTCTCCGGGTTGGAGTCGGACGGGGGAGACCTGTTCTTCTGCGGCAGCGCCGGCAAGGGCACCGTCAGGGCCGTACGCCGGCCGAGGCGGGCCTGAGCACTGCGCCCCGCCGAGATCGGCGAGGGAGCGCGATCACCACTCCGGTGAAGCTAGCGCCACGGCCGGATGCATCCCGGGCCGTGGCCTTTCGACGAAGTCTTATCGGATCGGCGGCGCGTAGTGCAGGCCACCGTCCTTCCAGGACGCGTTCAGCCCTCTCGCGATCTTCAGGGGGCTGTCCTTGCCGACATTGCGCTCGAAGATTTCGGCATAGGAGCCGACCTTCGCGACGATGTTGTAGGCCCATTGCCTGGGCAGGCCGAGGCCGGGCCCGAGTTCGCCCTCCTTGCCGACCAGCCTGAGGATGTTGGGGTTCGCGGTCGTCGATGCGGCCTGGTCGATGTTCTTCGAGGTCAGGCCGAGCTCCTCGGCGGAGTGCAGGACGTGCAGCGTCCATTTGACGATGTTGTACCAGGGGTCGTCGCCCTGCCGGACGGCCGGGCCGAGGGGCTCCTTCGAGAGCGTCTCGCCAAGCACGGCATGCTTGTCGGGCTCGGTCAGCTTCGACCGGAAGGCGTAGAGCACCGAGCGGTCGGACGAGAAGGCGTCGCAGCGCCCCGACTGGTAGGCCTGCGCCGCTTCCTCCTGCGTCGCATAGGCGACGATCTCGTTCTTCAGGCCGTTGACCCGGAAGAAGTCGGTCAGGTTGAGCTCCGTCGTGGAGCCCTGGTTGGTGCAGATGGTCGCGCCGTTCAACTCCTTGGCGTTCTGGATGACGCCGGAGCGGACCATGATGCCCTGGCCGTCATAGTAGTTCACGCCGGCAAAGATGATGCCGTTCGTGGTCTCCCGGCCGAGCGTCCAGGTCGTGGTGTTGAACAGGATATCGACTTCGCCGGTCTGGAGCGCGGTGAAGCGGGAGGCCGGGGTTAGCGGCACGATCATGACCTTGTCCGGATCGCCGAAGATCGCCGCTGCGACGGCCCGGCAGACATCGATGTCGAGGCCCCGGTATTTGCCGCTCGCGTCTGGGATGGAGAAGCCGGGCGTTCCGGCGGTCGAGCTGCACTTCACCGCGCCGCGCTTGGTCACGGTGTCGAGCGTCGCGGCCTGGCTGGCCGAAAGCGTCGCAGAGCAGATCAGGGTGGCGATTCCGATTGATTTCAGCATGTTCTCCTCCGGTTTTTATCGTTGGGAAGGGGCGATGGCACAGCTCCGCCGGGCATCGCCTTCGGTGGCCGAAAGGATGTCGCGGAGAATGCGAGGGGGATGGCTCAGGCGGCGGGCAGGCGCCGACGCACGATGGCGGCGTGGAAGCCGGCGCCGTAGCGCAGGCTATCGTCGTTGAAGTCGAAACCTGGGTTGTGCAGCGGCGCGGAGTCCTCGCCATTGCCGATATTGGCGAAGCAGCCGGGGACAAAATCGAGGAAGCGGGCGAAATCCTCCGAACCCGTCATCGGCTCGCGCGCGACGGCGACGTTTCCATCGTCGAACACGGTTCGGGCTGCTGCGAATGCCTCCTGCACCAGGGCCTCGTCGTTCACCAGCGGCACGAATTCGCGGGTGTAATGCAGGGTGGCGCTGAGATTGTAGCTCTGCGCCGTACCCTGCGCGATGATCCCCATCTGCCGCTCGATCTCGGCGCTGACCTCGGGCCGGAAACTGCGGGCATCGCCGAGGATGCGCGCGGTTCCGGGCAGGACGTTGCGCGTGCCGTCGGTCAGAAGCTCGGTGACGGAAACGACCGCGATATCCGCCGGGCTTAGCCGTCGCGAGACGATGGTCTGGAGACCAGTGACGAGCGCGCAGGCGGCGACCAGCACTTCGTTGCCCGTATGCGGCCGCGCCGCGTGGCTGCCGACCCCCTTGAGTACGATCTCGAAATTGTCCTCAGCCGACATGAAGGAGCCGACCCGTGTCTGGAACTTCCCGATGGCGAGGCCGGGCATGTTGTGCAGCCCGTAGATCTCGTCGAAGGGAAACCGCTCGATCAGGCCATCGGTCAGCATCGCGAGCGCGCCCTTGCCCCACTCCTCGGCGGGCTGGAACAGGAAGCGCACCGTGCCGTCGAAGCCTCCCTCCGTCGCCAGCAGCTTGGCCGCGCCGAGCAGCATCGCCGTATGCCCGTCATGGCCGCAGGCATGCATCACGCCGGGCGTCTGCGATCGATGAGGATGGTCGCCTTGTTCGGTGATGCGCAGCGCGTCCATATCGGCGCGCAGCGCGACAGCCCTGTTCCCGTTGCCCCGCTTCAGCGTGCCGACGACGCCGGTGCCGCCCACGCCTTCGACCACCTCGTCGAGCCCGAACTCGCGCAGCTTCGCGGCGACGAAGGCGGAGGTCACTTTTTCCTCGAAACCGAATTCGGGATGGGCATGCAATTGACGCCGCCATGACGTCATTTCGGTCTGAAGGGCATCAGGATCGAGTTTTGGCATCGGTCGCAGCCTCGTTTGCATCTCCGGCCGATGGATAGTGCTTTCGGCGCGAAAGAGGCGCTGCAATCCTGCGCGCGGGATGCAAGTTTGTTGCGCAGGGCCTCATCGGGCCTTGGCGGCTTCGCTCAGCCATCGGCACACGGTTGCGATAGGCTCCGGGTGCCGCGGCCGGCGCGGCGAGACGATGTAGAAGCCCGCCTCGGCCACAAGCTCGATCCCGAAGAGGGGCACCAGGCGGCTGCGCGCGATGTCGTCATCGGCCAGGAACCGGCTCGTCAAGGCCAGACCCTGCCCGGCGATGGCCGCTTCCAGCGCGAGTGCGGTCTGGTTGAAACGGATGTTCTGGGCGGGCTTCGGTGCCGTGCCCGGGAAAACCCTTTCCAGAAAGGCCGGCCAGAAATCATGGCCGTCGTGCAGGAGCGGGTAGCGCGCGAAATGGCCGGGATCTCGAGGATCTCCGATTCTCTCGAGAAGCAGCGGGCTGCCGACCGCGATGATCGCTTGCTCGTACAGCAGTTCGGCGTTCAGCCCCGAGCCGAAGGGTGGCCGCCCGAGCCGGATGGCGAGATCGACCGCATCCGTTCGGAAGTCGGAAAGGCGATCGGTCGCAACGATGCGCAGCTCGATCCCCGGATGCGCGGCCGTGAAATCCGGCAGGCGCGGAATGAGCCAGCGGGAGGCGAAGCTCGGCGTCACGCTGATGGTCAGGTGCAGCGGCGCTGGTCTGAGATTCTCCGTCGCATCGGAGATCAGCTCGAAGGCGCGCCGGACCGAGGCGACGTAGCTGCGCCCGGCCTCCGTCGGCACGAGGGTCCGCGGCTGCCGCTCGAACAGCTTGAGCCCGAGCTCGGCTTCGAGCTGGCGGATCTGCTGGGCGACCGCGCCCTGCGTCACGCCGAGTTCCTCGGCGGCGAGGCGGAAGTTCAGATGCCGGGAGGCGACCTCGAAGACGCGCAGGCCGTTGAGCGAGGGAAGGCGATGGGTTTGGCCGTTCATGCGATAGTTTTTCTACAGGCAGACGCGAACGGAACTCGTTCGTCAGGTCCGGGCCGGAGTGATAAGAAGGCCTTCTGACCTTTTGGAATGCGCAACTCGATAGTGCTGCGCAGCGACGACGGAGACAAGCATGTCGGCAGAAAAAGTGGCTCTGGTGACTGCGGGCGGCAGCGGCATGGGCGCTGCCGCGGCCAGGCGTCTGTCCGCGGACGGTTTCCGGGTCGCCATTCTCTCGTCCTCCGGCAAGGGCGAGGCGCTGGCGAGCGAACTCGGCGGGATTGGCGTGACCGGCTCCAACCAGTCGAACGACGATCTGCGCCGCCTCGTCGATCTCGCGATGGAGCGCTGGGGGCGCATCGATGCCCTCGTCAACAGCGCCGGCCACGGGCCGCGCGCGCCCATCCTCGATATCACCGATGAGGATTGGCACCGGGGCATGGACACCTATCTGCTGAACGTCATCCGCCCGGTGCGGCTGGTGACGCCGATCATGCAGCAGCAGAAATCCGGCGCCATCGTCAACATTTCGACGGCCTGGGCCTTCGAGCCGAGCGCGATGTTCCCGACCTCGGCGGTGTTCCGCGCGGGTCTCGCATCCTTCACCAAGATCTTCGTCGACACCTATGCGGCGGACAGCATCCGCATGAACAATGTCCTGCCGGGCTGGATCGATAGCCTGCCGGCGACGGAGGAGCGCCGCCAGAGCGTGCCGATGGGGCGTTACGGCACCAGCGCGGAGATCGCAGGCACCATCGCTTTCCTGGTCTCGCCGGATGCCGCCTACATCACCGGCCAGAATCTGCGCGTCGACGGCGGCATCACCCGGTCCATCTGAGACCAGGCGCCTCGTCGCCTCGGACTTCAGCCGGCGGGCATGTCCGCGAAGACCGCGCGGTCCCGCCCGGCATTCTTCGCGCGGAAAAGCGCGAGGTCGGCGGCGTTGACGACGCTCTCCGGGTTGTTTTCGCTGTTCGGCCAGGCGGTCGCGACGCCGGCGCTGATCGTGACGCGCCCCGAGCCATGGGCGATGTTCAGGTCGCGCACGCCCTCGACCATGCGCTCAGCGACAAGCACGGCGCCTTCCTGCGATACGTCTGTCAGGATCACCACGAACTCCTCGCCGCCGAAGCGGGCGGCCAGGTCGGTCGCGCGGCAGGCGCCGCTCTGGATCACGCCGGCAACCTGCTTGAGGACATCGTCGCCCGCGAGGTGGCCGTAAGCATCGTTGTAGCGCTTGAAATGGTCGACATCGATCATCAGCACGGACAGCGGATTGCGAGTCCTCGTGCCCCGTTTCCACTCGGCTGCGAGATATTCGTCGAAATAGCGGCGGTTGCCGAGCCCGGTCAGCCCGTCGATCCGCGTCAGGCGTTCCAGCTCGAGATTGGCGCGCATCAGCTCGCGCTGGCTCTCGCGCAGGGCCCGATAGGCCTCGTCGCGCTGGACGTGATCGAGATAGGCGCGGGTGTGATAGCGGATTCGGGCGATCAGCTCGACCTTGTCGGGCAGCTTGACCAGATAGTCATTAGCGCCGGCCTGAAAGGCTTCGCTCTTGATCGCCGGGTCTTCCTTGGTCGAGAGCACGATCACCGGGACAGCGTGCAGCGAGGGGTGCTGGCGGTAGCGCCGCACCAGATCGAGCCCGTCGACGCCGGGCATCACCAGATCCTGCAGGATGACGGTCGGCTTGACGCGTTGGGCGACCTCGATCGCCTCGAGCGGATCGGTGCAATAATGGAAGTCCAGATCGCCATGATGGGCCAGCGCCCGCCGGACCGCTTCGCAGACCATCACTTGGTCGTCGACCAGCAGGACCATCGAGAGGTAGCTGTCGGCCGGGGAGGGCACATTGGGCGCGGATGGAGATGGTTCGCCTGCCATGGGAAGCCTTTTTATGGGGCCGGCTGGCCGCAGGCCTCGACAAGGCGCGGCGCGATCGCGGTCAGCGGCAGAATTTCGGCGGCAGCGCCGATTGCCGCGGCTGCCTTGGGCATGCCGTAGACGGCGCTCGTCGCTTGGTCCTGTGCGATTGTCAAATGATGCTTGTCGCGCAGAAGTTTCAAGCCGCGCGCGCCGTCCCTCCCCATGCCCGTGAGGAGCACGCCGACCGGCTCGCCCCGCCACTGCTGTGCGACGCTCTCGAAGAACGTGTCGACCGAGGGCCGGTACGGGTAGTCGCGCGGCTCGGCTCGGTAGCCGAGCTCGCCTCCCGCCTTGAGCACGAGGTGGTCGGCACTCGCCGCGATCAGCACGCTTCCCGGCACCGGTCGATCGCCTTCCAGGGCAGGGCGAACCGCGAGTCCGCATTGCTGCTCCAGCCAGCTGGCGAAACCCGGCACGAACTGGGCGTCGAGATGCTGAACCAGGATGATGGCCGCCGGAAACCCGCGCGGCAGCCCCGCGAGCAATGTCGCGACGGCGGTGGGGCCGCCGGCCGAAGCGCCGATGGCGACAAGCTGTGCCGAGCCGAAGCGCCTGGCCGGCATGCGGGCCCTGCGCGCCGGCGGCAGATCGCGGGAGAGGCGGGCGATGGCGGTCATGCGCGCCAGCAGCGCGTCGCCCTGGCCGGAAGCGATGCCATTGGTGCCGACCGAGGGGATGTCGACGGCATCGAGGGCGCCGTAGCCCATCGCTTCGTAGACGCCGGATACATTCGCATCGACGCTGGCCGTGACGAGCAGGATGGGGCAGGGCGTCTCGGTCATGATGCGCCGCGTGGCCTCGATGCCGTCCATCACCGGCATGTTCAGGTCCATCAGGACCAGATCGGGGCGATCGTGCCGGCAGGTCTCCACGGCTTCGCTGCCGTCCCTCGCAATCCAGGCGACCGTGTGCTCCGCCGTCGAGGTGACGATCCGGCGCAGGACTTCGACGGCCATCGGCAGATCGTTGACCAGACCGACTCTCATGAGAAGCTTCTCATCTGGTCGCGCAGCCTCATGGTTCGCCGATAAGATCTTCGACGGCGTGAATCAGAGTCTCGTCGTGGAAACTGCTCTTGGTCAAATAGTAATCCGCACCGGCATCGAGCCCGCGGCGCCGATCCTCCTCGCGGTCCTTGTAGGAGACGATCATCACCGGGGTCTTGCGCAGCCCGCTGTCCTTCTTGATCAGCGTCACCAGCTCGATGCCGTCCATGCGCGGCATGTCGATATCGGTCACGACCAGGTCGAACGAACCGGTGCGGACAGCATTCCAGCCATCCATGCCGTCGACGGCGATCTCGACCTCGAAGCCGCGATGGTCGAGCAGCTTCCTCTCCAGCTCGCGCACGGTGAGCGAGTCGTCGACGACGAGGATGCGCTTGCGCTGCTTCTGCCCCGCGCGAACCGGACGGTGCTCCAGCGTCTTGATGGGGCCGCTGGAGACCAGTTTCTCCATCGAGCGGACCAAATCGTCCACATCGAGGATCAGTACGGGCGAGCCGTCCTCCAGCAAGGCGGCGGCGCTGACGTCCTTGACCTTGGCGAGGCGCGCGTCCAGCGGGCGCACCACGAGTTCGTGCTCGCCGAGGAAACGGTCGACTACCAGCGCGTAGGTATCGCTCCCTTGGCCGACGACGACCACGGCAAGATCGGATTCGGCGGATTGCGGCTCGCCGCGGCCGAGAATCTCATGGGCGGTGATGAGCCCGACCTGCCGGTCGTCGAAACGAAAATGCGGCCGGCCTTCGAGGGAAGCGATGTGCTCCCGCGGCAAACGCAGCGCTCGCGCGATGCCCGCGAGCGGAAGGGCATAGGGTTCGCCGTCGATCTCGACGAGGAGCGCTCGGATTACCGAGAGCGTCAACGGCAACTGGAGCTGGAAGCGGGTGCCGCTCCCCAGCTGCGAGCTGATCTCCACCTGGCCGCGCAGCTGGCGGACCATCGCCTGAACGGCATCGAGCCCGACGCCGCGCCCTGAAATATCGCTCAGCGTCGACTTCATCGAGAAGCCCGGCAGGAAGAGGAATTCGAGCAGCTCCGCCTCGCTGAGATCGTGCACCGCCTCGGCCGTGGTGAAGCCGCGATCGACGGTGGCTTGCCGCAAGGCGTCCAGATTGATGCCGCGACCATCGTCCGTGACGATGATCTGCAGAAGCCCGGCGTGATGGCGCGCCTCGATCCGGATGATCCCTTCGGCCGGCTTGCCGGCGGTTTCGCGTTCCTCCGGTTCTTCGAGCCCATGATCGATCGCATTGCGCAGCAGGTGGCCGAGCGGCGCGTCGAGCTGTTCGAGGATGTCGCGATCGATGCTGGTCGCGCCGCCGACGATGTCGAGCCGCACCCTCTTGCCGAGCGCCCGCCCGATATCGCGGACGGTTCGGGAAAAATGGCTGACGCCATCCTCGAAGGGCCGCATCCGGCTTGCCAGCGTCTCGTCGTAGAGACGGCTGGCAAGGTCCGTCGCCTGCCGGTCGACGGCATCCAGCTCGTCGAGCCGCTGGCCCAGGATCGCCTGGCTTTCCTGCAGCTTGAGCTGCACGGCATCCAGCGCCAGCAGGGCGCGGGGATCGCTGGTCGCGGCCGGCATTGCGGCCTGCAGGGCATCGACGCTCCGGACGAGATCGGCATGCACCCGCCGCAGCCGCAGCAGACCGTCGTTGAAAGGCCGCAGGCGCCGTGACGCCATCAGGGACTCGCCGGCGAGCCCTAGGAGGCGGTTCAGGCTCTCGGCCGTGACCCTGACCATCCGGCTGCCCGGCCCATCGCCCGGCAATGGCGCCGGCTCTCCGGAGGATGGAGTCGTGGCTTTCCGGTCGATGCGGGCGGGAGCAGCCTCCGCGTCGCTGCGCACGAGGCTATTCGCGTCGCCCGTCGCGGAGGCCTGCTGAAGCGCATGCATGAGCCGATCGATACGGCGCTCGGCCTCGGCCTCGCCCGGCCCGCGCTCGGAAGACAGGGCGGTCAGCAGGTCGATGCCCTTGAACAGCGCGTCGATATGGGCGTGGTTCAGGCGCAACGTTCCGCGCTGCGCCGCGACCAGGCACTCTTCCATCTCGTGGGCGACCCGCACCGCCGGCGTCAGGTCGATGATCCGCGCCGCGCCCTTGAGCGAGTGGGCGGCCCGCATGCAGGCTTCGAGATGAGCTGCCGAGACCGGGTCCCGTTCCAGCGCGAGCAGTCCGGTCGTCAGCGCCTGCGATTGCGAGGAGAGCTCGGCGCGGAACAGCTCGAGCATGGAGAGCTCGCTGAAGTCCTCGCCGCTCATGCGATGCTCCGGTCGATCAGCTCGGTCAGCCGGGTCTCGTCGAGGCAGCCCACCGCCCGATCGTTCCACGGGAGCACGCTCGTGACAACGCTGGCCGCGGCCCTGCCGATCGTGGCGGGAACGGCGCCCAGGCCGTGCCGGTCGAAGGTATGCAGCCCGTGGACTTCATCGACCTCGAAGGCCGAGCGCCCGCCCGCGGTGCCGATCACGACGAGTCGGCGGAAGGCGGTGATCCGCTCGCCGGCCCGCGGTGCCGCCTCGGTGTCGATGCCGAGGAGCTCGGACAGCGAAACGCAGACGAGCAGCTCCCCGCGGACATTGACGATGCCGCGCACCGCGCCGCTGCGGCGATGAGGCAGGGAATGGATCGGGCGCGGCTCCGCGATCTCCTGGCAGCTCGCGGCCGGCAGGCCGAGCCATTCCGTCCCGAGCCGGAAGATGAGGACACTGGTGAGCGCGTCGTGATCCACCTCCTCGCTCGCGGGCCGGGCGAAGAGCCGCGTCCACTCCTCGCGATAGCCCGGCGGCAGCGGTCGATCCAGCAGCCGACGGGCGATCTGCGCGTGCGAAGCACCGTTGCGGCCAGGCCGCGACGTCTCGGTTTCCGGACCGGGCTGGCCCCCGTTGTCGAGGCTGCTTGTGGCGTGCGGTGTGTTCACGTCGGCTGTGGCGGACATCAGGCTCCGCTCCTCTTCGTCAGCCGGTCGAGCCGGTCAGCCAAGGCCCGCGCTCCCGCCTCGTCTCCCCGGCGCTGCAGCAGCAACCGCAGATGCGCCAGCGCTTGGCGGTGGTCCGGCGCGAGGTAGAGGGCCTTGCGGTAGTTGCCCGCCGCATCCTCTTCGGCATCGTCCGCGTCCTGCGCGAGGCCGAGCAGATAGAAGACCTCGGCCGACGGGCCGAAGGCCGCGATATGGCGCTCGGCCGCCGCACGGGCTTCGGCGAGGCGTCCGGCATTGGCCGCGCTCTCGATGGCGGCAAGACCCGCGGCCTCGCTTTCCGGTGACGAAGCCGGAGCGCTCGGCGCCATGGTCGCTCGGCTTGCGAAGGGGCGAGGCTTCGGTTTGGGGGGAGCGCTCGAGGCGGTCGATGCCGGCAGCTTGCGAATTGCGGGCGCGTTCGCTTCCGAACGCGATCTGGCCGTGGCGCCCGGCGTGGGCGCTTCCTTCGTGAAGGCGAAGGCGCGTGGCAGCCTTGCCGATGTGAAACCATGCAGGGAAGGCAGGCCCGACTCGCCCGGCCCGACCAGAAGCAGGCCTTTGCCAGACAAGGCCTGCCGGAGCGCTGCGAGGGCGGATGCCTGCGTCTCCCGATCGAAATAGATCAGCAGGTTGCGGCAGAAGATGATGTCGTAGGCCTCGCGCTCCATTGGCCTGGTGGGGTCGAGCACGTTGCCGAGCGAGAAGCGGACCGGGCGTCGCACGATCTCGTGCGGCCGGAAGCCGCCTTCAGCGCCTCGAAATAGCGCTCGCGGAAGGACAGATCGCTGCCGCGGAAGGAGTTCTTCCCATAGATCGCGCGCCCGGCCAGGGCGAGGTTGCGGCTGCTGACGTCGATGGCGTCGATCGCGAAATCCGTTGGCCCGAAGCCGGCATCGAACAGCGCCATCGCCATGGAATAGGGCTCTTCCCCGGTCGAGCAGGGCAGGCTCAGCAGCCTGATGGGGCGGTCTGTGAGCTTTGTCTCGCGTGCGTGCCGGACCATGGCGGCGAAGGCTTCGCGATCTCGGAAGAACCAGGTCTCCGGCACGATGACCGTGTCGATCAGCTCCTGGCGCTCGCTCTTGTTCCCGGCCAGATAGCTCCGATAGGCGTCGAGGCTGGGCAGTCCGCAAGCGGTCATGCGCCGTGTCAGCGCGTGGCGAATGACGGAAGCTCCGACCGTTTCGGTGCTCAGGCCGATCATGTCCCGCAGCATCTGCTCGAAATCGCCGGTGGCTGCACTGTTCTCCATCACGGCTCTGCCGTCAGTTGCCGGAACAGGATGTCGCGGATTTCCGGCGGCAGCAGAGCCTCCGGCTTGATCCATTGGATGAGCCCGGTCTCGTCGGCAGCGACCGGTCCGAGATAGGGAGGCGTTCCAGCCTCGACGCCGGAGGCGACGAAATCCGCGGGGTCGCGCTTGGTCGTCTCGATGGCCCGCTCCGCGACCAGCCCGAGGAGCTTATGCTCTCCCGGGCCCGTCGGATAGCGAAGCAGGAGGATTCGCGTGCTCAGCACCGGCGCGGCCGGGCGCCCGAGCGCCAGCAGGGAAAGGTCGATCAGCGGCACCGGCGTGCCGTGATAGCTGATCGCGCCGATGACCCCGGCGGGAGCAGCCGGCAACTGCTTTGCCGAGAGCAGCGGCAGCACCATTTCGACCTGCGCGGCATCGAGCACATAGCGATCCTGCCCTAGCTGGAACATCAGGAACAGCATCTGTCGGCCCCGTTCCGGTTTCCGCTACGCTCGCAGCTTGAAGCGCGAGATGCTGCTGCGCAGCCCGCCCGAAACCTGGTTCAGCTCGTCGATCGCGAGGGTGGATTGCTGCAGGGATTCGACGGTCTGCTGGGCGGCCTCGCTGAGCTGCCCCAGCGCTTCGCTGATCTGCCCCGCGCCGGTCGCCTGCGCCTGCATGCCCTCGTTGGCGACCTCGAAGCGCGGCACGAGGCCCTGCACCTGCTCGATAATTTCCGAAAGCTGGCCGCCGACCTGCTGGACGTCCTGCATGCCGCGCCGCACCTCCTCCGAGAACTTGTCCATGCCCATCACGCCGGCCGCGACGGCCGACTGGATGTCCTTGACGATCTGCTCGATGTCGTAGGTCGAGACCGCTGTCTGATCGGCGAGGCGGCGGATTTCGGTCGCCACCACGGCGAAGCCGCGGCCATATTGTCCGGCCTTCTCCGCCTCGATCGCGGCGTTGAGCGAGAGCAGGTTGGTCTGGTCGGCGACCTTGGTGATGGTCGTGACGACCTGGTTGATGTTGCCGGCCTTCTCGCTGAGGATCGCGAGCTTGGCGTTGATCGCGCCCGCCGCATCCATGACCTGCTGCATCGTGGTTTCCATCCGCGCCAGCCCGGCCTGCCCGCCGCCGGCCAGCGTCGCGGTCTGCTCGGCGACGCCAGAGACCTCGTCCATCGTGCGCACCAGCTCGTTCGAGGTCGCCGAGATTTCCTTGGCGGTAGCGCCGATCTCCGTCGTCGTGGCGGCGATCTCGCTGGCAGTCGCCTGCTGTTCCTTCGAGGTCGCCGCGACTTCCGTGATCGAGGTGTTGACCTGGATGCTCGACTTCTGGATCTGGCCGATCAGCCCGGCCAGATCGTCGGCCATCGCGTTGACGCCATCGGCGACAGTGCTGAACTCGTCGCGGCGAGATAGCGCGAGCCGTTCGCTGAAATCGCCGCGCCGCATCATCTCGACCATTCCGAGCAGCTTGCCGAGCGGCACGGTGATCGCCCGGAACAGCAGGTAGCCGCACAGCAGGGCAAGGCCGAGCGCGACGATGAATGCGACGATCAACCCGAACTCGGCGGCGCGGACGATGCGGACGATATTGCGGGTCGATTCGTCGGCCTCGGTCTTGTTGAAGTCCATCATCGTCCGGAGCGCGGTGCGCAGCCGGGCGGCGCGCGGCTCGATCTCGTTCTTCACCGTCGCGCTCTGGTCGATCGCCTGCCCGTTGCTGGCCGCAAGCTTTGCGGCCGCGATCATCGCGTCCTCGACCGGAACGAACTGCTCGAACAGGCGCTGCGCCTCGGTGTGGTTCTTGCGGTCCTGCTCGGAATCGATGGTGGGCTCGTACGACTTCAACAGCGAGCGCATCCGCTCCCTGCTCGTCAGGATGGCTTCGCTCACGCGGTTCCTTTCCGCCACGGTGTCCGAAAGGTGGAATTCATGGCTGAGGCCGTCGGCCTCCGCCCATGCCGTGGTCAACTGGGCGCTGTAGTAGAGGCCGGGGACCGTCTTGGTCTCGACGGCCAGCGCCTCGCGTTCAGTTTGCAGAAACCAGACATAGCAGAGCGCCGCGATAGCGGACATCACCGCGAGAACTGCGGCGAAGCTGAGCAGGATACGGCGGCGTATCGTCAGGCTCTTCATGATTCATTCCATCGTCGGGGCACTGTGAAGCGCGTTTCGGCCGCAATACGGGCGTGCGAACGGAGCGCTGCCAAATCATCGTTAGCGCGGAGTTATTTCCCGACTGTTGAAGAGCGCCGTTACGATTCGACCGACTATCTCAATCGAGACGCGGCGAAGCTTGCCGGCGCTCCCGCAGGAAATCGGCCGCCTGATAGCGCCAATAGGTCAGCTGGACGGCAGCCGTGCCGAACGGGCCGCCATTCCAGGCGAGGCCGAAGGGCGTGAACAACTTGAACCGGTCGCTGTCGCCCCGGATCGCCTCGGCAATGACGGTCCCGCCGATCGCCGTGGTGTTCATGCCATGGCCGCCGAAGGCCGCGCAGTACCAGACACCCGGCCGATGCTGCCCGATCTGCGGCATCAGATGGCGCGCATAGGACATCAGGCCCGACCAGGCGAGTTCGACCTTCAGCCCCGAAAGCTGCGGATAGGTCGTGACCATCTCGCGGCGCAGCAGCGCCGCGACATCGCGCGGCTCTGTCGTGCGTGTCGTGATCCGGCCGCCCCAGAGTATGCGTTTGCCGCCTTCGACGAGCCGGTAATAGTCGCCCGCACGCCGGTCGTCGCCCACCCCGGCGCCGGTGCGGATGGCCTCGCGGATCAGCTCCGGCGCCGCCTCCGTGAGCAGCACATAGGTCGCGATCGGCAGGTAGGCGTGCTTCAGCGGCGCGAACAGTCCACCGGTGTAGCCGCCCGTGGTGAACAGCACTTGCTCGGCCTCGATGGTCGCGCGCGCCGTGCGCAGGCGCTTCACCGGCCCGGCGAGGTCGCAGGACAGGACCGGCGATGCTTCGTGGATCGCGCCGCCGAGTCTGACGATCTCGCGGGCGAGCGCGCGGGCATAGTTGAGCGGATGGAAGTGGAAGGCGTCGTCGTCCGCGAGCGCGGCGTGATATTTCGGCGAGCGCAGCAATTCGCGCGTTTCCTCGCGCGGGAGATAGCGCAGCTTGCGACCGAAGCGCTTCGCTTGAGCGTCGCGCTCTGCCTGAAGCGCGGCGCCCCCGTCATAGCGTAAGGCCCGCATGATGCCCGGCGAAGGCGCGGCGTCGTCGATGCCGAGCCTTTCGATGTTGCGCCGGACGATGTCGACGCCCTCGATGGTCAGGCGATAGAGTTCCTCGGCCTGCTGACGGCCTGCCTGGCGCTCGATGGCGGAGAGCGAAGTCGCATATCCCGCGCTGACGAAGCCGCCATTCCGCCCCGAAGCCCCCCAGGCGACACGTTCGGCTTCCAGGAGCACGATGGAACGCCCGGCCCGCGCCAGCTCCAGCGCCGCGGTCAGACCCGCCAACCCGCCGCCGACGATGCAGATATCCGCTTTGATCTGCCCGTCAGCCGGCGGGTAGCTTTCACCCGAAGCAAGGGTACGGCGATAATAGGTGTCGACATAGGACGGGGACATGCGGTCTCGCGCGGCAGGCTGAAGGCAGGTTCGGCGGGCAGCTATCGCGCGATCCGCCGCCGCCTTCCAGAGGGCCGGATCAGATGGCGCTCATGCCGCCAGCACCTACTCAGCGGCCTCCGACACGGACGAACCCGGCGGGTCATAGGCCTGGATCGGCGGCAGGTTGCCGTCGAAGCGCTCGACCTGCACCGTCGTCAATTGCCCGGTGCAACCCTGCGCCAGCGCCGAGGTGCCGATATCGCGGGTCAGCACGTTCGGATTGCCGTGGACGCAGAGCGGCTTGTCGTCGGTCGGGTCGACGGGATCGTACCAGGCGCCCGTCGGCAGCTGGATCACGCCGCGGCGGATGCCGTCGGTGACATGGACCGCGGCAAGGCACGCCCCGCGCTCGTTCGAGAGGCGGATGATGTCGCCGTGGGCGATGCCGCGCGCGGCGGCGTCGTCCGGGTGCATATGCGCGACTTCGCGGCCGCGATGCTTGGCATCGCTGCTATGGCCGCCGAAATCGAACTGACTGTGCAGGCGCGTGCGGGGCTGGTTCGCGACGAGCACATAGGGGTTGGCTGCGTCCGGAACGTTCGTCGCACCGAGCCAGGCCGGATGGCCGAGACAGTCCGTCTCTCCGAAGCTCGCGATGGTCTCGGAGAAGATTTCCAGCTTGCCGCTCGGGGTCGGCAAGGGCGAGGCGGCCGGGTCAGCGCGGAAGGCGCGCAGCTTGCCGCCATCGTCGGATTGCTGCGGCAGCTCGTAGCCCTCGCTCGCCCAGAAATCGGCGAAGCTCGGCGCCGGCAGCCCTTTCGCCGCCAGGGCCTCGCGCGTCGGCTCGTAGAGATGTTCGAGCCACTGCCGGACGTCGCGCCCCTCGGTGAAGGCGTCGGCGGTGCCGAGCCGCTCGGCGAGGCCTGCAAAGATCGCGTAGTCGTCGCGCGCCTCGCCATAGGGCGCGACGACCGGATGCATCGGTACCAGCAGCGGATCGTTGGAGTTGCCGCCGATATCCTCGCGCTCCAGCGTCATCGTGCAGGGCAGGACGACATCGGCGTGGCGGGCCGTTGCGGTCCAGGCCAGTTCGTGGACGACGAGCGTGTCAAGCCGGGCGAAGGCCTGCCGCAGCCGGTTCAGGTCCTGATGGTGGTGGAACGGGTTGCCGCCGGCCCAGTAGACCAGCTTGATCTTGGGATAGGTCCGGGTCTGGCCGTTGTAGCGGTAGGTCGTCCCCGGGTTCAGCAGCATGTCGGAAATGCGCGCCACCGGGATGTAGTCGCTGACCGGATTCCGGCCTTGCGAGAACGTCGGCATGGGTACGGAGTTGTAGCGCCGCCCGTAATAGGCGATCGCGCCGAGCCCATAGCCATAGCCACCGCCGGGCAGGCCGATCTGGCCGAGCGCTGCCGCGAGAACCATGCCCATCCAGACCGGCTGCTCGCCATGCGCGGCGCGCTGCAGGGCGTGCGCCACGACGATCAGGGCGCGCTTGCCGTGCAGGCGCCTGGCCAACGCCACGATCTCGTCGGCCGGCAGGCCGGTGATCGGCGCGGCCCAGGTCGCATCCTTGGGCTGCTCGTCGCTCTTGCCGAGCAGGTAGCGCTCGAACACAGGCCAGCCGGCCGTATAGCGGTCGAGGAAGGCGCGGTCATGCAGCCCGTTGACGACGAGCGTGTGGACGAGTGCGAGCATGAGGGCCGTGTCGCTGCCCGGCACGTTCGCCACCCACTCGGCGCCGGCCTCGGCAGGCAGGTCGCTCCGCAGCGGGCTGACCAGCACGAACTCGCAGCCGCGCTCCTGCGCGCGCTCCATCGCGCCGCGCTCGACATGGCGGCTGATGCTGCCGCCGGCGACCATGCTGTTCTTCAGCGCCATGCCGCCGAAGGCGAGCACGATCTCGCTGTGCTCGGCGATCTGCTCCCAGGAGACGTTGCGTTTCACCAGATCCTCGTAGTCGCCGATGATATGCGGCACGAGGACGGAGGAGGCGCCCGAGGAGTAGCTGTTGACCGAGCGCACATAGCCGCCGGTCGAGGTGTTGAGGAAGCGGTGGATCTGGCTTTGTGCGTGGTGGAAGCGACCGGCGCTGGCCCAGCCATAGGAGCCGCCGAAGATCGCGCCGGGGCCGTGATCGTCGCGCACGCGCCGCAGTTCGCCGGCCAGCCTGTCGAGCACCGCCGACCAGGACATCGGCACGTATTCGTCGCGGCCGCGGCGGTCGTCCGGGCCCGGCCCGTCTTCGAGCCAGCCGCGCCGCACCATCGGCTGCGCGATGCGGGCGCGATGGCGCAGGGCCGCCGGGAAGTTCTGGATGATCTCGTTGGGGTCGGGATCGCCGGCATGCGGGCGGACTTCGAGCTGCCCGTCCTTCATCCGCGCCGAGAACACGCCCCAATGCGAGGTATGCGGGCGAAAGGCCTCGTTTTCGGTCGAAGCCTCGGGTGCCTGGCCGGCGGGGCTCGTCATCGCCGCGATCCTCGTCAAGTGAGCTGGGAACGATGATCCGTCATCCGCCGGTCCAGGGCGGATCGCAAGAGAAATCGGGGCCTGATCGATGCGTTGGAGGCAGACCCCTTCTGCTGGAGTTCATGGTCCCGGCAAGTCAGAGTGGGCGGCGGCATTGCATGGAGAGTGACGGGACTATGCAGAATATCTCCGAAGAGATGGTCGTGATCGAAAGGCAGGGCGCCGTGCTGACGGTGACCATGAACCGGCCCAGGGTGCTGAATGTCCTGGACGAGGCGCTGGCGGATGCTCTCTTGGCCGCTTTCGCGCCCATCGCGGCGGATTCGACCATCAAGGCGGTCGTCCTCGCCGGAGCCGGCCGTTCCTTCATGGCAGGCGGCGATCTCTCCCGTTTCCACGCCGATCTCGCGAACGCGCCCGCAACCGCCGGCCTGCTCATAGACCGCTTCCATGCGCTGATGCGTCTGATCAAGGCCATGCCGCAACCGGTGATAGCGGCGGTCCAGGGGCCGGTAGCGGGCGGCGGCGTCGGTCTGGCGCTGGCCTGCGACATTGTCATTGCTGCGCAGGGCGCGAGCTTCCTCTCGGCCTATACGAAGCTCGGAACCAATCCGGACGGCGGAACGACATGGTCGCTGGCGCGGCTGCTCGGCCCCCGGCGCGCGCTCGAATTCGTGCTGCTCAACGAAGCGATGGACGCAGAGACCGCGCTGCATCTCGGCCTCGTCAACCGGGTGGTGCCCGACAGCGAGCTGGCGGAGGCGGCGCTGGCTATTGCCGGGCGCCTGAGCCAGGGCAGTTTCGGTGCCAACCAGTCGAGCAAGGCTCTCGTCCAGGCAGCCATGGAAGGCACTTTCGACGAACAGCTGAATCTGGAGAAACGCGCCTTCACGGCCAATGCCGGAACGGCGGATTTCAGGGAGGGCATTCAGGCCTTTTTCCAGAAGCGCGCGCCGCGGTTCTGACAGGTGTCACCTTGAAAGCGGGAAGGCCCCGAAAATCGTTTGCAACGCCGCCTTTGCTTGACATTTATCATGTCCAGCGGTGTCATGAAGGTGAGTTGGTTGACCCTGATCGGAAGGTTTGCACCCTCGGTTCCCGCGCCGCGCGCGGATGGTCGGCTTTCACATGAAACCTACAGTCTCAGACTATGCCGTGGCGATGCCCTGGTACGAACCAGAGGATTTCCCGCTGCTATGGGAACTCGCCCATGATCGCTCCGAGATGCCGCCGCGCTATGAGGACTGGCGCAGTAACGCGGAGGCCGTGATGAACGTCTGGCTCGCCAGAGGGCGGGCCTTGCAGATCGTCACGATCCGGCCAGGGCCCTTCCTGGCTTGGCTTGAGGCTCGAGGCCTGCCGAATACGGCCGAGAACCGCCGCCGTTATGTCGAGGATCTCGTGACCAGCAATCATGATGCGGCCTGATGGGCCGGCGGTCTGATTTCATCCGGCATCAGCGCCACAGGCGCCGCGTCAGGAGCGCGCGGCAGTGACCACGACCTCGATCATGGCGCCACCCAGATCGGCCACGCCGACGGTCGCCCGGGTCGGCATTTCGTCACCGAAGAAGCCGGTCCAGGCGGCGTCCATTTCCTTCTTCCGGGAGAGGTCGGTGACGAAGATCTGCGCGGCGACGATCGCCTTGCGATCGAGCCCGACCTCGCCGAGATAGCCTTCGATCTTGCCGAGGATGTTCTGGGTCTGCGGGCCCATGGACTGTGTGGTGTCGTCGGCGACGACACCACCGACAAAGACGAGATTCCCCGTTTCGACGATGCGGTTCTGGATCGGTGTGCGGATCGAACGCTTGATGGTCATGGGTCTTCTCTCCCGTGTGATGGTGCGTTCACCTGCGCCACAAGCAAGGATGCTATGGGGCCACGTATCTGAGATTCGGGACTCTGCCGGAATGGAGTCGCGGATGCCTCGTCATCGCAGGCTTTGGTTTCGAAGTGACTGGCTTGGCTTCCGCAATCGGGGCGCGGATCGCCCGTGCAGCCCGCTGTCGACCGCGAACGGCAGCGCGACCTGCTGGCCGCTCGCTTCCGCCGCGAGCTTTGCGAAGCTTGATGCTGAGACGTTCTGGCCGGCCTTAATTGGCAAAGGAGCCGGCATCAAATGGGCGCTGACATGAAACCGTTCTGTAAAAACGGGTGTCAACCAAACCCTTGTTACTGCACCACTCTTTGACGCCGAAGCGAGAAAGAGTGGTGCAGGAGAAGGCTGCAAATTAAAAGATTAAGTAATTGAAACATAAAGTAATTAGMAATTACACTTCGGTAAAAGGCCAACAGTTAGGCCAACTTTGTCATWTTCGGACGCCAGCGCACGGCGATGAATTGTGGCGCAGGGTTGGCAGATTGTCGCACCCTCAGATTTGTGTGGTTTCGATCGTCGCAGTGGCGTGATCGTCCCGGCCGGCCTTGTTGACCTGCGCAGCCGGGCCGGCACGAGTCTATCGCCAGCCGTCCGGCGACAGGCCGCCGCCGGGCGCGATGATGTGGAGACCTTTCGCGAAGGGCCAGAAGAACGACTACAACGACGCCGAGGCCATAGCGGAGGCCTCGCTGCGTCCTAACCTGCGGGTGGTGCGGGAGAAGACACAAGATGAACTCGACCTGCAGGCCTATCACCGGTCGCGGCTGGTCTCGCGCCGGACCGCGACGGTCAACCAGATCCGGGCGTCCTTGATCGAACAGGGTATCGCCATCCGCCCCGGGTTGCGGGCTCTTCGCACAGCTTCAGCTATCGGGGGAAACCGGATGAGCATCCACAGGAATTCCCGACTGACGCGGCCGCTCTGCGATGGCGGATCCGACGTCTTGGCCTATAGATTGATGCGTTCGCATTCGCGCGCAGACTTGAACAAGGACCCCAATATGATCCGTTCGATCACAGTCGCCGGCTTTATCGGCCTCGGCCTTTTACTCGCAGGCTGCAACCCTGAGTCTCGGTCGCACCGAACGCTTGGCGGCGCCGCCATTGGCGCTGGCGGTGGTGCGCTCATCGGTGGGATCGCGGGCGGCGGACGTGGGGCCGCTATCGGTGCCGTTGCAGGTGGCGTGGCCGGCGCGGTGGTCGGCCGGGCGACGACCCCGAACAACTGCATCTTCCAGGACACGAGCGGTCGCCGTTTCACAGGTCCCTGCCCGTAAGGCGCCTGAGCACAACTGTCGGGCCAATTAGCGTGGCGACCGGCAGCATCTGGTTTCATACACAGCCGCTCCGCTCGGGCGGCTGTTGCGCGTGAGGATCAACCAGGCAACACTTCCGGGAACAGACCGCGTCCAGCGACATTCAGAACTGACCCCTTTTCGTCATGAAGAACTGCCCCCCATGCCGACTGCCTTTCAGGCGGTTGCGGGTTGAGGCGTCGCAGCGGCCTTTTGCGAAAGGCCGCTGCGACGATTTTCGCGGAGCCGATAGCTGTCTCCGCGGATGGCGGCGAAGACTGAAATTTGCACGGAGATAAGGAGTGGCCATTGGTATCAACCCAGTGACCCAAATGCCACTCTCAGTGATTTTCTGGCCCCTCGATCAGCCAGCGTCACCAATCATTCAACTTCGCAGCTGAAAACATCGTACGCTATGGATCGGCTAATGAAATCACCCTAGGAGAGTACTATGCGTCTAGGCCTCGTTTCCACTGCTGTGCTGGCAACCTGCCTGGCAACCTCGGCCTTCGCGGCCGATCTTCCCAGCCGCCACGCCCCGCCTCCCGCTCCCGTCTACGCGCCCCTGTTCACCTGGGCTGGTCTTTATGTCGGTCTCAACGCCGGCGTGGGCTGGGCTGACTCGGGCGAGATCGGCGTCAACGGACCGACGGCCGCCTCTTCCGGCGTCCTGAGCGGCGTTGGCGGTGGTGACGGCAGGTTCGTCGGCGGCGCCCAGATCGGCTATAACTGGCAGTCCGGCGCGATCGTCTACGGC
>NZ_JBFUIF010000030.1:0-53602 GCF_056402015.1 Allobosea sp. P4_C6
GCCGCACACGAAGTTCAAGGCCGAGGCCTACATCCTGACGAAGGAAGAGGGTGGCCGTCACACGCCGTTCTTCACCAACTACCGCCCGCAGTTCTACTTCCGCACGACGGACGTGACCGGCGTGGTGACGCTGCCCGAGGGCACGGAGATGGTGATGCCGGGCGACAACATCTCGATGGAGGTGACCCTGATCGCCCCGATCGCGATGGAAGAGAAGCTGCGCTTCGCCATCCGCGAAGGCGGACGTACCGTCGGCGCCGGCGTCGTCGCCAGCATCATCGCGTAACGCGTTTGCGTGAGGGCGAAGGCCCTGCAGGGGCTTTCGCCTTTTCACGTCACGGAGAAACAAGACCATGAACGGTCAGAACATTCGGATCCGCCTCAAGGCGTTCGACCACCGCATCCTCGACGCGTCCACGCGCGAGATCGTGTCGACCGCGAAGCGGACGGGCGCTCAGGTCCGCGGGCCCATTCCGCTGCCCACGCTCATCGAGAAGTTCACCGTCAACCGCTCGCCGCACATCGACAAGAAGTCGCGCGAGCAGTTTGAGATGCGGACCCATAAGCGGGTTCTCGACATCGTCGACCCGACCCCTCAGACGGTCGACGCCCTCATGAAGCTCGATCTCGCCGCCGGCGTCGACGTCGAAATCAAGCTCTGATCCGATTTGAACGGGTCCTCTGTTTCCGGTTCCGCCGGATGGACATGACCCCAAGGGAAGGTATGCACCGATGCGTTCCGGTGTGATTGCACAGAAAGTCGGGATGACCCGCATCTTCACCGATGCCGGCGAACATATCCCGGTCACCGTGCTGAAGCTCGACAGCTGCCAGGTTGTCGCGCATCGCACGAAAGAGAAGAACGGCTACGTGGCCGTGCAGCTGGGCTCCGGCACGGCGAAGGTGAAGAATGTCTCGAAGGCGGAGCGCGGTCATTTCGCGGTCGCCACGGTCGAGCCGAAGCGCAAGGTGGTCGAGTTCCGCGTCAGCGATGACGCGCTGATCCCCGTCGGCGCCGAGCTGACCGCGGACCACTTCGTCGTCGGCCAGTTCGTCGACGTCTCCGGCACCACCACCGGCAAGGGCTTCGCCGGCGGTATGAAGCGCTGGAACTTCGGCGGTCTGCGCGCCACGCACGGCGTCTCGGTCTCGCACCGTTCGATCGGTTCGACCGGTGGCCGCCAGGATCCGGGCAAGACCTTCAAGAACAAGAAGATGCCGGGCCATCTCGGCGCCGAGCGCGTCACCACGCAGAACCTGCGCGTCGTCCAGACGGATGCCGAGCGTGGCCTGATCCTCGTCGAGGGCGCCGTTCCCGGCGTCGCCGGCGGCTGGATCCATGTCCGCGACGCCATCAAGCGCGCCCTGCCGAAGGATGCGCCGCTGCCGGGCAAGTTCAAGGTTTCCGGCGAGGCCAAGGCGGACGAGGCTCCTGCGGCCCAGGCTGAGGAGAACGCGTGATGAAGTTCGATATCACCACTCTCGAGGGCAAGTCGGCCGGTTCGGTCGAGCTGTCGGATGAGGTGTTCGGCCTCGAGCCGCGCGCCGATCTGCTCGCCCGCATGGTCCGCTATCAGCTCGCCAAGCGTCGCGCCGGGACTCACAAGTCCAAGGGCCGCTCGGAAGTCGATCGCACCCGCAAGAAGATCTACAAGCAGAAGGGCACCGGCGGCGCTCGCCACGGCGCGGCTTCGGCTCCGCAGTTCCGCGGCGGCGGCAAGGCCTTCGGCCCCGTGCTGCGCGACCACACTCACGATCTTCCCAAGAAGGTCCGTGCGCTCGCCCTGCGCCATGCGCTCTCGGCCAAGGCCAAGGACGCCGGCATCATCGTTATCGACGACGTGAAGCTCGACGAGCCGAAGACCAAGGTGCTACTCGGCCATTTCGGCAAGCTTGACCTGTCGAGCGCGCTGATCGTCGGCGGCGCAGAGATCGATACCAACTTCGGCCTGGCTGCCCGCTCGATCCCGAATGTCGACGTGCTGCCGGTCCAGGGCATCAACGTCTATGACATCCTGCGTCGCGACAAGCTCGTCCTGACGCGCGCGGCTGTCGATGCGCTGGAGGCGCGCTTCAAATGAGCCAGTCCAAGAATCTGGACCCGCGCCACTACGATGTGATCGTGGCGCCGGTCATCACCGAGAAGGCGACGATGCTCTCCGAGCACAACAAGGTCGTCTTCAAGGTTGCGCGCACCGCGACCAAGCCGCAGATCAAGGCGGCGATCGAGAAGCTCTTCGACGTCAAGGTCAAGAGCGTCAACACGATCGTCACCGAAGGCAAGGTCAAGGTCTTCCGTGGCCGCCTCGGCCAGCGCTCGGACGTCAAGAAGGCCGTTGTGACCCTCGAAGAGGGCCACTCGATCGACGTGACCACGGGCCTCTGAGGGAAGGATCGCCATCATGGCTTTGAAACACTTCAAGCCGATCACGCCGAGCCTTCGCCAGCTCGTGATCGTCGACCGCAGCGAGCTCTACAAGGGCAAGCCGGTCAAGGTGCTGACCGAGGGCAAGAGCTCCTCGGGCGGCCGTAACAACCTCGGCCGCATCACCGTCCGCTTCCGCGGCGGTGGCCACAAGCGCACGCTTCGCCTCGTCGACTTCAAGCGTCGCGGCAAGGACGGCATCCCGGCGACCGTCGAGCGGCTCGAATACGACCCGAACCGCACGGCCTTCATCGCCCTGATCAAGTATCAGGACGGCGAGCAGGCCTACATCCTGGCGCCGCAGCGCCTGGCTGTCGGCGACACGGTCATCTCGGGTGAGTCGGTCGACGTGAAGCCCGGCAACGCGGCCCCGATGGGTTCGCTGCCGATCGGCACGATCGTCCACAACGTCGAGCTTAAGATCGGCAAGGGTGGCGCTCTGGCCCGTTCGGCCGGCAACTACGCCCAGATCGTCGGTCGCGACCAGGGCTACGTCATCGTTCGCCTGAACTCCGGCGAGCAGCGCCTGATCTCGGGCCAGTGCTACGCCACGGTCGGCGCCGTCTCGAACCCGGATCACATGAACCGGAACGACGGCAAGGCCGGTCGCTCTCGCTGGCTCGGCCGCCGTCCGCATAACCGCGGCGTCTCGATGAACCCGGTCGACCATCCGCACGGTGGTGGTGAAGGCCGGACCTCGGGCGGCCGTCACCCGGTTACGCCCTGGGGTCTGCCGACCAAGGGCAAGAAGACCCGCTCGAACAAGCGGACCGATACGTTCATCGTGTCGAGCCGTCACGCCCGCAAGAAGAAGAACTGAGGTCCGTCATGGCGCGTTCGCTTTGGAAAGGTCCGTTCGTCGACGGATACCTCCTGAAGAAGGCCGAGGTCGCCAGGACCTCGGGCCGCAATGAAGTTATCAAGATCTGGAGCCGACGCTCCACGATCCTGCCGCAGTTCGTCGGTTTGACGTTCGGCGTTTACAACGGCCAGAAGCATGTGCCGGTGTCCGTGTCCGAGGAGATGGTGGGCCACAAGTTCGGCGAGTTCTCGCCGACGCGCACCTTCCACGGCCACGCTGCCGACAAGAAGGCGAAGAGGAAGTAAGCCATGGGTAAAGCATCAGCCCCCCGTGCGCTGCCGGACAACGAAGCGATTGCGATTGCCCGCAACCTTCGCGTCTCGCCGCAGAAGCTGAACCTCGTCGCTCAGCTGATCCGTGGCAAGAAGGTCGCGACGGCTCTCGCCGATCTCGAGTTCTCGCGCAAGCGCATCGCGAACGACGTTCGCAAGTGCCTGCAGAGCGCGATCGCCAACGCCGAGAACAATCATGATCTCGACGTCGACGATCTCGTCGTTGCCCAGGCCTTCGTCGGCAAGGCGCTCGTGATGAAGCGCTTCCACGCCCGCGCCCGCGGCCGTGGCGCCCGTATCATGAAGCCGTTCTCGAACATCACGATCGTGGTGCGCGAGCAGGCTGCGCAGGCCTGAGGAGAGAACGATGGGTCAGAAAATCAATCCGATCGGCCTTCGCCTCGGCATCAATCGCACCTGGGATTCGCGCTGGTTCGCGAGCAAGGGCGAGTACGGCAAGCTGCTGCATGAGGACATGGCCATCCGCGCCGCCCTCATGAAGCTGCTGAAGCAGGCCGCCGTCTCGAAGATCATCATCGAGCGTCCGCACAAGAAGTGCCGCGTCACCATCCACTCGGCGCGTCCGGGCGTGGTGATCGGCAAGAAGGGTGCAGACATCGAGAAGCTCCGCAAGGAAGTCTCGAAGCTCACCAAGGCCGATGTCACGATCAACATCGTCGAGGTGCGCAAGCCCGAGATCGACGCCACGCTGGTTGCCGACTCGATCGCGCAGCAGCTCGAGCGCCGCGTCGCCTTCCGTCGCGCCATGAAGCGCGCCGTGCAGTCGGCGATGCGTCTGGGCGCCGAGGGCATCCGCATCAACTGCTCGGGCCGTCTCGGCGGCGCCGAGATCGCCCGCCTCGAATGGTACCGTGAGGGCCGCGTGCCGCTGCATACGCTGCGCGCCGACGTCGACTACGGCGTCGCCACCGCTTTCACGACCTACGGGACGTGCGGCATCAAGGTCTGGATCTTCAAGGGCGAGATCCTGGAACACGACCCGATGGCCCAGGACAAGCGCCTCTCCGACGAGGGCGGCCGTTCCGGCGGCCGTGACCGCGATCACCGCGATCGCGATCGTCGCGAGCAGGCTGCGTAAGGCTGATCGAGAAGAGCCATGCTGCAACCAAAACGCACCAAGTTCCGCAAGCAGTTCAAGGGACGCATCCACGGCGTCGCCAAGGGCGGCACGGACCTCAACTTCGGCCAGTTCGGCCTGAAGGCCCAGGAGCCCGAGCGCGTCACCGCCCGGCAGATCGAGGCGGCCCGCCGCGCGATCACCCGTGCCATGAAGCGCGTCGGCCGTGTCTGGATCCGCGTCTTCCCGGACGTGCCGGTTTCCAAGAAGCCGACCGAAGTCCGCATGGGTAAGGGCAAGGGTTCGCCCGAGTTCTGGGCGGCCAAGGTCAAGCCGGGCCGGATCATGTTCGAGCTCGACGGCGTGTCCGAGGAGATCGCCCGCGAGGCGCTCCGTCTCGGCGCCGCCAAGCTGCCGATCAAGACCCGCTTCATCCAGCGCATCGCCGAGTAAGGGAGGGCGACATGAAAAGCACACAGCGTCTTTCCGACCTGAAGTCGATGAGCACGGATCAGCTCCATGACGAGCTGCTCAAGCTGAAGAAGGAGCAGTTCAACCTGCGCTTCCAGAAGGCTACGGGCCAGCTCGAGAACTCCGCGCGCGTCACCGAGCTGCGCAAGGACATCGCCCGCATCAAGACGCTGCAACGGTCGAAGGCCGTTGCGGCCAGCGCGTGAGGAGAGAATAATGCCTAAGCGCGTACTGCAGGGCGTCGTCGTCAGCGACAAGCAGAACAAAACTGTTGTCGTGAAGGTCGAGCGGCGTTATACGCACCCGCTCCTCAAGAAGACGGTTCGCCGCACGAAGAACTATCACGCCCACAACGAGGCGGGTTCGTTCAAGATCGGCGACACGGTGTGGATCGAGGAGTCCAAGCCGATTTCCAAGCTGAAAAGCTGGGTTGTGCTCGACAGCGCCCCCAAGGCGTGAGGCGAGACCGCTTTGCCCGGCCCCGAATCAGGGGCGGGCAGGGCGCCCGTAGGAAGCCGGACATGTTTCTCCGCAAAGGTGGAAACCACTTTTGCGGATCATGTTTTGTTTTGAGGCCAGGGGGCGATCGACCCCCGTCAGTCGTAGTCCCGGGCAGCGCTGAGGCGGTCCGGGAAACCGCCTGATACACAGATTGGAAGGATCAAGGCCATGATCCAGGTGCAGACGAATCTCGACGTCGCCGACAATTCCGGCGCGCGTCGTGTGATGTGCATCAAGGTTCTGGGCGGATCGAAGCGCAAGTACGCCGGTGTCGGCGACATCATCGTCGTTTCGATCAAGGAAGCCATTCCGCGCGGTCGCGTGAAGAAGGGCGACGTCATGAAGGCGGTCGTCGTTCGCACCGCCAAGGACGTCAAGCGCGCAGACGGTTCGGTGATCCGCTTCGACCGCAATGCGGCCGTGCTGATCAACAACCAGAAGGAGCCGGTCGGCACGCGTATCTTCGGACCGGTTCCGCGCGAGCTGCGCGCCAAGAACCACATGAAGATCATCTCGCTGGCGCCGGAGGTGCTGTGATGGCTGCGAAGATCAAGAAGGGCGACAAGGTCGTCGTGCTCGCAGGCCGCGACAAGGGCAAGTCGGGCGAAGTGCTGCAGGTCCTGCCGAAGGATGCCCGCGCCGTCGTGCGTGGTGTCAACCTCGTCAAGCGCCACACCAAGCAGTCGCAGACGTCCGAGGGTGGCATCATCTCGAAAGAGGCCACCATCGACCTGTCGAACATCGCCGTGGCCGATCCGAAGGACGGCAAGCCGACCCGCGTTGGTTTCAAGGTGCTCGATGACGGCCGCAAGGTTCGTTTCGCCAAGCGTTCGGGGGATCTGATCGATGGCTGAGGCTCAGCAGGCGGCTCTCTCGCCGCGCATGAAGAAGCATTACGAGGACGTCGTTCGTCCCGCGATGATCGCCGAATTCGGCTACAAGAACGTCATGGAAGTGCCGACGATCGAGAAGATCGTCATCAACATGGGCGTTGGCGAAGCGACGGCCGACCGCAAGAAGGTCGACAACGCCGCCGGCGATCTCGCCATGATTGCCGGCCAGAGGCCGGTCATCACGAAGTCCCGCCTCGCCATCGCCGGCTTCAAGCTGCGCGAGAACATGGCGGTGGGCTGCAAGGTCACGCTGCGCAAGACCAAGATGTTCGAGTTCCTCGACCGGCTCGTCACCATCGCCTTGCCGCGCGTGCGCGACTTCCGGGGCCTGAACCCGAAGTCGTTCGACGGGCGCGGCAACTTCGCGCTCGGGATCAAGGAGCACATCGTGTTTCCGGAGATCAACTACGACAAGGTCGACCAGGTCTGGGGCATGGACGTGATCGTCTGCACGACTGCGAAGTCGGACGACGAGGCGCGCGCCTTGCTCAAGCACTTCAACTTCCCGTTCCGGCAGTGAACCTAAGCGTTCATACGCGGAAACCAGGAGAGATCGATGGCTAAGAAAAGCTCCGTCGAGAACAACGAGCGCCGCAGGAAGCTGGTGAAGAAATTCGCCGGCCGCCGGGCCCGTTTGCTCGCAATTGCCAATGACGACAACCAGCCCATGGACGAGCGCTTCCTCGCTCGCCTCAAGCTGGCTGAACTGCCGCGCAACTCGGCCAAGATCCGCATCCGCAATCGTTGCGAGGTGACGGGTCGTCCGCGCGCTTTTTATCGCAAGCTCAAGATGTCGCGTGTCGCGCTGCGTGAGCTCGGTAACAAGGGGCTGGTTCCCGGCCTCGTGAAATCGAGCTGGTGAGGAGTACTGGACAATGGCAATCATTGATCCGCTCGGCGATATGCTGACCCGCATCCGCAATGCGCAGATGCGTCGCAAGTCCCGCGTTTCCACCCCTGGCTCGAAGCTGCGCGCCCGCGTGCTCGACGTGCTGCAGTCCGAGGGCTATATCCGCGGCTACAGCCAGACCGAGTTCGGCAACGGCCGGACGGAGTTCGACATCGAGCTGAAGTATCACGAGGGCCAGCCGGTCATCCGGTCGATCTCGCGTGTTTCGAAGCCCGGCCGTCGCGTTTACTCGTCGGTCGAGACAATGCCGCGCGTGGCCGATGGCCTCGGCGTGACGATCGTCTCGACCCCGCGTGGCGTTATGGCCGATCATGTGGCCCGCGAGCAGAACGTGGGCGGCGAAGTGCTCTGCAAGGTCTTCTGACCTTTCAGGCGCCCCGCTCATCTTCAGGAGAGATCCAATGTCTCGTATCGGTAAGAAGCCGGTCTCGGTTCCCGCAGGCGTCACCGCCACGGTCACCGGCCAGCTGGTCAAGGTCAAGGGCTCGAAGGGCGAGCTCTCCTTCGAGGTGCCCGAGGACGTCTCGGTCGCCATGGAGGACGGTGCGATCGCGGTTCAGCCGCGTTCGCAGTCGAAGCGCGCCCGTGCGCTCTGGGGCACCTCGCGTGCCCGCATCAACAACCTCGTTGTCGGCACCACCGCCGGCTTCGAGAAGCGCCTCGAGATCAACGGCGTCGGCTACAAGGCCGCCGTCGCTGGCAAGGTGCTGAAGCTGTCGCTCGGCTACAGCCACGATATCGACTATGAGATCCCGGCCGGTGTCGCGATCACGACGCCGAAGCCGACGGAGATCGTCGTCGTCGGCATCGACAAGCAGGTCGTCGGCCAGACCGCCGCGGAGATCCGCGACTATCGTGGCCCCGAGCCCTACAAGGGCAAGGGCGTCAAGTACGCCGGCGAGTTCATCTTCCGCAAGGAAGGCAAGAAGAAGTAAGGACGCCAGCCATGAGCAAGCAGAACGATGTGACTGCGCGCCGCAAGGCCCGCGTCCGCCGCGCGATCAAGGCGGTTGCCAACGGCCGCCCGCGCCTTTCGGTGCACCGCACCGGCAAGCAGATCTATGCGCAGGTCATCGACGACGTGAAGGGGGTCACCCTGGCCTCGGCCTCGTCGCTCGACAAGGATCTGCGCGGCGATATCAAGTCCGGCGCCAACGTCGAGTCGGCCGCCATCATCGGCAAGATCGTCGCCGAGCGCGCGGTCAAGGCCGGCGTGACGGACGTGGTCTTCGACCGTGGCCCGTACATGTACCACGGCCGCGTCAAGGCGCTGGCCGAGGCAGCCCGCGAGGGCGGCCTGAGCTTCTGAGGCTACCGGGTTTCGCCCGGCCCGGCGTTCGCGCGCCGGCCGGGCGGCATCCGTTTTCAGGCTGCCCCCAGGCAATGAGGCCGAAGGGGATTTGCTCGAGCGAGCGGCGGAGCCTCAGGCTCTCGTCGCGCAAGTAAGAGGACAGAGATGGCTAGAGAGCCGCGTGAGCGTCGGGATAGCGAAGATTCCGAATTCGTGGATAAGCTCGTCCACATCAACCGTGTCGCCAAGGTGGTGAAGGGTGGTCGTCGCTTCGGCTTCGCCGCGCTCGTCGTCGTCGGCGACCAGAAGGGCCGCGTCGGCTTCGGCCACGGCAAGGCCCGTGAAGTTCCCGAGGCGATCCGCAAGGCGACGGAAGCCGCCAAGCGCGGCCTCGTCCGCATCCCGTTGCGCGAGGGCCGCACCCTCCATCACGACGTGCAGGGCCGCCATGGCGCCGGCAAGGTCGTGCTGCGCGCGGCTCCGGCCGGTACCGGCATCATCGCCGGCGGCCCGATGCGCGCCGTCTTCGAGGCGGTCGGCATGCAGGACGTCGTGTCCAAGTCGCTCGGCTCCTCGAACCCCTACAACCTCGTGCGCGCCACTTTCGACGCGCTGAAGAACGAGGACAGCCCGCGCTCCGTCGCGGCCCGTCGCTCGCTCAAGGTTTCGGCCCTGCAGACCCGTCGCCGCGATGCCGGCACGGATGCGGCTGCGGAAGCGTGAGGAGGGATTCATGGCAAAGGCTGAGAAGACCCTGACCGTCGAGCAGATCGGCTCCCCGATCCGCCGCGACGCCACCCAGCGCCAGACCCTGATCGGTCTCGGCCTGAACAAGATCCGCCGCCGCTCGACCCTCCAGGACACCCCCGCGGTGCGTGGCATGGTCGAGAAGGTCAAGCACCTCGTGCGCGTCGTCGACGCGAATTGAGGAGGGCGACACATGAAACTCAACGAGATTCGTGACAACGAAGGCGCTCTCAAGGAGCGCATCCGCGTCGGCCGTGGTATCGGCTCGGGCAAGGGCAAGACCGGTGGCCGCGGCGTGAAGGGTCAGACCTCGCGCGCCGGTGTCGCCATCAAGGGCTTCGAAGGCGGCCAGATGCCGCTGTATCGTCGCCTGCCCAAGCGCGGCTTCAACAACCTGTTCAGCAAGGATCTGAACGAGGTGAACCTCGGCCGCATCCAGCAGGCCGTCGAAGCCGGTAAGCTCGATGCCAAGGGTGCTGTCACCATCGAGGCGCTCGTCGCCGCCGGTGTCATCACCCGTCAGGCCAAGGATGGCGTCAAGATCCTCGGCGTCGGCGAGCTCAAGACCAAGCTCGCTTTCGAGGTGGCCGGCGCGTCCAAGTCGGCCGTCGCGGCGATCGAGAAGGCGGGCGGCACGGTCAAGATTCTGGCTGCCGCTTCACAGGCGTGATCCTAACGCCTACATGACGTTTGCGAACGGCGGCCGGGCCAGCGCCCAGGCCGCCGTTCGACTGTTTGACGCAAGGCACGCGACCCGAAAACGCACCGCGAGCGCGGCGGGGGATGTGCTTCAATGACTGACTTGAGACCCAAGGACCGGACGCATGGCATCGGCGGCTGAACAGCTTGCGGCAAACCTCAACTTCGGGGCCTTCGCCAAGGCGGACGAACTGAAGAAGCGGATCTGGTTCACGCTGGGGGCGCTCGTCGTCTACCGGCTCGGCACCTATATACCGCTGCCCGGCATGAACCCCGACGCGGTGGCGGACCTGTTCCGCCAGTCGCAGAGCGGCGTGCTCGGCATGTTCAACATGTTCTCGGGCGGCGCCGTCGGCCGTCTCGCCATCTTCGCGCTGGCTATCATGCCGTACATCTCGGCCTCGATCATCGTCCAGCTGCTGTCCAGCGTCATCCCGACCTTCGAGGCGCTGAAGAAGGAAGGCGAGCAGGGCCGCAAGACCCTCAACCAGTACACGCGCTACCTGACGCTGGTGCTGGCCGTATTCCAGGCCTATGCGATCGGCGTCGGCCTGCAGGGCTCGGGCAATCTGGTGCTGGAGCCGGGGCCGTTCTTCCTGCTCTCGACGACGCTCACGCTCGTCGGCGGCACGATGTTCCTGCTCTGGCTCGGCGAACAGATCACCAGCCGCGGCATCGGCAACGGCACCTCGATGATCATCTTCGCGGGCATCATCGCCGAATTCCCGTCGCAGCTCGCCCAGACCCTCGAACTCGGCCGGCAGGGCGCGATCTCGACCGGGCTGCTGCTCGGCGTGCTGGTCATGGCGGTCTGCGTCATCGCCTTCTGCGTGTTCATGGAGCGTGCTCAGCGCCGCCTGCTGATCAACTACCCGAAGCGCCAGGTCGGCAACCGCATGTATGAGGGCCAGACCTCGTTCCTGCCGCTGAAGCTCAACACCTCCGGCGTCATCCCGCCGATCTTCGCCTCGTCGCTGCTGCTCCTGCCGACGACGATCGCGAGCTTCTCGCAGGCTTCGGGCGGGACGGGCTTCCTCTCCATCATCGCGACCTATCTCGCGCATGGCCGGCCGCTGTTCATGATCCTCTACGCGGCGCTGATCATCTTCTTCTGCTTCTTCTACACCGCGATCGTGTTCAACCCGGTCGAGACGGCGGACAACCTCAAGAAGCATGGCGGCTTCATGCCGGGCATCCGCCCCGGCGAGCGCACGGCCGAGCATATCGACCGTATCCTCACCCGCATCACCGTGCTCGGCGCCGGCTATCTGACGATCGTCTGCCTTATCCCCGAGTTCATGATCACCTATGCTCAGATCCCGATCATCCTGCTGGGCGGCACTTCGCTGCTCATCGTGGTGACGACGACGATGGACACCGTGGCTCAAGTTCACGGACATCTGCTGGCCCATCAGTACGAAGGGCTGGTCAAGAAGGCCAAATTGCGAGGAGCGAGGCGCTAAATGCGGTTGATTTTCCTGGGGCCGCCGGGGGCGGGCAAAGGCACTCAGGCGGCGCGCATCGTCGCGAAGCATGGCATTCCGCAACTCTCGACCGGTGACATGCTGCGCGCGGCTGTCAGCGCCGGCACGCCGATCGGCCAGAAGGCCAAGGCCGTGATGGATGCGGGCGGGCTCGTCTCCGACGAGATCGTCATCGGCATCGTCGCCGACCGCATCGAAGAGGCGGATGCCAAGAAGGGCTTCATCCTCGACGGCTTCCCGCGGACGCTGGCGCAGGCCGAGGCGCTCGACCGGATGCTGGAGAGCAAGGGCGTGAAGCTCGACGCCGTGCTGGAACTCAAGGTCGACCAGAGCAAGCTCGTCGACCGTATCGTCCGCCGCGCCGAAGAGGCGAAAGCCGCCGGCCAGCCGGTGCGCAAGGATGATGATCCGGAAGTCTTCAAGACCCGGCTCGAGGCCTATAACCGCGATACGGCGGTGGTTGCGCCCTATTATGAGAAGCGCGGTCAGCTGACCCCGATCGACGGCATGCAGCCGATCGACAGCGTCTCCGAAGTGATCGCGAACGCATTGTCCGTGGCGGCGCAGGGCTGATCCGCCGGCGGCCACAAACTCGAAGCAGATACCGAACCCGGACAGGCCGAACGGCCTCTCCGGGTTTTTTCGTTCGGCGGTGCGCTTTTGCGTGCCGGCCTTTGTCTTTTCTCGGCCTGCCCGTGCGTTGACAGGCACAGGCCCGCCGGATGTGCTGACTGCAAGCCGCGAAAAGCGGTGTGAAGCGCCCGTCGACCGGGAGCGAAGCGGTTTTCCGGTCCGGCGCAGGACAGGGAGCAGGCGCATGACGACGAGATGGGGTGCATTGCTGGTCGCCAGCACGCTGGCGCTGATGCCGGCTGCGGCGCGGGCGCAGGATGCGGTCAAGATCGGCATCCTCAACGACCAGTCGGGCAACTATGCCGAATTCGGCGGGCTTGGCTCGGTCGAGGCGGCGAAGCTGGCGATCGAGGATTTCGGCGGTTCGGTGCTTGGCAAGCCAATCGAGATCGTCGCGGCCGACCACCAGAACAAGCCCGACGTCGCCGCCGGACTGGCGCGGCGCTGGTACGATGTCGACGGCGTCACCGCCATCGCCGACCTAACGAACTCGGCGGTCGCGCTGGCCGTAGGCGGGATCGCCAAGGAACGCCAGAAGGTCGCGCTCTACAATGGGCCGGCGACGACCCGGCTGTTCAACGAGGATTGCTCGGCGACCGGCTTCATGTGGACCTTCGACACCGCGACCTCGGCCAAGGGCACGGCGCTGTCGGTGCTGCGCGAGGGCGGCGACAGCTGGTACATCATTGCCGCCGACTATGCCTTCGGCCATCAGCTTACCGCGGATATCGAGGCCATCGTCGCGGCCAATGGCGGCAAGACGCTCGGCACGGTGCGGGCGCCGCTCTCCACGCCGGACTTCTCCTCCTTCCTGCTGCAGGCGCAGGCCTCGAAGGCGAAGATCGTCGCCTTCGCCAATGCCGGCACAGACACGATCAACTCGGTCAAGCAAGCCGGCGAGTTCGGCCTCGTCGATGGCGGGCAGAAGCTCGCCGCGATGGTCGTGGTGCTGAGCGACGTGCACGGCCTCGGCCTCGACAAGGCCAAGGGGCTGATCACCACCACCGCTTATTATCACGATGCCGACAAGCCGAGCCGCGACTGGGCGGACCGCTATATGGCGCGAACGAAGAAGATGCCGGGCATGATCCAGGCCAGCGTCTATTCCTCGGTGCTGCACTATCTCAAGGCGGTGAAGGCGGCGGGCACTGCCGCGGGTCCTGCGGTTGCCGCAAAGATGCGGGAGATGCCGGTCGAGGATTTCTATGCGCCCGGTGCCAAGGTCCGCGAAGACGGGCGGCTGATGAACGACATGCTGCTGGTCGAGGTTAAGGCGCCGGCGGCCTCGAAGGCTCCATGGGACTACTTCAAGGTCGTCCGCAGGATCCCGGCATCCGAGATCATCGCGCCGCTTTCGGAGAGCAAGTGCAGCTTGGTGAAGAAGTAAGCGGTCGCACTCAGGCGCGTCATTCCGGGCGGAGCAAAGCGGAGACCCGGAATCCATCGTAAAGCACGGTACTCTTCGATGGATTCCGGATCGGCGCGGCTTCGCCGCTTGTCCGGAATGACGGAGCCCCGTATGGCAGCGTTGGCTACGGCCTTGACCTGACAGTGCTTCGGCCGCTTTGCCGGCCTTGGCATGTTTCTTGGGTGCGAGGGTTGACTCGTGTCGCCCGACCGGTTAACGACCCGCCATCCGGTTCCAATGGGAGCGATGCCGTTACCCTCGCGAGAGGGGGCGACGTCGCGTTACTGCGTGGAGCCGTTCAACGTCCTGCATGAGCCGGCCTCCACCGGACGCAGGATTTTTTCCCACCGCCGGAGTGCCATCGGGCATGCCGGCCGACATGGAGATGAGACCATGGCTCGTATCGCGGGCGTTAACATTCCGACCGGCAAGCGCGTCGTCATCGGCCTTCAGTACATCCACGGCATTGGTTCGGCCAAGGCTCAGGAGATCTGCGAGAAGGTCGGCATCGCCGCCGAGCGCCGCGTCAACCAGCTGACCGACGCCGAAGTGCTTCAGATCCGTGAGGCGATCGACCGCGACTATCTCGTCGAGGGCGATCTGCGCCGTGAAGTCTCGATGAACATCAAGCGCCTGATGGACCTTGGCTGCTATCGCGGCCTGCGCCATCGCCGCTCGCTGCCGGTCCGCGGCCAGCGCACGCACACCAACGCCCGCACCCGCAAGGGTAAGGCGAAGCCGATCGCCGGCAAGAAGAAGTGAGTTTCGGCGGGCCGGCTAACCGGCCCGCTGTATTTACGCCGGCTGACCCGTATCGGGCGGCCGGCATCCCCAGCGCCTGGCATGACGGGCGCGCCTGAAGGATGGAAGAAGAGATATGGCTAAGGAAGCCCAGCGCGTCCGTCGTCGCGAACGCAAGAACATCGTCTCCGGCGTCGCGCATGTGAACGCCTCGTTCAACAACACCATGATCACCATCACCGACGCGCAGGGCAACACGATCTCGTGGTCCTCGGCCGGCACGATGGGCTTCAAGGGTTCGCGCAAGTCGACCCCTTATGCCGCGCAGGTCGCCGCCGAAGACGCCGCCCGCAAGGCTGCCGAGCACGGCATGCGCACCCTCGAGGTCGAGGTGACGGGTCCGGGTTCGGGCCGCGAATCGGCGCTGCGCGCACTGCAGGCCGCGGGTTTCACCGTGACCTCGATCCGCGACGTCACGCCGATCCCGCACAATGGTTGCCGTCCGCGCAAGCGCCGTCGCGTCTGACGTCTGACCATTGCACGAGGCGCCCGCAGGGGCGGGCGCCTGTCCGGGGCGGCGGTGGCCGCCAGATGAATTCAGCACCAGGAGTGCGGTCGTGATCAGCAAGAACTGGCAGGATCTTTCCAAGCCGAACAAGCTCGAAGTCAAGGTCGGAGACGACCCGAAACGTCAGGCCACCGTGATCGCGCGTCCGCTCGAGCGCGGCTTCGGCATGACGCTCGGCAATGCGCTCCGTCGCGTGCTGCTGTCCTCGCTCCAGGGCGCGGCCGTCACCGCCGTCCAGATCGACGGCGTGCTGCACGAGTTCTCCTCGATTCCGGGTGTCCGCGAGGACGTCACCGACATCGTCCTCAACATCAAGGCCGTCGCGGTCAAGATGCAGGGCGAGGGACCGAAGCGCATGACCCTGCGCAAGTCGGGCCCGGGCACCGTCACCGCCGGCGACATCAACACCATCGGCGACGTCTCGATCCTCAACCCCGACCTCGTGCTCTGCACGCTGGACGATGGGGCCGAGATCCGGATGGAGTTTACGGTCAACACCGGCAAGGGCTACGTCCCGGCCGAGCAGAACCGTCCCGAGGACGCGCCGATCGGCCTGATCCCGGTCGACAGCCTGTACTCGCCGGTCAAGAAGGTTTCCTACCGCGTCGAGAACACCCGCGAGGGCCAGAACCTCGACAAGGATTCGTTGACCCTCCAGATCGAGACCAACGGCTCGGTCACCCCCGAGGACGCGCTGGCGCTCGCCGCCCGCATCCTGCAGGACCAGCTCGCCGTCTTCATCACCTTCGAGGAGCCGCGCAAGGAAGAGGCCGTCTCGACCGCGCCGCAGCTGCCTTTCAACCCGGCGCTGCTCAAGAAGGTCGACGAACTCGAGCTCTCTGTGCGTTCGGCGAACTGCCTGAAGAACGACAACATCGTCTATATCGGCGACCTCATCCAGAAGTCCGAGGGCGAGATGCTGCGCACCCCGAACTTCGGCCGCAAGTCGCTGAACGAGATCAAGGAAGTGCTGGCGACCATGGGCCTGCATCTGGGCATGGACGTCCAGGGCTGGCCGCCGGAGAACATCGAAGAGCTCGCCAAGCGCTTCGAGGAGCACTACTGAGCCTCAACCGGCGCGGGAGGCATCCCGCGCCATCCCGCCCGGCTCATGCGAGCCGGAGCATAAGGAACGGCCGTTCCGTGGCACGGCGGCCGTAAGCAACGAAGGAGCCAAACAATGCGTCACGGATTCCGCGGCCGCCGTTTCAACCGCACGGCCGAGCATCGCCAGGCGATGTTCGCGAACATGGCCCAGGCCCTGATCAAGCACGAGCAGATCACCACCACGCTGCCGAAGGCGAAGGACCTGCGTCCGGTCGTCGAGAAGCTCATCACGCTCGGCAAGCGCGGCGACCTGCACGCCCGCCGCCAGGCGATCTCGCAGATCAAGGATGTCGCCCTCGTCGCCAAGCTCTTCGCCGTGCTCGGGCCGCGCTACAAGGAGCGCAACGGCGGCTATCTCCGCATCATGAAGGCGGGCTTCCGCTTCGGCGACAACGCTCCGATGGCGATCATCGAGTTCGTCGACCGCGACGTCGACGCCAAGGGCAAGGACTCCGGTCCGGTGTTCACGGCGGAAGACGAAGCGGCCTGATCGGCCTCTGTTCGGTTCGATTTCGGAAAGGGCGGTCTTCGGGCCGCCCTTTCTTTTTGGCTGTGTGGCGCGTCGGCGTGAAATCTCTCAGGCAGGCCGGCGGGCGAGTTCTCCGGCGAGGTCGAGGAGCGCATCGACGGGCTGCGTCGGAAGGTCGTTGTCGGGTGTCACGCCGTAGAGCCCGAAGATGAAATGCGTGGTCTCGTCATGCTCGGCGACGCCCATCGCCCAGCCCGAGAAGAGCCGCTCCACAATCGGCCTTTCTTCCAATATGCGCAGATCGGTATGGCGCGGATCCGCCATGATGCGGCCGTAGGTTTCCCGCACATGGGAAATCTCGCCCTCCAGCACCTGCGCAAACGCATTTCGCGTGACGAGCAGGAACCCGGTGACCCGGTTTTCCTGGTTGGAGCGACGGGCGCTCGCCAGCATTCTGTCGAGTTCCGCGCGTCGGCCGGAGTCGTCGAGGAGGCTGTGGCTGGCGTAGACAAGCCGGGTCAGGCTCATGAGATATGTCCCTGGCGGCTTGCGAAGCCCGCGGAGTTGCACGACATGTCGGTTCGGAACCGCGGCGCGTCGAGATGGGTATATGAAGGACGCTGCACGTCGGTTCATTTCCAACGTGTGCCGGCGGCTTTTTGTTTCACGATGAGGACAGCATGACCGAACGCTTCGCAGGAAACCGCAGGAAGCTGGCAGCCGCCGCGTTCGCATGCGCGCTGGGGGCGGCAGTCGCCCCCTGGCCGGCGCTCGGTCAGGCCCGGCAGGTCCCCGAGACGCGCGAGCAGGTGACGCTGTCCTTCGCGCCGCTGGTGAAGCGCACGGCTTCCTCGGTGGTGAACGTCTACGGGGCGCGCGTCGAGAAGCGGCCGCAGAACCCGTTCATGGACGATCCCTTCTTCCGGCGCTTCTTCGGAGATGGCGGCTTCGGCGTGCCGCGCGAGCGGGTGCAGCGCTCGCTGGGCTCCGGCGTGGTGGTCGACGCGGGCGCGGGCCTCGTGGTGACCAACAACCACGTCATCGAGAACATGAGCGAGGTGAAGGTCGCCTTCGCCGACAAGCGCGAGGTCGAGGCCACGATCCTGCTGCGCGACCCGCGCACCGATCTCGCCGTGCTGAAGCTCGCCGACACCAAGAACCTGTCCGCGATCGAGCTCGCCGATACCGACGAACTCCAGGTCGGCGACATCGTGCTCGCCATGGGCAATCCCTTCGGCGTCGGCCAGACGGTGACGCAGGGCATCGTATCGGCGCTCGCCCGCACGCAGATCGGCGTGGGCGATGCGCAGTCCTTCATCCAGACCGATGCGGCGATCAATCCCGGCAATTCGGGCGGCGCGCTGGTCGACATGAAGGGGCGTGTCGTCGGCATCAACACCGCGATCTATTCGCGCTCGGGCGGCAGCGTAGGCATCGGCTTCGCGATTCCCTCGGCGATGGTGCGTCTTGTCGTCGACAGCGCCAAGGCCGGCGTCAAGACCGTGCGGCGGCCGTGGCTCGGCGCGCGTCTGCAGAGCCTGACCGCCGATGTCGCGGACGGACTCGGGCTCGACCGGCCGGCCGGATCGGTCGTCGCCAGCGTCGTCGAGAAGGGGCCGGCCGATCAGGCAGGCCTGCGCCGGTCCGACGTGGTCCTTTCGGTCGACGGCGCCGCGGTCGATGATCCGGAAGCTTTCGGCTATCGCTTCGCCACAAGGCCGATCGGCGGCACGACCGCGCTCACCGTGCTGCGCGGCGGCAAGAAGATCGACATTGCGATCAAGCTCGTCGCCGCGCCCGAGACGCGGCCGCGCGACGCGGTGAAACTGACCAGCCGTTCCCCGCTCGCGGGCCTGACGGTGGCGAATCTCTCGCCGGCGCTGGCCGAGGAGCTTTCGATCGACACCGGCAATGAAGGTGTCGTCGTCAGCGAGATCGAGGACGGCAGCACCGGCGCCAATATAGGCTTCCAGAAGGGCGACCTGATCATGGCGCTCAACGGCGAGCGGATGGCCAATTCGCGCGAGGTCGAGACCGCCCTGAAGGATCGCAAGCGAGCCTGGGAGGTGACCATCTCCCGCAACGGCCAGACCATCACCTCGGTCTTCCCGGGGTGAGATTCGCGGTTGATCCATGCCGTCATTCCGGGGCCTCGCGGAGCGAGGAGCCCGGAATCCATGAACACCGGACGATTGTGGAAATGGCGGGACGGTGGGGACTTCGATGAACAAGAGCCGTGTTCATGGGTTCCGGGCTCGCTGCTCCGCAGCGCCCCGGAATGACGGTTGTGGTTCCCAGCCATGAGCGATCTCTTCTCCGCCTCGGGGCTCGACAAGTCGGGTCCCCGCCCGCTTGCCGACCGCCTACGGCCAACGACGCTCGCCGAGGTCGCCGGGCAGGAGCATCTGACCGGGCCGGACGGCGCGCTGACGCGGCTCGTCGCCTCCGGCTCTGTCGGCAGCCTGATCTTCTGGGGCCCGCCCGGCACCGGCAAGACCACGGTGGCGCGACTTCTCGCCGGCCTCGTCGATCTCGGCTTCGAGCAGATCAGCGCGATCTTCTCCGGCGTCGCCGATCTCAAGCGGGTGTTCGAAGCGGCGCGTGGGCGCCGGCTGGGCGGCAAGGGCACGCTGCTCTTCGTCGACGAGATCCATCGCTTCAACCGGGCTCAGCTCGACGCCTTCCTGCCCGTCATGGAGGACGGCACGATCACGCTGATCGGCGCGACGACTGAGAACCCGTCCTTCGCGCTCAATGCGGCGCTGCTGTCGCGGGCGCGCGTCCTGACCTTCAAATCGCTGGACGAGGGCTCGCTGCTCTTTCTGCTCGGCCGCGCGGAGGTGCTGGAGAACAGGGAGCTGCCGCTGACGCCGGAAGCGCGGCTGGCGCTCGCGCGCTTCGCCGATGGCGACGGGCGCGCGGTGCTGACGCTGGCAGAGGAGATCTGGCGTGCGGCCAAGCCCGGCGAGATCCTCGACGAAGCCGGCTTGTCGGAGGTTATACAGCGCCGGGCGCCGATCTACGACAAGGCGCAGGACGGCCACTACAATCTGATCTCGGCCCTGCACAAGACGATCCGCGGCTCCGATCCCGATGCCGCGCTCTATTATTTCGCGCGCATGCTCGATGCCGGCGAAGACCCGCGTTTCCTGGCGCGGCGGCTGGTCCGGATGGCGGTGGAGGATATCGGGCTCGCCGATCCCCAGGCCCTGCTGCATGCGCGGGCGGCCGCACAGACCTATGAGCAGCTCGGCACGCCGGAGGGCGAGCTCGCTTTGGCCAATTGCGTGATCTATCTGGCGACGGCGCCGAAATCGAACGCTGCTTATTCCGCCTACAAGGCGGCAGTGCGGATCGCGAAGGACCGCGGTTCGCTCATGCCGCCCAAGACCATCCTCAACGCGCCGACGAAGCTGATGCGCGAGGAGGGCTATGGGGCCGAGTACGCTTATGACCACGACCAGCCGGACGCCTTTTCCGGGCAGAACTACTGGCCGGACGCGCTGGGCCGGCAGCGCTTCTACGATCCGCCGGAGCGCGGCTACGAGCGCGAGATCCGCAAGCGGCTGGAATATTGGGAGCGGCTGCGCCAGGAGCGTGGCGAGGGGTAACGCTCGTCATGGCCGGGCCTGTTCCGACCATTCCTCATTCCGGGATTCCCGTTTCTCCGCCGAGCTTCGACCGGGAACGGCGGCGTTGACGCCGCCTGGACCTCACTTCCGGCAGTTGAACGGCAGGAAGGTACCGGACATGCCGCTGTTCATCGCCATCAGCACGAGCCTGTTGGCGAGGTCGAGTTCTTCCTTGCTGCGGGCGCAGACCTCGGCGCGGGCCTGGCAGTTCGAGGCGAGGAAGGCCTCGTGGCTGGCCAGGAAGTCGGGGCTCAGGCCCTGCTTGCCTTGCCGATTCAAGGACTGCTCGTAAGCCTTTTTGTAGCGGTTGCATTTCTCGGTCGGCCAGTCCGAGGCGCTACCCTGTTGGGCTATCGCGACTGCGCTGCCGGAGACGCAGAAGGCCAGAAGAGCCATCCCTCGCAGAAGCCGCCGGGACGCGCCGGTGATCGCAAAACTCCGTACATCCATATCCGCCGCCTCTGCCGCCCCGCCGTATCGATGCAAGGCCGGCGGAGAAGTGCAGCCAATTGCGGCGGATTTCGTTTGTGCGTGGCGGCAGCCCGCTCTATTCCACAAGGATGATTTCCACTTCACTCGTTTTTCTGGGCGCCGGCATCGGCGGCGTGCTGCGCCACGGCGTCAACGTCTTTACACCGCGCTGGCTCGGCATGGGCTTTCCCTATGGCACCATGGCCATCAACATCCTCGGCTCCGGCCTGATGGGGCTGGTCGCCGGCTGGTTCGCCTTCAGGGCCGGGGAGGGCGCGCCGCAGGATCTGCGCCTGTTCCTCGCCACCGGCATCCTGGGCGGCTTCACAACCTTCTCGGCGTTCTCGCTCGATGCCGTGCTGCTCTGGGAGCGCGGCGACGCGATGCTGGCGGCCATCTATGTGATCGGTTCGGTCGTGGTGTCGCTAGCGGCGCTGGCCGGCGGGTTGGCTGTCGTGCGGGGGCTGTCATGAGGGCTGGCGGCAAAGGCACGGGCGGCAAAGGCCCGGGCGGCAAAGGCCCGGGCAGCAAGGGCACCGGAGGCTCCGCGCGCGGGGGCAAGCCGCCATCCGCGGGCGCGCCCCGCGGCAAGCGGCCGAGCCATGATGCGCGGCGGCGGGCGGCGGCACGACCGGCGGCGGGCGAGGAGCGTGCGCAGCGGGCACCAAGCGTGCGGCGCACGGAGGAGCCCCCCAAGCCGACACGGGCGCAGGTCAAGGCCGAAACGGCGCAGGTGCTCTCCACCGGCGTGCAGCAGCTGGTGGTGACGGCGGACGAGAACGAGATGCGGATCGACCGCTTCCTCGAGTCGCGCTTCCCGCAGCTTTCGTTCAGCCATATCCAGCGTATCGTCCGGAAGGGCGAGCTGCGCGTCGACGGCAAGCGCGCCGACAGCAAGGACCGGCTCAGCGAGGGGCAGACCATCCGCATCCCGCCGCTGAAGCTGGAGCAGCAGTCGGAGCGCCCGCGCTCGGCCAAGGGCGACGCCGATACGATCGGCTTCCTGCGCTCGATCACGCTCTATGAAGACGACGACGTTATGGTCCTCAACAAGCCGGCCGGGCTCGCTGTGCAGGGCGGCTCGGGCACGACGCGCCATGTCGATCAGATGCTCGAAGCGCTGACGGCTAAGGACGGGCAGAAGCCGCGCCTCGTCCACCGGCTCGACAAGGACACGGCCGGCTGCCTCGTCATCGCCAAGTCGCGCTTCGCGGCGGCGACGCTCGCCAAGACCTTCCGCTCGCGCTCGGCCCGCAAGGTCTACTGGGCGCTGGTCGTCGGCGTGCCGCGCGTGAAGCAGGGCCGAATCTCGACCTATCTCGCGCGCGAGGAGGCCTATGACGGCGACCAGCGCATGGCCGTCGCCCAGCATGGCGAGGACGGCGCTATGCATGCCGTGACCTACTACGCCGTGGTCGAGACTGCGGCGCAGAAACTCGCCTGGCTGTCGCTGAAGCCGGTGACGGGGCGCACGCACCAGCTGCGCGCGCACACCACCCATATCGGCCACCCGATCGTCGGCGACCCCAAATACTTCAACATCCAGAACTGGGAACTGCCCGGCGGCATCCAGAACAAGCTGCACCTGCTGGCGCGGCGGATCGTGCTGCCGCATCCGCGCGGCAAGGGCACGATCGACGTCAGCGCGCCGCTGCCGCCGCATATGCGCCAGAGCTGGAACCTGCTCGGCTTCGAGGACGAGCATTACGACCCGATCGTGAACGCCCCGGACGAATGATCCGCGGACCGAGCTGACGAAACGTAAGAGAACAGTTGCGGAACAAAGCGCTTTCTGTTCTAACTATGTTCTCGTCATTTCAGGGGGCTGACCATGCGTTCGGTGTTGATCGTTTCCGCTTTCCTTCTCGGTTTTGCCGCGACCGCACAGGCGCAGACCGCCGCGCCGGCGAAACCCACCTCGGCCACGGCCGTTGCGGCGACTTCGGACGAGCCAATACCGCGGACCGAGCGCGCGAAGGCGCGGCAGGATTGCGTGTCCGAGAATGTCGCGCTGTCGGGCGACGATCTGCGCGCCGCCATGCGCCTGTGCATGCAGGCGAAGTTTCCGGGCGTGCGGCTTTATGCGCAGGACGGCGTCACGCGCGACGGCAAGCCGACGGCGGTGGCGGCGCGGACCGCCTGCAAGGATGAAGTCGATGCGCGCAAGCTGGAGGGACCGGAGCGGGTTGCGGCCCTGACGGCCTGCTTCAACGCCAAGCGCCCCGATCTCGCTCAGCGCTCCGAATGTCGCAAGGATGCGCGCGCCAAGGGGCTGGACGGCGCCGATCTGCGCAAGGCCGTGGACGCTTGCGCCCGCGAGGCCAAAGGCTGACGGCCGGGCGACGGACTGCCTCGCGGCGATGGGACGATGCCATGACGGGGCTGCAATGGCTTGGGCGGGCTATCTGCGCTAAAGCGCCGTCATGGATCTCATCATCTTCGATCTCGACGGCACGCTGATCAATTCCGAGGCGATCATCCTCGGCGCGCAGTACGAAACCTTCAAACGTTGCGGCCGGCCGCATCCGGGGCGCGAGGCCGGACTCGGTATCGTCGGGCTGACGCTGGACATCGCGATGGCGCGGCTGGCCGGGCTCGAAGAGCCCGACGATCTGCTGACCGACACCTACCGGCAGGTCTTCGGCGCGATGCGCCTGCAGGCCCAGACCGATGCCTCGCTCGACGAGCCGCTGTTTCCCGGCGTCGCCGAGACCTTGGCGCAATTAAAGCGGCACAGCGGGCTGAAGCTCGGCATCGCCACGGGAAAGTCCCGCAAGGGCGCGGAGTTCATCGTCGAGCGACATGGCTGGCAGGATCTGTTCGACACCGTGCAGTCGGCTGACGATGCGCCGTCCAAGCCGCATCCCGGTATGATCCAGCGCGCCATGGCCGAGACGGGGGCTGCGCCGGAGCGCACGGCGATGGTCGGCGACAGCTCCTTCGACATTGAGATGGCAGTTGCGGCCGGCGTGGTGCCCGTCGCCGTGTCCTGGGGCTTCCAGCCGGTCGACAGCCTCGTCGCACTCGGCGCCCGCCATGCGCTGCGGGAGTTCGGCGAATTGCCGGGCGTGCTGGGATTGGCCGAGCCTGTGCCGGCCTAGGGCACGCTGATTTTGCACGGAACCATGGCGTCATCCCGGGCTTGACCCGGGAGCCATGGCGGAGCGCATCCGCTCAAGGTTCGGGCATGGTTTCGGATCCGCGCTTCGCTCGGTCGGGGATGGCTCGCATTTCCGCGAAAACAAGCAGACTCTGCAGCAGGGAACCGAATGCCGTATGCGGCTGATGCCGTAGGGCTTTGATCTGGCGCGGGCTTTCCGAAAGCCACATTCCGCTTCTCGGGCCGATGCTCAAGGGCGCCGTAGCGGCATCGTATGCGACTTTCACGATAGCTTTTCGACCTGGCGAAACGCGCGTCGATGCGAGGCGAGTTTCGCGCGATGCGCACCCGCTTTCGATGGTGGCACCGAGGCGTGAGTAAGATCCTCGCAACCAAGACGACTCAGCTCTGTTTAACCTGAATATCCGTTCAGATTTGCGCGTTAACCACCTGCTGCCGAGGCGGGGTGCATGGTGTTCCCACAGCAGGAACGTACCGGCACAAAACAACGCCGGACAGGGGTTCGAACATGATGGATCATGAGCTTCGTGAATTCGTCGATCGCGTGATGGATCGTCGCGCGATCGACGAAGAAGACGTCAAGATGCTTCAACGTGACATCTTGATCGACATCGTCACGACACGCGACATCATCGATGTGCTCATCGCACTCGATCGTGCCGTGCCGCAAAGCTGCAAGGCTTACGGCGATTACCTGGTGGCGCTGGTGGTCGATTTCGCCGTCTGGGAGAACCGCCCGACCGGCGTGATCGACCGCGACAAGGCGCATTGGCTGGTGACGACGCTCTCGGCCGGCGAAGGGCCGACCGCGACGGCGCAACGCATCGCCTTCGAGATCGCCCGTGAAGCCGAGCATTGCGACGAAGCGCTGCTCGCCTTCGCCTTCGCCAAGGGGGCGGCGAAGGATGTGGCGCGGGCCGCCAGCGGCGGCGCGCAGCGGGTCCTGCTCGCGAGCTGAGCCGGGCGTCATTCTCGGGCTTGCCCCGAGAATCTCCGGCCGGAAGAGGGAGGCCCTTCCTGCGCGAGATGCCCGGGTCAGGCCCGGGCATGACGGTGCCGGGTAGGCACTCCCTCTGATAGGGCCCGGCGCCCTGGCCTGTGCATCCTTGCACAACGGCTTGGCCTGTAGCCGACTTTCGCATTGGTGGACGGCAGTTGCGGCATCCCATAGACCCCGGCTATTGCAGTTCGTCTGAAGCCGGGAGATGCCGCGGATGTTCTCGAAGATTCTGATCGCGAACCGTGGCGAGATCGCCTGCCGGGTCATCAAGACGGCGCGACGCATGGGCATCAAGACCGTGGCGGTCTATTCGGATGCCGATCGCGATGCGCTGCATGTCGAGATGGCCGATGAAGCCGTCCATATCGGCGAGGCGCCTGCCGCCCAATCCTATCTCCAGATCGACAAGATCGTCGCGGCCTGCAAGCAGACCGGCGCCGAGGCGGTGCATCCGGGTTATGGCTTCCTCTCCGAGCGCGAGGCCTTCGCTAGGGCGCTCAAGGATAACGGCATCGTCTTCATCGGCCCCAATCCCGGCGCCATCGCCGCGATGGGCGACAAGATCGAATCGAAGAAGGCGGCGGCCGCGGCCAATGTCTCCACCGTTCCGGGCTTCCTCGGCATCATCGAGAACCCCGAGCATGCGGTCACGATCGCAGACGAGATCGGCTATCCCGTGATGATCAAGGCCTCGGCCGGCGGTGGCGGCAAGGGCATGCGCATCGCCCATTCCTCGGCCGAGGTGGCTGAGGGCTTCGCCCGCGCCAAGTCCGAAGCCGCATCCTCCTTCGGCGACGACCGCGTCTTCGTCGAGAAGTTCATCGTCGACCCCCGCCATATCGAGATCCAGGTGCTGGGCGACAAGCACGGCAACGTCATCTATCTCGGCGAGCGCGAGTGCTCGATCCAGCGCCGCAACCAGAAGGTCGTCGAGGAGGCGCCGTCGCCGCTGCTCGACGAGGCGACGCGCCGCAAGATGGGAGAGCAGGCGGTCGCGCTGGCCAAGGCCGTGAACTACGACTCCGCCGGCACGGTGGAGTTCGTCGCCGGGCAGGACAAGTCCTTTTATTTTCTCGAGATGAACACGCGGCTGCAGGTCGAGCATCCGGTGACGGAGATGGTCACCGGCATCGATCTCGTCGAGCAGATGATCCGCGTCGCCTATGGCGAGAAGCTCGCGATCTCGCAGGCGGATGTGAAGCTCGATGGCTGGGCGGTCGAATCCCGCGTCTATGCGGAGGATCCGACGCGCAATTTCCTGCCCTCGACAGGACGGCTGGTCACCTATCGGCCGCCGGCGGAGGGGCCGGATGGCGAGGCGACGGTGCGCAACGACACCGGCGTCTTCGAGGGCGGCGAGATCTCGATCTACTACGACCCGATGATCGCCAAGCTGGTGACGCATGCGCCGACGCGCGAGGCGGCGATCAAGGCGCAGGGCCGCGCGCTCGACGCCTTCGCCATCGAGGGCATCCGCCACAACATCCCCTTCGTCTCGGCCCTGATGCAGCACCCGCGCTGGATCGCGGGCAATCTCTCGACCGGCTTCATCGCCGAGGAGTTCCCGGAGGGGTTCTCCCTGCCGGCGCCGAGGGCCGAGACGGCTCTGCGCATGGCGGCGATCGCGATCGCCTGCGACCACCGTATGAACCAGCGCAAGCGCAACGTTTCCGAGCAGATGGAGGGCTGGCGCCGGGTTTCCTTCGACCGGCTGCGCATCGTCCAGCTCGGGGCTGAAAGCTTCGAGGGCGAGGTGACGGAGCAGGGCGGGGCGGTCGTCATCGCCTTCCCGGGCCGCAGCGTCAGCGTCGTCAGCGGCTGGGTGCCCGGCGAGCCGGTCTGGCACGGCACGCTCGACGGGGTAAAGGTCGCGGCGCAGGTGCGCTCGATCCTCAACGGCGTCGCGCTCGGCCATGCCGGCGCCTATGCCAACGCCAATGTCTACACGCAGCGCGAGGCCGAGCTGGCGGCGTTGATGCCGGAGAAGGTCGCGGCCGATACCGGCAAGTTCCTGCTCTGCCCGATGCCGGGGCTGGTCAAGTCGATCGCGGTCACGCTCGGGCAGGAGGTCAAGGTGGGCGAGCCGCTGGCCATGGTCGAGGCGATGAAGATGGAGAACGTCCTGCGCGCCGAGAAGGACGTCACCATCGCCAAGATCCTGGCGAAGGAAGGCGATTCGCTCGCCGTCGACGCCGTCATCATGGAATTCGCGTGAGCGAAGGCAGGATCTGGTCATGCTGAAGATCTGGGGGCGGTTGAGCTCCGTCAATGTCCAGAAGGTCGTATGGGCGGCTGGCGAGGTCGGGCAGGCGTTCGAGCGCATCGATGTCGGCGGGCCGTTCGGCGGGCTCGATACGGCGGAATTCCGCGCGATGAATCCCAATGGGCAGATTCCGGTGATCGAGGACGGCGCTTTCAAGCTGTGGGAGTCGAACACCATCGTGCGCTATCTGGCGGTCCGCCACGGCGCCGCGACGATAGCGGAGGAAGATCCAGCGCGGCGAGCCGAGGCCGAGCGCTGGATGGATTGGATGCTGTCCGAGCTTCAGCCGGCCCTGGCGCCCGTGCTTTGGGGCGTGGTGCGCAAGGTGCCGGGCCATACCGATCCAGAGGTGATCGCGAAGGGCGTGAAGCGGGCCGAGGAGCTGATGGCAATCCTCGAGGCGCAACTGGCCGACCGGCCGTTCCTGTCCGGCGAGCGTTTCGGCGTTGCCGACATCACGGTCGGCTGCGGTGCGCATCGCTGGCTCAACATGCCGGTCGAGCGAATCGAGCGGCCGGCGGTACAGCGTTGGTACCAAACGCTGTTTGCCCGTCCGGCAGCGCAGGCGGCATTGCCGTTGCCGATCACGTGAGGTCTCGCCGCGGCGCTTGATCCGGGCGGCGGCGCTGTCATGATGAGCGCATGAACGCTTTTCGCGCGGTCCTGCTCGTATGCTCTCTCGTTGCCGCCACTTCCGTGGCGGCCCAGGACGCGCCGACCCTGCGCACCGACCTGTCGTCGCTCGCGGGTTGCCTGCGCGACAATGGCGCATCGCCTTCGGCCTGCATCGGCACGGTGGCCGTTTCCTGTGTCCGTGCGGCCAGCAGCGATCCGCGCGGCGCGGAGGCGGGCTGCGCCCGGCGCGAGGAGGCCGCCTGGCGTGAGCGTCTCACGCTTGCCCTGCAGGCGACTGGACGCTCGCTCGATGCCAGCCAGCGTAGCCGGCTGGCTGCCGTGCAACTGGCCTGGGAAAGCTATGTCGCGCAGAAATGCGCCTTCTACGGTGCTACGCAGAGCGCAACCCTGCAGGCTGGACGCCAGGCCGGCTGCGAGCTTCGCGAGGCCGCCGAGCGCGCCATCGAGCTCGCCAAAGCGCTCCCTCAGACGGCGCGCCGGCCGCAATCGCCACCGCAAATCATCCGTTAGGGCGTGCCGATTCTGCACGGAACCACGCCGTCATCCCGGGCGTGACCCGGGATCCATGCCAGAGCGGGGTCCGAGGGAACGTCCGGCATGGGTCCCGGATCTGCGCTTTGCTCCGTCCGGGATGACACGCCTTTTCCACGAAACCGCAGCGATCGAGGGATGCGCCTGGCGCTTTCGTGAGCGCGGGGCCGATGGCCTGGCTTGGAAAATGCTGGAGCGCCGCTTCAGCCTGCGGCTATACGGGCGAGGGCGGTGATGTCCCGTCAATCCCCGGTCCTGCGAGCCCCTGATGTTCTTCGTCCTGTCCAAGCTCGTCTGGTTCGTGTTCTCGCCGGTCAACTTCGTCATCCTCCTCGCGGGGCTGTCCGCGCTGCTTGCCTTCACGCGCTTTGCCCGTGCCGCGCGCTGGCTCGGCCTGCTGTCGGTGCTTGCGCTCGGGTTGATGGCGTTCAGCCCGCTGCCACGCGCGATCATCCGGCCGCTGGAGGATCGCTTCCCGCAGCAGGATGCGGCGAAGGGGCCGGTCACGGGTATTGTCGTGCTGGGCGGAGCGGTCGGCGTCGCGCGAGGCGATGTCGTGCTGAACTCAGCGGCATCGCGCATGACCAAGGCGGTGGAGCTCGCGCGGCTGCATCCCGAAGCGAAGCTGGTCTTCACGGGCGGAGCCGCCAATCTGATCTCGGAGGCGACGGAGACCGAGGCCGACGGCGCCAAGCTGCTGTTCGAAGGGCTCGGGCTCGATCCCAAGCGGCTGGTTCTCGAAGACAAGTCACGCAACACGCGCGAGAACGCGACCTTCACCCGCCGCCTCGTCGATCCGAAGCCGGGCGAGCGCTGGCTTCTGGTGACTTCGGCCTGGCATATGCCGCGCTCGATCGGCGTGTTCCGGAAGGCGGGGTTTCCGGTCGAGGCCTTTCCCGTCGACTACTGGTCCAAAGGCGAGCCCGACGATTTCATTCGGCCCTATAGCCGGGCGCACAGGGCGCTCGAGATCGCCGATAACGGCTTCAAGGAATGGGTCGGGCTGCTCGCCTATCGTTTGGCGGGCTATAGTGACGAGCTCTTCCCGGGGCCGTGACGTCAGGCGGCGTCAGCAGGCAGGGACAGCCTGTAGACGCCGCGAAAATCGTCGGGATCGACCGGCCGGCCCTTGCGGGTGATCTGCAGCCGGCCTTCCTTCATCAGCTTCACCGCCGCGCGACGAACCGGCTGCATCAGCGGGCCCCAGTCGTCGGGATGATCGCTGCCGAGCGTGCGGGCGACATCCATCGGCGCCACAGTGCGGCCCGGACCCTGTTGCTCCAGCAGTGCGAGGATCGTGCTCTCGATCGCTTCGGGGTCGATGCTCATGACTGGCCCGGATAGTTGAAGACGCGTGCGGCGTCTGAGGCGAACTGGCGCCGATACATCGCGACCAGCACCGCGCCGGTGAAGGCCAGGAAGGTGACCGGCCCGAGGAACCAGCCGAGATAGGCGAGCGCGAAGAAGAAGGCGCGCTGGCCACGATTGAAGTGGCGGCCGGCGGCGATGTTCATCTCGATCGTCTCATGCACGGCATGGGCCGCCGCGATCTCGTTGCGCCCCGATGCAGGCGGCAGGGCGCCGAGCAGGATGACGCAATAATTGAACAGGCGGTAACTCCAGGCGAATTTGAAGAAGGCATAGCCGAAGACACCGGCGAGGCCGATCACCTTCATTTCCCAGACCGCGCGCTGCGTCACCGGGACGAAGGGCAGGTCGGAGAAGATGGCGACGACGCGGTCGGTCGATTGCAGCAGGGCGAGCGTGCCGCCGATGGCGATCAGCGAGGTCGAAGCAAAGAAGGCGGTGCCGTTCTGCAGGCCGTTCATCACCTGGGTGTCGACGATGCGGTTCTCCCGCTTCATCGATTCGTTGATCCAGCTGGCGCGGCGCAGGTTCATCCGCATGTTGAGCGTCTTGGCCGCATGAGGGCCGAGTTCGACGGCATAGTGATAGCCGATCCAGGAGGCGGCGAAGAACGCCAGGGCGATCACGTCCAGATTACTGAAACCGAGCATGCCGTCGCTGTGCCACTTCACCCGCCGGAGAAGCAAGCAGCTTGTGCCGAGGCCGCGCCAGCGGCAAGCGCCATGGCATTGACGCTGCGGCGGCGAGCCGCCACGGTGCGCGCGGATTCGGGAGGGCGACCGTGCCGCAAACCATCACGAAGGGCTACAAGGCCCTGGTCGCGGAAGCCGAGAGCCGGATCGAGACGCTGTCGGTCGAGGAAGCGCGGGCGCTCCATGGCCGCGACGACGTCGTCTTCGTCGACCTGCGCGATCCGCGCGAGCTGGAGCGGGAAGGGCGCATGCCCGGCGCCTTCCATTGCCCGCGCGGGATGCTCGAATTCTGGATCGACCCGGAAAGCCCCTACGCCAAGCCGGTTTTCGCCGAGGACAAGCGCTTCGTGTTCTTCTGCGGTGGCGGCTGGCGCTCGGCGCTCGCGGCGCAGACGGCGCAGGAGATGGGGCTGAAACCCGTCGCCCATGTCGCCGGCGGCTTCGGCGCCTGGAAGAAGGCCGGCGCGCCGGTCGAGCCCGCTGCCACAGACAAGAAGGGCTGAGGCCGAGCCTTGTCTCATATCGTCATCGTTCTCCTTGTCGCGGCCTTCATCTTCCGCAAGCCTCTGGGCAAGCTGCTGTCCAGGCAATTCCCCAACCGCGCCAAGCGCCAACAGGTTCTGGCCACGATCATCGCCGCTTTCGCGCTGGTGATCGCGGCCCGGCTCGTCGCGCTGTTCTGGTGATCCTGCCGGCTTCGTCCTGAAACCAGCGAAGGCGCCCCGTGCAGCGGTCGCATGGCGGGCAGGGTTGCGCTCTGCCTAACAATCAGGCATCTTCCGCAATCTGGCTCCAACTCAAGAAAGGGAGGGCTGAATGGTAATCGTCACCACCGCTGTCACTCCCATGCGACCACACCGGCACTAGGTCGGTCTCGCACGAGGCCCGCCTGCCGGCGGTCTCCTGAGCCTTTTCCAAACGATTATTGTCCATTGCTGGAGTCGGCGCTGTGTCGTCGCCTCCGCCTGATCCGGAGTCGGCTGCCGTTTCGGCGCCGAATGATGCTATGTCTCTCGATACTCAAACCGGGCGGCGCGAGCCGTTTCGAGCCGTCCTCGGCTTTACTTTCAGACACTGGGCGCGCCAGCCCAGGCAGGTCGCCTGGGTTGCCGGCGTCACTGCCGTCGCGACCCTGGCCGAGCTGTTCACGCCGGTCTATGCCGGCCGCCTCGTCGATGCGGTCGCGACCGGGGTCGGCGGTGCCGATGCGGCGCTGTGGGCGCTCAGTGGAATGATGGCGCTCGCCGTCGTCACCGTGCTGGGGCGGCACTTCGCCTTCATCGGGCTGACGACCATGACGCTGCGCACGATGAGCGATGTGGCGCAGGAGGCGTTCGCGCGCCTGCAACGCTTCTCGACCGACTGGCACGCCAACAACTTCGCCGGCTCGACGGTGCGCAAGATTACGCGCGGCATGTGGGCGCTCGACCTGCTGACCGACACGATCCTGATCGCGCTGCTGCCCTCGCTCGTCATCCTGCTGGGCATGACGGCGCTGCTCGCCTGGCACTGGCCGGTGATGGGGCTCGTGGTGGCGGTGGGAGCACTGGCCTATATCGGGCTGACGCTTGTGCTTTCGCTGCGCTTCGTCGCGCCGGCGGCGCGGCTGGGCAATGCCTGGGATACCCGCCTCGGCGGCTCGCTGGCGGACGCCATCACCTGCAACCCCGTGGTGAAGGCCTATGGCGCGGAGGCGCGCGAGGATCTGCGCCTCGCGACCGTGATGGCGAAGTGGAGCCTCAGGACGCGGCGCGCCTGGCTGCGTGGCACCTGGTCGGGCACCGGCCAGCTGATGGTGCTGCTGCTGCTGCGCGCCGCGGTGATCGGCCTCGTCATCTGGCTCTGGCTGAAAGGACGGGCGAGCGCGGGCGATGTCGCCTTCGTGCTGACGGCCTATGCGGTGGTGCATGGCTATCTGCGCGATGTCGGCCAGCACGTCCACAACCTGCAGCGCTCGGTCAACGACATGGAGGAGCTCGTCTGGATGCACGATCTTCCCTATGGCGTGCCGGACCGGAAGGGCGCCGTGGAGATGGGCGTGACGGCGGGCGAGATCGCCTTCGAGGACGTGACCTTCCATTACGGCGGCCATGTCGACCCGCTCTACCGCGACTTCTCGCTGACCATCCGTGGCGGCGAGAAGGTCGGCCTCGTCGGCCGCTCCGGCTCCGGCAAGACGACCTTCGTCAAGCTGGTGCAGCGGCTCTACGACGTCACCTCGGGCCGGATCGCGATCGACGGGCAGGATATCGCCGATGTCACGCAGGAGAGCCTGCGCCGGCAGATCGCGATCGTGCAGCAGGAGCCGGTGCTGTTCCACCGCTCGCTGGCCGAGAACATCGCCTATGGCCGGCCGGGTGCCAGCCAGGCGCAGATCGAGCAGGCGGCGAAGCTCGCCAACGCGCATGAGTTCATCATGCGCCTGCCCAAGGGCTACGGCACGCTCGTCGGCGAGCGCGGCATCAAGCTCTCTGGCGGCGAGCGCCAGCGCGTCGCGCTGGCCCGCGCCTTCCTGGCCGATGCGCCGATCCTGATCCTGGACGAGGCGACCTCCAGCCTCGATTCGGAATCGGAGGCGCTGATCCAGCAGGCGATCGAGCGCCTGATGGAGGGGCGCACCACGGTCGTGATCGCGCATCGTCTCTCCACGGTGCGGGCCATGGACCGCATCCTGGTCTTCGATCGCGGCAGCGTGGTCGAGGAAGGCCCGCACGACGCCCTGCTGACCCGCGAGGGCGGCGCCTATCGCGCGCTGTTCGAGAAGCAGGTCAGCGAAATGGCAAAGGGGTTGGCGGCGTAGTCACCTTCTTCCCTCTGGGGGAGAAGGTGTCCGCGGAGCAGACGGATGAGGGAAGGGCCGCTTAGGCGGCCCTTTTCTTGTTTGGAACGAGGTTCTGCCCTCATCCGTCACGGCTCCGCCGTGCCACCTTCTCCCCCGATGGGAGAAGGAAAGGCTCACTTCGGTGCCAGCGACCGAGGTCGCACGCCCTTCACGGGCCGGGCGGAAGCGGCTCGCTCGCATCCTGATTCAATGGCTTCAGATCCAGCGTCGGCTTGGTCAATCCGGCAGCAATCACCGGGCTCGACCGGTCAGGGTTCAAGGTGTTGCGCTTCGAGCCGGCCTTGCATTTTCGCAAACACCTTGTCTTTCCGCCAGGGCGCCCGCGACCGCAGCTTGTCCGCGACTTCTTAGGCGTGCTGGCCGAGGTGAGGAACGGATTTGTACTCCAACTCGACAACGCATGAGAACCGCCAAGAAAGGACGTTGCGCCATCGTCCCGCAGCGGACGTCGCTTTGCGTCGCAAGCCGCAGTCTGAGCACGGCCTAACGGAGCTTGGCGATCCCGATACCATCGAGTTTCGCGCGATCTTTGATGGATTCTTCGCTGCGGGTCATCGCTTTCGAAATCGCCTTCAGTGCCATGCCCTTCTTGGCGAGCAACTTTAGCTTCTCGAGTTCCTCATGTGTCCAGGGTTGGCGATGCCGTTCAAATCGCTCGGTCACAATCTACTCCTGCTCTGCCGGGACATGTCCGGCAATCGCGCCATCTATAGCAGTCCCCGCGCCGAATTTGGCCACACGTATGGATGCGTGCCGAGTCCATCCGCTGCTCGCGCCATAAGCGGAAGTTGACGCTTTGCCCGACAGCGGACACTCTTCAACCTAGGCGAAGGGACGCCCTGGATCGAGCGGCGTGCCGTAGAGCGGGCGTTCAGGCTCCGTTGCGGGCGTCACCGGATCTCTGCGAGCCGGGTGTCCTGCGATAGCACCAGGCACCAGTGCGGCTCGAAATCGGCGCCCATCGGCCAGATCCAGCTTTCGAAGATCGTCAGCATCGGCGCCTGGTAGCGCTCGAACCATTGGCGCTGGCACAGCACGAACTTGGTCGCGGCCACGACGCTTTCGCGATCGATGAGGCATAGCGGCACGATGTCGGGATGGGCGTCGAGAAAATGCTGCACGGCGACCATGAGTGTCGGGTAGCCAGGGTGCAGCATGTCGTCGAGCACGATCAGTCCGCCCTCGACCAGGCAGGCGGTGGCGAGCGCGAGATCCTTCGCCAGGGCAGCGCGCGAGTGTTCGCCATCGATATGGATGAGCCGCAGGCGCTCGCCCCGCGCGTGCGCGATGAGATCCGCCGGCGTCATCGTGCCGCTGTCGGCTTTCACGCTGACGCGGCGCTCGGGTCCGATACCATGGCGGGCCGCGTTCGCCTCAAATCGCTCTTGCACGCCGGCATCCGGCCACTCGAAAAGATCGACCGCCAGTGCGACCTCGCCTGGTTCCAGCGCATGAGCGAGCGCGATCAGGAAGCGGCCCTCGAAGGCGCCGATCTCTGCGATCGGTCCGCTCACGCCCTGTTCGGTCTGAAGCCGCAGCAGCCGGGCACATATCGCAGCGGCGAAGCGCGAGGACATGCCGGGAACTCGGTCGTATCCGTCCTCGAGATAAGCCGAGACGGCGGGATGGGCCGGACTAGGATCGGCGGTCATCGAAATCCTCATCCGCATACCATTCGGCGCCACAACCAGACATTGAGCCTATACGCGGAAGCGGACTTCGTGGCTCTATAGCGACGGCGGGCCGTTTCACACCTTGCTCGGCCGATGACTCAGCCGGCTGCTGGCTACGCCGGGTTTGCATCGCGACGCGTTCAGTCAGTCCAGCGGATCCGGTTCAGGAACAAGCTCTCGTTCGGTGTCGGCGTGAACTGCACAGGCTTGGCTGCGCCATATCCGGCGACCGTTTGGTAGAGCGGGACGACTGGAAGCGAGGCAGCGATGATCTCGTGAACTTTGCGATAGTCGGCCAGCCGCGCGGCCGGGTCGAGGGCCGAGCGAGCGCGATCGAGAAGACCGTCGACCTCCTTATTCTCGACGATCGTCCAACCGCTGCCGGCGTGGAAGAGCTCGTACAGCGCACCGTCCGCATCCTGACAGGCGCATGACGAACGGCTGATGGCCAGCACGGGCGCTTCGACGGGGCCGCGCTGGGTGCGCTGCAGGAAGCTGGGCGTATCGATCAGCTCGATCGACACGTCGAGCCCGGCATCGCGCAGTTGCTGTTGGATCGCCTGAACGACGCGCTGGTCGAAGAATGGCGCGGTCGTGAGCGGAATCGGAATTTTTCCGGCCGCACCCGCCTCGGCAACCAGGGCCTTCGCGCGGGCAGGATCGTAGGCCAGCCCCCCGATGCCATCTGCCCAGCCGAAATGTGCGGGCGTGAGCATCTGTGCGATCGGCTTCTCCTGTCCGCCCAGAATGCCGTCGATGATCCCCTGCTTGTCGACGGCTCGCGCAATCGCCTCACGGATCTTGGGATCGTCGAAAGGCGGGCGATTAGGATTCAGACGTAGATAGGCGAGGCGCTCCGTCAGAGTGGTCAAAGGCTTGGCGCGCTGTGAGCCCTTGAGCTGGGCGAGCTGGTCACTGTCGAGTCCGACCACAAGATCGGAGGCACCGGCCTGCAGGTTGGCGAGACGCGTGGCACTATCCGGAACCGCACGGAAAAGCGCGACCGGAAACGGCCCTTTCGTTCCCCAATAAGCATCATTGCGGCTCAGGGTCACGGCGACCCCGCGCTGCCAAGCTTCGAACTTATACGGCCCGCTCCCGACTGGCTTCAGGTTGAAGGCATCCTTGCCCATCGCCTCGACGACCTTCTTGGGCACGATGGAGAGCTTGACGAGCTGAGCAAGCAGCGCGGGATAGGGCCCGTCTGTGACGAGCTTGATTTCTGTCGGGGAAAGCGGCGCCGCCTGCACGATCTTGTTGAATTGACCACGCTGAGGGCTGGCGAAGCTCTTGTCGGTGACTCGCTCGATGCTGAAGGCCACATCCTCGGCCGTGAGCCTCGAGCCGTCATGGAACGTCACGTCCGGCCGGAGCGTGAAGATGACCTCGGTGTCGGACACGTTGCGCCACGCCGTGGCGATCTGCGGAGCAATCTCGCCTTTGTCGTCGCGCGTGACGAGATTGTCGAATATGTTGCGGTAAACGTAATAGCTGTCGGGATTCCATTGGAGCTGGGGGTCGAGCGTTGAGGGCTCGGCCGCGAGATCGACGACGAAACGGTCTGCGCCGGCAATGGCGGGCGTCGCCAGGGCGAGAGTGGCGGCGACGAACCAGGCGAACGACTTGTGCATCACGTTTCTCTCATTCCGCGGCCGGGAAAGGCGCCATTAGTCTTGGCGCCAGCCGCTCAGCAGAGCCAGCGTCGCGCTCGCAGATCCCTGCCGCCAAAGCATCCAGTTAAACATGGCCGCATGTTAGGCCATACCTGACATCTCTCAATTCTCTTTTGAAATCTCAGAAGAGAGAATTCGTCTTCCAGGCCAAGCCCTGTGATCGGTCGTTCGATGAGCGGTCCACCTTGAATATTCAACGGTGCCAGGCGCTCCCCGATGCTGCCGACCAGCACGTTGCTGGTGTTATAGACAATCGGGACAATCGCAGGCGGAATAGCGCTCGGCACAGCGATCAAGGTGAAACCCCTAACCCGCTCGCGGCGTATCCGACTGGAGCGAGAATGGGCCACTTCCGGCGGCGTGAGTGACTTGGTAATGAGGCGTGGTCTGCCTTTCGGAAGACGACGCAGCCGGCGATCAACGACCCCCGTGTTCGGGGAAGTGAGACTTGAGGCCGCGTCGCGCCACTTCCGGACATTCGGTGGATGCCCCGTAAGCGGACTCGGCTTTTTATCATGCCAACCGGATGGCCCGATCTCCCGCCGCTTCCCAAACCTGATCAGGATCTTCGCTGCCAGCGGCGCCTTATCTTGCGGAAGGAAGCGGCTGTAGTGGTTCTGCATCATTTCCTGCGGAAGGGGGATCGCCCTCAGAGTACAAGAGGCTGCGGGCGGACCCTTCTGCCGAAGCTGAACTGACACATTCAGTTGCGAACGGCCTCACTCGCTAGCGTCGTCCACCGATCAGCACCGATCCGGTCGGATGCAGGGGGATACGATCCTGAAGGGTCGGCATAACGGACGTCGACGCGCCCTTCGCTCCCTCGATCGGAATTATGTCAGGATGTTTTTGCGGCAACCGACCTCGAAGCCCTCGTGAACAGGACCGATTGGCGCTATTCTTGGCTTGCGCAACCGCCATCTGACTACTGCGCACCTGTGATACGAGGGCTCCTGACATGCTGGCTGGTGTTGAGAGAAAATCGAATCCGGGCCAGCGTTCGGCACCGGCTCCGTGCACCCGAGCTAGGCACCTCCCGGCAAATGGGGCAGCGGGTGGACCACGAGCGCTGGACGAATTCGGATATGGGCCGGTCGGACGAACCGCGGGAAATGCTCGACGCACCGATGAATGAGATCGTTCACACTCCGGTAACCCGGAGGGCTTGAAGGAGGCTGGAGTGGGTCTTGTTCTCGACAAGGTGCGTCGCGACGTCGGAGCGCTGACGCACATTCACGAGACGACGCTGCGGCTTCCACCGGGAACGATGACCGTGTTGCTCGGCGCGACGCTGGCGGGAAAGACCTCTCTGATGCGGCTGATGGCCGGCCTCGACAGGCCGACATCGGGGCGCATCCTGGTCGACGAGGGCGACCGAGAGAGGGATGTAACCGGCCTAGCCGTACGCGAGCGCTCGGTCGCGATGGTCTACCAGCAATTCATCAACTACCCCAACCTCAACGTCTTCGAGAACATCGCCTCGCCCCTCAGGGTCAAAGGGCTGCCCAAAGCGGAAATCGAGAGCAAGGTGCGAGCAATGGCGCGCCTGATGCAACTCGATCCATTCCTTGAGCGGATGCCGCTCAACCTCTCCGGCGGACAGCAGCAGCGTACCGCCATGGCTCGCGCGCTGATCAAGGGCGCCGATCTCGTCCTGCTCGACGAGCCATTGGCCAACCTTGATTACAAGTTGCGCGAGGAACTGCGCGAGGAACTTCCCAAGATCGTTCGCATGTCGAATGCGACAGTCGTCTATGCCACGACCGAACCGCAGGAAGCGCTGCTGCTGGGCGACCATACCGCCACGCTCTGGCAGGGCCGGGTGACGCAACATGGGCCGAGCGCGGCGGTCTATCGCCGGCCGCAGGATCTGATCACGGCGCGCATCTTCTCCGATCCGCCGCTCAACATTTTGCCTGTTACCAAAAATGGCGCGGAAATCGTCCTCCCCGACGGTGTGAGCGCTCCCGCGACTGGAGCGCTCACCGGGCTAGCCGACGGGGATTATCAGGTCGGATTTCGGGCCCATCATCTTCATTTACGAGTTCCCGCCGGGCCTAGCCTGCGCTTCGACGGCAGGGTGATCGTGGCTGAGATCGCCGGCTCCGAAAGTTTCGTCCATGTCGAATGCGCGGGTGCGCGCTGGGTGGCGCTTGCGCCGGGCGTGCACGATTTGGAGCCCGGCGCCACCATCTCAGTGCATGTCGACCCGACGACTGTCTTCGTCTTTGATTCCAACGGGCGGCTCGCTCACGCCCCAGCCTTCCTCTCGGCTGCTTGAGGAGACGCTCAATGGCGCGCATCGAGCTTTCCGATCTCGCGCATTCCTATAAGCGAGGCGCTTCGGCACCGGGCGATTTCGCTCTGAAGCCGATGACGCTGACCTGGCGCCAGGGAGGCGCCTACGCCTTGCTCGGCCCCTCCGGCTGCGGCAAGACGACGTTGCTCAACATCATCTCGGGTCTTGTCATCCCATCACATGGCCGCGTGCTGTTCGACGGTCGAGATGTCGCGCACCTACCGACGGAAGAGCGCAACATCGCCCAGGTGTTTCAATTCCCGGTCGTTTACGACACGATGACCGTCTACGAGAATCTCGCCTTCCCGCTGCGCAATCGCGGCATGGAGGCCAGAGCCGTCGATGGCCGTGTGCGCGAGATCGCGACGCTTCTGGAACTGACCGGCGAGCTCAACCACAAGGCGAGAGGACTCACGGCTGACGCCAAGCAGAAGATCTCGCTCGGTCGCGGCCTCGTCCGCCCTGATGTTGCAGCCATCCTCTTCGACGAGCCTTTGACCGTCATCGACCCGCAACTGAAGTGGGAGTTGCGTTCCAAGCTCAAGGCGCTTCACAGAGCGCTCGACGTCACCATGATCTATGTSACSCAYGACCAGACCGAGGCGCTGACCTTCGCCGACACCGTGGTCGTGATGCATGATGGAAGGGTCGTGCAGACCGGGCGGCCGGACGAATTGTTCGAGAAGCCGGCCCATACCTTCGTCGGCTATTTTATCGGCTCCCCGGGCATGAACGTGATTCCGGCCTCTGTCGCGGGCAACTGCGCCCATGTCGCGGGAGCGACGATCGAGTTGCCACGGAGCTACGACATTCCGTCCGGCAAACGGATCGAGATCGGGATCAGGCCCGAATTCGCAACACTCGCCCGCCCCGGCGAGGGGGTACCCGTCACGGTCGAGCGCATCGACGATCTCGGCCGCTCCCGGCTGGCGCGCCTGCGATTGCGCGAATACGCGGTTGCCGCCGGTGTGCCCGACGGGCTCAGCGACATCGGCGAGAGCGCGGGGCTCATCCTTCAGCCCGATCACATCCATGTCTATGCCGATGGCGAACGGCTGGAGGGCAGGGCGTGATGGACAAGCCCTATGACAACCGCGCCTGGTTCCTTGTTCTGCCGGTCCTCGCCATCGTTGCCTTCTCGGCGGTGATCCCGCTGATGACGGTGGTGAACTATTCGGTGCAGGATACGTTCGGCAACAACCAGTTCTTCTGGAACGGCACCGGCTGGTTCAAGGAACTGCTCGACCCGTCGAGCGACCTGGGCGGCCGCGTGCGCGACTCGTTTTGGCGCAACCTCCTGTTCTCCGCGATCATCCTGACGATCCAGGTGCCGCTGGGCATCACGGTCGCGCTCGCCATGCCGCGCGAGGGCTGGAAGGTGGCGGCGACGCTGGTGCTGATGGCGATGCCGCTGCTCGTGCCGTGGAACGTGGTCGGCACGATCTGGCAGGTGTTCGCGCGCGGCGATATCGGGCTGCTCGGCTACACAGTCAACCGGCTCGGCATCGACTACAACTATGTCGCCGATCCGCTTGCGGCTTGGATCACCATCATCGTGATGGACGTCTGGCACTGGACCTCGCTGGTGGCGCTGCTCTGCTATGCCGGCTTGAAATCCATCCCGGACGCCTTTTACCAGGCCGCACGTATCGACGGCGCCAGCCGCTGGGCGGTGTTCCGTTTCATCCAGCTGCCGAAGATGCGGCGCGTGCTGATCATAGCCGTTCTGCTGCGCTTCATGGATTCGTTCATGATCTATACCGAGCCCTTCGTCGTCACCGGCGGCGGACCAGGCAATTCGACGACCTTCCTCTCGATCGAGCTGGTGAAGCTCGCGCTCGGCCAGTTCGATCTCGGCAAGGCCGCGGCGATGTCGATCGTCTACAACCTGATCATCCTCGCCGTGTGCTGGGTCTTCTACACGGTGATGACCAATCTCGATGTCGAGCGTCGGCGCCCGCCGGCGGATGCTGAGGGCGGCCGATGACGACGGGCAGCCTCAGCTCGACCGCGGCACTTTCCGCAGCCGAAGCGGCACCGAAGGCGCGCTCCGCCCTTCGCTTCAACGGCAGCGCGCTGACGCTCGGCCTCTATCTGATTTTCCTGATCCTGCCGATTTACTGGCTCGTCGTGATGAGCCTGAAGACCAATGCCGAGATCAATTCCGGCATGACGCTCTGGCCGCGCGAGATCACATTCGAGAACTACCGGACGATCTTCACCGACCCGTCCTGGTACTCCGGCTACATCAACTCGCTGACCTATGTGGTCATGAATACGGTGATCTCGATCACGCTGGCGCTTCCAGCCGCCTATGCCTTCTCGCGCTACCGCTTCCTCGGCGACAAGCACCTGTTCTTCTGGCTCCTCTCGAACCGGATGGCGCCCCCCGCGATCTTCGCACTGCCCTTCTTCAACCTCTATTCGGCGATCGGGCTCTTCGACACGCCGCTCGCGGTGGCGCTGGCTCATTGCCTGTTCAATGTGCCGCTCGCGGTCTGGATCCTCGAAGGCTTCATGTCCGGCGTGCCGCGCGAAATCGACGAGACAGCCTATCTCGACGGCTATTCCTTCCCGCGCTTCTTCGTGAAGATCTTCACCCCGATCATCGCCAACGGCATCGGCGTCACCGCCTTCTTCTGTTTCATGTTCTCCTGGGTCGAGCTCTTGCTGGCGCGGACCCTGACGACGGTCAACGCCAAGCCGATCGCCGCCACGATGACGCGCACGGTCTCGGCCGCAGGCATGGACTGGGGACTGCTCGCGGCCGCCGGCGTGCTGACGTTGATCCCCGGTGCGCTCGTGATCTGGTTCGTCCGAAACTACATCGCCAAGGGCTTTGCCCTGGGGAGGGTCTGATGCCCGATCTGGCATGGATGGCGTGGACACCGCAGACCGGGCTGTTCTTTGCCGGTCTCTTCGGCCTGCTCGGCGTGATGACGGCGCTGGCGATCTGGCGGCCCGAACTCGAGCGCGTCGGCGTGCTCGGCATCCCGACGACACGCGGCGACCGACTCTTCCTGAGCCTGCTTGGATCGGCCTTCATCCACCTCGCCTGGCTCGGCCTCACCGCCGCCGATCTCTGGTGGGCGACCGGCCTTTCGTTTCTCTACGCCACCACGGTTTTTCGCTTCGTCTAACCCTAACCACGGAGGCTGCTCTCGCACGAACATTGCCTGCGCAAAGGGAGCCAACAAGGCTCGCAAGAACAATCAACTAGTGGAGGAAACGATGAGAAAGCAGATGCTAGCCGCTACCGCGCTCAGCTCCTTGCTCAGCGCCGTGCCCGCCCTCGCCGACATGGATGCGGCGCGACGCTGGGTCGACAGCGAATTCCAGCCTTCCACACTGGCCAAGGATGCGCAGCTCAAGGAAATGGAGTGGTTCGTCAATGCCGCGAAACCCTTCGCCGGCATGGAGGTCAATATCGTCTCAGAGACCATCACCACCCATGAATACGAAGCCCGTACGCTGGCCAGGGCCTTCAGCGAGATCACCGGCATCAAGCTGAAGCACGACCTGATCCAGGAAGGCGACGTGGTCGAGAAGCTGCAGACACAGATGCAGTCCGGCCGGAACGTCTATGACGGCTGGATCAACGACTCCGACCTGATCGGCACGCATTTTCGCTACAAGCAGACCACGAACCTGACGGACTGGATGGCGGGGCCGGGCAAGGACGTCACCAACCCGATGCTCGACGTCGACGACTTCATCGGTAAATCCTTCGGCACCGCACCGGACGGAAAGCTCTACCAGCTGCCGGACCAGCAATTCGCGAACCTTTACTGGTTCCGCTACGACTGGTTCACCCGCCCGGACTTCAAGGAGAAATTCAAGACCAAGTACGGCTACGAGCTCGGCGTACCCGTCAACTGGTCGGCCTATGAAGACATTGCCGAGTTCTTCTCGAACGATATCAAGGAGGTCGACGGCGTCCGGGTCTTTGGCCATATGGACTACGGCAAGAAGGACCCCTCGCTCGGCTGGCGCTTCACCGATGCCTGGCTCTCGATGGCCGGCAATGGCGACAAGGGCATCCCGAACGGCAAGCCGGTCGACGAATGGGGCATCCGCATGGAGGGCTGCCGCCCGGTCGGCTCCTCGGTGGATCGCGGCGGCGACACCAACGGCCCGGCTTCGGTCTATGCCGTCCAGAAATATGTCGACTGGCTCAACAAATACGCGCCGCCTCAGGCACGCGGCATGACCTTCTCGGAATCGGGGCCTGTACCGGCGCAGGGCACGATCGCGCAGCAGATCTTTTGGTACACCGCCTTCACGGCCGACATGGTCAAGCCCGGCCTGCCGGTGGTGAATGCCGACGGCACCCCGAAATGGCGCATGGCCCCCTCGCCCAAGGGCTCCTACTGGAAGGAAGGCATGAAGCTTGGCTACCAGGATGCCGGCTCATTGACCCTGCTTGAATCGACCCCGCTGGAGAAGCGCAAGGCGGCCTGGCTCTACCTCCAGTTCATCGTCTCCAAATCGGTCAGCCTGAAGAAGAGCCATGTCGGCCTGACCTTCATCCGCGAGAGCGACATCTGGGACAAGAGCTTCACAGAGCGGGCGCCGAAACTCGGCGGGCTGATCGAGTTCTACCGATCGCCGGCGCGCGTGCAGTGGACGCCGACCGGCAACAACGTTCCCGACTACCCGCGTCTCGCACAGCTCTGGTGGCAGAACATCGGCGATGCCTCCTCGGGTGCCAAGACCGCGCAGGCGGCGATGGATTCACTCGCGGCGGCGCAGGACTCGGTGTTGGAGCGGCTCGAACGCTCCGGCGTCCAGGGCGATTGCGGCCCGAAGCTGAACCCGAAGCAGACGGCGGATGCCTGGTTCGCCAAGTCCAAGGCGGACGGCAACATCGCGCCGCAGCCCAAGCTCGCCAATGAGAAGCCGAAGGGCGAGACGATCGACTACGACACGCTGATCAAGTCCTGGCCGGCGACTCCGCCCAAAAAGAACTGAGACAAACGCCCCGGGGGTGCGGGCGGACAGTGCGAGCCGCCCGCACCCCATTCGGCAGTCGCAAGGAATGGCGCACCTACCACGAGCAGGATCCCTTATTGGCTTTATCTCATGCGCAGCCCGAGGGATCGTTGCCCCCACACAGTGGTGAGCGCGGCATCGCCGGCTCAACGGCGAAGGCAAATTCCAGGCAAGATCCGCCCCAACGCTTGCGGTGCTTACCCCCAACGCAGCGCAGCCGTATGGACCGGCGAGTCCCAGAGTTGGATCATGCTGTCGTCCAGCGCCGTCACGGTTAGCGAACAACCAGCCATGTCCAGAGAGGTGACGTAAGACCCAACCAGGCCACGTGCGATGGCGAGACCGCGTCCCGCCAGGACGCGCCTTGCAGCATTGGCCATCAGATAGAGCTCCATGGCGGGCGTCCCGCCGAAGCCATTGACGAGCAGCAGGCAGGGCGCGCCGCTCTTCAGGGAAAGATCGCCGAGGATCGCCCCCATCATCTCGTCGGCGATAGCGTCCGCCGTTGCCAGCTTCACGCGCCGCCGGCCCGGTTCGCCGTGGATGCCGACGCCCATCTCTATCTCGTCCTCACCGAGGGTGAAGGTCGGCTTGCCGGCTGCAGGCACGGTGCAGGAAGTGAGGGCCACGCCCATCGAGCGGGTGCGCCGGTTGACCTCCTCGCCGAGGGACTTCAGCGTATCGAGCTCGCGGCCCTGCTCGGCGGCGGCGCCGACCATCTTCTCGACGATCAGCGTGCCTGCGACGCCACGCCTGCCGGTGGACCAGGTCGAGGCCGGGACCGCGACGTCGTCATCGGTGATGACGGTCGCGACTGGGCTCTCGGCCATCTCGGCCGCCATCTCGAAATTCATCACGTCGCCTTCATAGTTCTTGACGATGAAGAGCGAGCCCGCCGCCGTGCCGACGGCGTTCACCGCCGCCAGCATCTGGTCCGGCGTCGGCGAGGTGAAGACCTGCCCCGGACAGGCGGCATCGAGCATGCCGGTGCCGACGAAGCCGGCATGCAAGGGTTCATGGCCAGAGCCCCCACCCGAGATCAGCGCGACCTTGCCGGGCTTCAGCACCTTGCGTCGAACGAACTTTTCCTCTTCGCCGAGCATGAGGATATCGCCATGAATGGCGGCGAGTCCCTGGAGGCTCTCCGACAGAATGCTGTCGACCGCGTTGATCAGTTTCTTCATAGGCTCTCCCCCTGCGCATCGGCTTCTTCGTCGGCGGCGGCCGGGATCAGGGACACCAGGCCGCGCGCGACCCCCAGCACGATATGGTCGACCCGGGCATTCAGGTCGGCGCTGCCGAAATCCGGCAACTCGACCACCAGCCGGCGCATCGGCCGCCCGGCATCGACCACCTCCAGGCGCCCCGGATGCGCGGCGCGATAGGCGTTCAGGAAGGCCTGCCGCTCCCGCGGCGCGAAATGGCAGACATGGAAGATCGTCTCCAGATGCTGCACCGGCACTGGCGTGGCATAGGCGGGGCTGATGATCTGCGAAATGAAGCTGCGGTTCTTGCCGATGGCTTCCGCCAGCCGCTGCCGGGTGCCGGAGGGGCGGTTCTCGATGATCGCGCGCAGGATCGCCTTGTACGCGGCCAATGGCGAAGGGTCGGTCGGGAGGGTTTCGGGGCTGGTCATGCGTCCGTCACTGGCTGCGAGAGATCGACCGCCCGGATCGCTTCCTTCGCCATCGCCAACAGCCCGGGAGAGACCGACACGGCCCGGACGCCGGCCCGCAGCAATGCGGCGATGGCGCGCGGATCGCCTCCCGCATCGCCGCAGAGACTGACTTCTCGACCAAGGTCGGCGCCATGGCGCGCGACATGGGCTATCATGGCGAGCACGCCGGGATGCAGGACGTCGGCATAGGCCGCGACCTCCGATCCATCGCGCGCGGCGGCGGTCGCGTATTGCGTCAGATCGTTGGAGCCGATCGAGAAAAAGGCGGCGTCGAAGCTCGCGACCGCCATGGCGGCGGCCGGAACCTCGACCATGATGCCGAGCGCAGGCGCTGCATGCGGCAATCCTTCCGCCGCGAGTTCCGCCAGAACGCCGTCCAGCAGCACTCTCGTTTGTTCCAGTTCCTGCGCTGCGGTGACCATAGGCAGCATGACCTTGAGCGGGCCCAGGCTCGCCGCCCGGGCCAACGCCCGCAATTGGACGCGGAAGACGTCGGCATGGCGCAGGGACAGCCTGATGCCACGCAGGCCAAGAAAGGGATTGGTCTCGCCATCGATCGTGTAGCCGGCGATGGGCTTGTCTCCGCCGGCATCGAGCGTGCGGATCGTTACCGGCCGACCGCCAGCCCAGTGCAGCAACGCGGCATAGGCCTCGAACTGGCGCGCCTCATCCTGCAAGGCCTGCTCGACGAGGAATTCCGTGCGGGTCAGGCCGATGCCGTCGCAAGCCTCGGCCGGGAAGCCCGCGACATCGGCGCTCCCCGCGACATTGACCATCACGGCGATCGGGGTCCCGTCGCGGGTCAGCGCAGGCTCGCGCTTGCGGGTTTCCGCCTTGCTCCGCACGTGGCCGAGTTCGTCTGCCCGCCGTCGCGCCTCGTCGATGCTCGCGCGTGACGGGCCGGTCAGGACGAGGCCTGCCATGCCATCGACGACGACCGTCCCGGAGACCGCCTCCCAGTCGGAGCCGATGCCGACCACCATCGGCACGCCACGACCGCGCGCTAGCATGGCGACATGGCTGGTCGGGCTGCCGGCCCCGAGCACGATGCCGCCGCCTTGCGACCAATCGATGCCAAGGAAGGTGGAGGGCGGCAGATCCTGCGCCAGAATGACGGCGCCGGGCGGCGCATTCGTCAGTTCGGGCAAGCCGAAAAGCTGGCGAAGAACCCGGTCCCGGATATCAGACAAATCTGTGGCGCGGGCGCGGAAATAGGCGTCGTCGGACGCCTCATATCCCGCGATCTCCTCCGCCAGCGCCTGTCGCCAGGCCGCGTCGGCAGGCACGCCGCGCTCGATTGCTGCATAGGCGCCCTCGGTCAAGACGTCGTCTTCGAGCAGCGCCACCTGAAAGCCCACGATATCGGCAGCGTCGCCGTGAAGACCGGCCGCCAAGGCCGTGACGGCCTGGAGGGAAGCGGCAACGGCGTCCGCCAGAGCCTGTCGCTCACTTGCGACCGGACCCTTCACGCGCCGCATCTCGCCGACTGCGCGAAATGCCACCGCCGGACCGAAGGCGAGCCCGGTCGATGCGGCGAGGCCGGAAAGGCGGCGTTCCATCACGCCTCACTCCTCATCGAACTTGCGTGCGACGATATCGACGAGCGCAGCGAGCGCGGCGGAAGCATCTTCGCCGCTGGCCTTGAAATGCAGCACTTCGCCCTGGGCCGCCTTGACGCGCATGATCTTCACCGGGCTCTTGGCATCGGTCCACGGGCCGGCCGCGCTGGTCGCGACCTCTATACGGGAGCCGAAGCGCTTGGCGGTCTGGGTAAGCTTCACCGAGGGCCGGGCATGAAGCCCGATCTTGTTGGTGAGCAGGGCGCTGGCCGTCACCTCCTGCATCCTTGCATTCCTCTCGCTACCTTTTGCCGACATGTCATTCATGCCGACATGAGTTCCTCGGCGGTCGCCTGCACGACGGCCAGCGGCGAGCCGCCGGACGCTTCGGTGGCGGCCATCACGGCGCCTTCCACAATCGGTGCATTACAGATGACGATGCGCTCGCGCCGCTCCTCCGGCATCATTTCCACCGCCATCTCGCTATTGGTCTCGGCCCCGCCGAGATCGACCAGGATGGCGACGCCCGCTTCCGACCACGCCTTGTCGATCGCCGCCATGATGGCGGCGACATCGGTGCCTAGGCCGCCTTCGGCATTGCCCCCGGCCGCGGCAAGTGGGACATTGTCGCCGACCATCTGGCGAACCATGTCGACGGCGCCTTCGGCGACCTTGGCCGAGTGCGACACGATGACGATGCCGACATTCTTGCTGGCTTGCATGCTTTCAGGCTCCGATGGCGTGGCAGATTGCGGTGGCGAGCAGCGCCGATGAGCGTGCCCCGGGATCCATATGGCCGATCGAACGCTCTCCCAGAAACGAGGCGCGTCCGCGAATGGCCTTGAGCGGCACCGTTGCCTCAGCCGCGATCCTGGCGACCTCGGGAAGGCGCTTCGTGAGGTCGGCGCCGCCATGAGCGAGTGCGGCCTGGAGCGGCGCCAGCACGTCGAGCATGGTCTTCTGGCCGAGATCGGACTTGCCTCGCGCCTTCACGGCCTCGATCGCCGCGGCCAGTGCCTGCGCCATCTCCGTAATCGTCGGCTCCGGCGGCAGTTCCTTACCCAGCGTCATGAATAGCGTGCCGTAGAGCGGCCCTGAGGCGCCGCCGACTTTCATCACCAATGTCGTGCCGATTGCCTTCAGGGCGTCGGGCAAGGGCTTTGCCGTGATCGGATCCATGTCCGCCAGCACGGCCTCGAAACCGCGCTTCATGTTCAGGCCGTGGTCGCCGTCGCCAATGGCCTGGTCGAGGGCCGTCAATTCATCGGTATGGGTCACGATTGCCGCGGCCATGGCCTCGATCAGCTTCTTCTTCAACGCGCCGTCCATGGTTCACCTCACCCGCTGGCCGTCGGCGTCGAAGAACAGCGGCTTGAGCAGGCTCACGCTCACCTCGTCGCTGACATCCAGGCCTTCATCCGGATCGACCAGGCTGACGATCTGATGCTGGTTCACTGCGATATGCAGGTGGTTCTGATCGCCGAGCCGCTCGATCCAGTTGACCTTGCCCGTCACCGCGCCATTCCCCGCCTTGGCGATGGCGAGATGCTCGGTGCGCACGCCGATCGTCGTCGTGCTGGCCGGCGCCCCCAGACCGGGGAAGAGGGCGCGCGGCAGCAGGTTGATGCCGGGGCTGCCGAGGCGGGTGGCGACATAGATGTCGGTCGGGTCCTCATAGATGCTGCGCGGCGTTCCGATCTGCACGAGGCGGCCCTGGTTGATCACGCCGATGCGCGAGGCCAGCGTCATCGCTTCGGTCTGGTCATGTGTGACGTAGAGGACGGTCGCGCCCAGATCCTGCTGGATATGCTTCAGCTCGATGCGCAATTCCGCGCGCAGCTTGGCATCGAGCGAGGAGAGCGGCTCATCCATCAGATAGATCGACGGGCTGCGCACCAAGGCACGGCCGATCGCGACACGCTGCATCTGGCCGCCGGAGAGCTGCGTCGCGCGGTTCTGCAGCTTGTCCTCGATCTTGAGGAGCTTTGCGACATGGCCGACCGCGCGCCGGATCTCGTCCTCGGGCGTACGCCGTGTCGGCGACCGCAAGGGGAAGGCGAGATTGTCGAATACGCTCAGATGCGGATAGAGCGAGTATTGCTGGAACACGAAGGCGACGTCGCGCGCCGCCGGCGGCAGCGCCGTGACATCGACGCCGCCGATGAAGATGCGGCCGTCATCCGGGGTCTCCAGCCCGGCAATGAGGCGCAAGGCTGTCGTCTTGCCCGCGCCCGTCGGCCCCAGCAGCACGACGAACTCGCCATCGGCGATGGTGAGCGACAGATCGCTCGCGGCCTGCACCGAACCGAACCGCTTCGAGACCTGCGTCAGCGTGACCTCAGCCATGGGTGCGCCTCGTCGTGCTGGCCTCATGCAAGGCGGAGCGGATCGCCTTCCCCGTCGCCGCATCGAACAGCGATAGCCGCTCCGGCCTGAATGACAGACTGACGCGGTCGCCGGCGGCCACCGGCAGATGGGCAGGCAAGCGCGCCTTGAGCTTGCCGCGCGGGGTGGCGACCGTCACGATCTGGGTCGTGCCGAGATATTCGGCGCCAAAAATCTCGCCCGGAAGGGCGCTGCCCTGCCGGCCGGGATCGCCGATGACGATCTGCTCGGGCCGCACCCCAAGCGCCAGCGGTCCGGGTGCGTGGCTCTCGCGCAGTTCCGGCAGGGTCACGCAGGCGGCATCGATGCTGACCGAGGTCGAGCCCGCAATGGCCGTGCCGTCGAAACGGATGAAATTCATCGCGGGCGAACCGATGAAATCCCCGACGAACATCGAATTCGGGCGGTCATAGATCTCCTGCGGCGAGCCGAGTTGCTCGATCACGCCGTCATTCATCACCGCGATCTTGTCGGCCATCGACATCGCTTCGAGCTGGTCATGGGTGACATAGACCGTCGTCGCCTTCAGCCGATCGTGCAGCGCGCGCAGCTCGCCGCACATCAGATGGCGGAACTCGGCGTCAAGCGCGCCCAGCGGCTCGTCCATCATGAAGGCCTTCGGTTCGCGCACGATGGCGCGTCCGAGTGCGACCCGCTGCCGGTCGCCGCCGGAAAGACCGGAGATCGATTTGTCGAGCAGATGCTCGATGCGCAGCACGCGTGCCGCTTCCTCGACGCGCCGTCTCGTCTCGTCCCTGGGCACCCCCATCGAGACCAAGGGAAAGCTGATGTTCTTGCGCACGTTCATATGCGGGTAGAGCGCAAAGAGCTGGAACACCATGGCGATGTCGCGTTCGCGCGCCCGCTTGAAGGTGACGTCCTCACCATCGAGCTGGATACTGCCGGAGGATGGCAGCTCCAGCCCCGCAACCATCCGCAATGTCGTCGTCTTGCCGCAGCCGGAGGGGCCCAGCAGGCAGAAGAAATCGCCGTCCTCGACCGTGAAACTGGTATCGCGCACCGCCATGAAGGCGCCGAACCGTTTCACCAGATTATCGACCCGGATCTCGGCCATGGCTCACTCCGGGAATTTGGTGACGAAGGTGAACATGATGACGCCGATCAGCGTCGTGACGAAGGAATAGCCGTAGAGCGTCAGCGAGAAGGACTGCAGCAGCATCAGCACGCCGGCCGCGATCAGCACCGTCGCCAGCGTCTCCATCGGTCCGCGCCGCAGCGCCCTGGGCCAGCGCGATCGAGGCGCGCCGTCCGGTTGCCGGGAATGGCTGGCATGCCGGTTCATTTGCGCACCGCCCCGAAAGTGATACCGCGCAGGAGGTGCTTGCGCAGCAGCACGGTGAAAACCAGGATCGGGATCAGGAACAGCGTCGTTCCGGCCGCGACCGCCGGCCAATCTTGCCCGCCCTCGCCGATGATGATGGGGATGAAGGGCGGCGCGGTCTGCGCCGTGCCCGAGGTGAGCAGCACGGCGAAGGCATATTCGTTCCAGGCGAAGATAAGGCAGAAGATCGCGGTCGCGACGATTCCGGTCGTGGCCTGCGGCAGCACGACCTTGCGGAAGGCCTGCAGCCGCGTGTAGCCGTCGATCATCGCCGCCTCCTCGTATTCGCGTGGGATCTCGTCGATGAAGCCCTTGAGCAGCCAGACGGCCAGCGAGACGTTGACCGAGGTGTAGAGCAGGATCATGCCGAGCCGCGTGTCGGAGAGGCCGAGCTCGCGATACATCAGGAAGATCGGGATCGCGACGGCGATCGGCGGCATCATCCGTGTCGACAGGATGAAGAACAGCAGGTCGTCCTTCAGCGGCACCTTGAAGCGCGAGAAGGCATAGGCCGCGCAGGTGCCCAGCCCCACCGAGAGCAGCGTCGAGCCGAATGCGATGATCAGCGAATTGACGAAGCGCGGCACATAATTCGACGGGCCGACGACCACCATGCTGCGCGAGCGCGTGATCTCTTCGCAGGCGGAATTCGCAGGCGGGAGCGAGGCGAGATAATCCGCCGTCTGGCGCGATCGGGTGTTGAACAGGTTGCAATAGCCTTCGATCGAAGGCTCGAAATGCAGGAAGGGCACGACCTTGGGCGGGTAGGAGATCGAGTCCGGCGGCGTCTTGATGCTGGTCAGGCCGATCCAGAGCAGCGGCACGATGGCCACCAGCGCGTAGAGAACGACGATGGTACCGGCCAGCAGCTTGACGCGTCCGCTCGGCGCGACGACGGAGTGGGCCGTAGAGAGCGCGCCGCTCATCGTGCCTTCACCTTGTTCAGCGCCTTCACATAGATGTTCGCCAGCCCAAACACGGCGACGAACAGGATGATCGCGAAGGCGGAGGAATAGCCGGTGCGCCAGGCCTCGAAGGCGGCGCGCTTCAGCGTGATCGAGGCGAGTTCGGTCGTCGAGCCCGGCCCGCCCGAGGTCAGGAGGTTGACCATGTCGAACATCTTGAAGTTCTCGATGCCGCGGAAGAGCACGGCCAGCATGATGAAGGGCAGGCACATCGGCAGCGTGATCGAGATGAATTGCCGCCAGTTGCTGGCGCGGTCGACCTCGGCTGCCYCGTAGATGTAGTCCGGGATCGAGCGCAGGCCGGCCAGGCAGATCAGCATCACATAGGGCGTCCACATCCAGGTATCGACGATGATGATCGCCCAGGGGCTCAAGGTGACGTCGCCCAGCATCTGGAAGGAGGACGGCGCAAGCCCCGTGAAGAACGAGACGACGTAATTGAACAGGCCGATCTGCGGCTGGTAGAGGAAGGTCCAGAAATTGCCGACCACGGCCGGCGACAGCATCATCGGGATCAGGATCAGCGTGGTCCAGAAGCCATGGCCGCGGAATTTGCGGTCGATCAGGTAGGCCAGCGCAAAGCCGATGACAGTCTGCAGCAGGATGGTCCAGAATACGAAATGCGCGGTGGCCTGCATGCGCTGCCAGATCTCCGGATCCGACAGGATGGTCTGGTAGTGATCGAGCCCGACATTGCGCAGCGGTGCGTTGGGCCGGTTGGCGCGGTAGTTCGTGAAGGAGAGCTGGATCGTCCAGATCAGCGGGAACAGGTTGATCGCGAGCAGGAGGATCATCGTCGGCGCGATGAAGATCCAGGCGATGGCTTTGTCGCTAAGACCCCGGACCCGCTGGGCGATTGGGGGATAGGCTGCGCGCATCGCTGCCGCGCTCCTGATGCCGGTGACGTCGCTCGCATTCATGACTCAGCACCGTTCAAAGGCAAGGTCGGGGACTGGCTGCGCCACCTGCGATGAGGCGCAGCCCCGGTTCGGCTGGGGCGAAGGCCCGCTTGCGTCAGAACTTGCCGTCTTCCTTGAAGACCTTGGTCCAATCCTGGATCAGCAGGTCGAGCGCCTGTTTGGCGGTGCCCTTCTCCGCCACGACATAGTCGTGGATGCGCGCCTGCTCCGCCTGCATCAGCTGCGCGTAGGACGGCTCGGCCCAGAAATCGACGACCTGGCCCATGGCGACGAGGAAGTCGGCCGCGAAGGGCGCGGATTTGGCGAAACCGGGATCGTTCAGCACGCCCTTGTGGCAAGTATAGCCGCCGAGTTCCCACCACTTCTTCTGCACGTCGAGCGAGGCGAACCATTTGACGTAGGACAGCGCCTCGGCCTGGTTCGGCGAATAGGCGACGACCGAGAGGCCCTGTCCGCCGAGCTGCGAGCCCTTCTGCTTCTCGGGCGGATTGACGAAGAAGCCGATCCTGTCGCCGCCAACATTGGGATCCTTGTACAGGCCGGGAAAGAAGGCGAACCAGTTCATCTGCAGGGCCGCCTGTCCGGATTTGAAAGCGTCCAGGCCCTCTTGCATATAGGCGTTGGAGTAGCCCGGCGGGGTGCAGCACTTGTACAGGGACTTGTAGAACTCCAGGCCCTTCACGGCATCGTCGGAGTTGACGAAACCAGCCATGGCGTAGGGCTTCTTCGGGTCCTCATATTTGAAGCCGAAAGGATAGAGTGCGTTGGCGACGCCCATCGTGATGCCTTCCGAGCCACGCTCGGTGAAGATCGCCGCGCCATAGACCTTCTTGCCGTCGATATCGCGGCCCTGGAAGAACTCGGCGATCTGCTTCAGCTCGGTTTGCGACTTCGGCGCGGCGAGCTCGCGGTTGTACTTGGCCTTGAATTCGGCCTGCAGCTCAGGTCTGGAGAACCAGTCCTTGCGGTAGGTCCAGCCGAGCGCATCCCCCATGGCCGGC
>NZ_JBFUIF010000031.1:0-47999 GCF_056402015.1 Allobosea sp. P4_C6
AGCCCTTCTTCGAGTTACAGCGACGGGGTGGAGGCGCTCTACCGGGCGTCGGGGGAAAGCTCTGAGGTGAAAGCGGCGAGAGCTTGTCCCCGATCGGCCTAATCGAACCTCGGTATCCCGAGTGACTYCGCTCCTGCGCTGGGCAGCCGAGAACGTCAGGCTCTCGCCCGGGGAGGTCACCGTAGGGCAAACTGCCGATCGCGCGTAAAGCCTCACAAACGTCTTGTGAAATCTCACAAGACGTTTCAGACTTCGCATCATGCTCGATACCGCCTCTCCATTTGCGTCCGCCCCGACCGCCGAACCCCGGCTCGATGTCGCCACGCGGCGGCTGCGTCGAGCCATCGTCACCTGCGAGATCGCTCCGGGCGACTTTGTCCATGAGGCGGCGCTCGCCGATCGCTTCGGGCTGGGCCGCGCGAGCGTTCGCGTCGCACTGACCGAACTCGCAGCGGCGCGCTTCGTCAGCAGGCATGCTCGCCAGGGGTGGCGGATCGCGCCGATCGACGGAGCGCTGATTGCCGCAGTGCTGGACGGACGCCGCAGGCTCGAGCCTTCGCTGGCTGTGCACAAGCTGGCAGAACCCGCGCTCTCGACGGCGATGACCCTCCTGGGGACGATCCAATCTGTCTCAGGGCGGACCGAGCCTGCAGCGATTGCGACCGCCCGCGCCTCAGAGCGCCAGTTGCGCGATCTGCTCGCTGCCGCAGCAGGCGTCTTCGCCCGAGACTGGCTCGGCGGAATCTGGGATCATTCAGACCGGATCGTACGGATGCTCGATCTCCGCGGTCATGCCATCCCGCCGGCCGACCTCGACGAACTGGTCGCGGCGCTCAGGGCGGGTGATGCCGATCTTGCTGCACAGGCGATCGAGCGAGACCAAAGGCTTTTCGCCGATGCGATCGCCCACGGCTTTCTTGCGATGTCGGCGCAGCCGCCTCGGCCGCAAGCGCGTTCTGCCCGCCGACGCGGCGCGCGCCACCAGCCGCTCATCGCAGCCGATCAGCCGATCCCTTCATCGAAGGAGAAGCAGTCATGACCGTTGCCTGGCGGACCTATGCTCTCGCGGCAGCCTGTGCCGCGGTGCTTGCTCTGGGAAGCATCGCTCCGGCGCAAGCCTCGAAGGAGCGCTTCGTGGTCGACCTCGTGAACGAGCCGTCCTCGCTCGATCCGCAGGTCCAGTGGAACCCCGACAGCTACTACGTCTACCGCAACATCTTCGACAATCTCGTCACCCGCGACGACAAGGGCGAGATCGTCCCGCAGGTCGCGACCTCCTGGAAATACCTGTCGGACACCGAGATCGAGTTCGAGCTCCGCCCTGATATCGCTTTTCACGACGGCTCGAAGCTGACGGCCGACGACGTCGTCTACAGCGTCAAGCGCATCACCGATCCCAAATTCGGCAGCCCCCAGCTCGGGCAGTTCGATAAGATCACCAATGCGACGGCACTCTCGCCGACCAAGGTCAAGTTGACCACGGACGGCGCCTATCCGGCGCTGCTCGCCCAGCTCGTGAAACTCTCGATCGTTCCCAAGGCGATCGTCGAGACTGTGGGCAAGGACGCCTTCAACCTGAAGCCGGTCGGCAGCGGGCCCTACAAGTTGGAGAGCTGGCAGCGCGGCGTTGCCGTGACGCTTGTCCGCAACGATGCCTATTGGGGCGCCAAGGGCCCGTTCCCGACCGTGGTCTTCCGCGCCGTGCCCGACGGAGCGACACGGCTTGCCAACCTCCAGTCCGGCACCAGCGATTTCGGCGTAACCCTCGACGCCGACCAGGCCGGCCAGCTCAAATCCGCTGCCAAGGCGCAGGCGCTGATCGGTCTGACCGAGCGCGTCGCCTATCTCAGGCTCAACGCGTCGAAGCCGCCCTTCGACAACGTCAAGCTGCGCCTGGCCGCGGCTTATGCGATCGACAAGGAGGGGCTCGTCGACGGCCTGCTCGGCGGCTACGACAAGCCTGTCTCGCAATTGGGAACACCGGCAAGCTTCGGTTGGATCGAGGGTCTGACGGGCCCGACCTATGACCTCGCCAAGGCCAAGGCGCTGGTGGCAGAAGCTGGTCCCGCCGCCAAGGCAGAGATCGAGCTTGCGACCGCGCCGGTCTTCGATCAGCGCATCGTGCAGGCGATCCAGCAGCAGCTCGGCGATGCCGGCTTCACCGTGAAGATCGCGATGTCGGACATGGCGAGCTATCTCAAGCGCTCGCAGGCCGGCCCCGAAGGCACGTCGACGCTGAGCTTCGGGCGCTGGTCCTGCGCCTGCCAGGATGCCGACGGCACGCTCTTCCCGCTGATCCACAAGAGCAGCGGCTGGTCGGCTTATCGCAACCCGAAGGCCGATGCGCTGCTCGAGGAAGCCCGCCAGACCCTCGACAAGGAGAAGCGACTCTCCGCCTACAAGCAGGTCCAGGAGATCATCGCGGCCGACGCGCCCTTCGTGCCGCTCTATCAGGCCGCCGTCATCTATGGGGCAACCAAGAGCCTGAAATGGCAACCGACCCCGAATGAGAGCCTGTTCCTGAACCGCATGAGCTGGAGCGACTGACGACAGAGAGCGGCAGCCGAGCATGCCGCAGCTGCCAACGCCGGAAGGAGACCGGCGCCGCGAACATGAAACAGGGGACGGTGTCATGAAGAGAACACGCATAATTCTCGCTGGCGCGCTGCTCGCCACCTGCCTGGCTCTGCCGGGCGGCGCGGCCTTTGCCGCCAAGGAGCGCCTGACCATCGATCTCGTGGGCGAGCCGAATTCGCTCGATCCGCATGTCCAATGGAACCCGGACAGCTACTACGTCTACCGCAACATCTTCGACAATCTCGTCACCCGCGACGACAAGGGCCTGATCGCGCCACAGGTCGCGACCGCGTGGAAGCAGCTCTCCGACACGCAGATCCAGTTCCAGCTGCGCGACGACATCGTCTTTCACGACGGCTCGAAGCTGACCGCCGAAGATGTCGTCTTCAGCGTCAAGCGCATCACCGATCCCAAATTCGCCAGCCCGCAGCTGGGCCAGTTCGACAAGATCACCGACGCCGTCGCCAACGACGCCAAGACAGTGACGCTCACAACCAACGGCGCCTATCCGGCCCTGCTGGCGCAACTGGCCAAGCTTTCGATCGTACCCAAGAAGGTCGTCGAAACAGTAGGCAAGGATGCCTTCAATCTCGCACCCGTCGGCAGCGGCCCTTACAAATTCGGTGCATGGCAGCGCGGCGTCGCGGTGACGCTTGCGCGCAACGACGCCTATTGGGGCACCAAGGCGCCGTTCCCGAGCGTGGTCTTCCGCGCCATTCCCGATGCCGCGACCCGCGTCGCCAATCTGATGGCGGGGACATCGGATCTCGCTGCCAATCTCGATGGCGATCTCGCGGCCCAGCTCAAGACCTCGCAGCGCGCGATGCCCGTGCCGGTGCTGACCGAGCGCGTCGCTTATCTCGCGATGAACGTCCAGAAGGAACCGCTGAACGATCCGCGCGTGCGCCGCGCCATCGCCCAGGCGATCGACAAGCAGGCGATCACCGATGGCGTGCTCGGCGGCACCGAGAAGCCGCTGGCGCAGATGCTTTCGCCGGCCCATGAGGGATTCGTCGAGGGCATCAAGGATCTGCCGTTCGATGTCGCCAAGGCCAAGGCGGAGCTTGCTGCGGTCGGCCCGAAAGCCAGGCATGAGATCGCGCTGGTGACCGCGCCGGTCTACGACCAGCGCGTCGTGCAGGCGTTGCAGCAGATGCTCGTCGATGCCGGTCTCAACGTGAAGATCGAGATGACCGACATGGGCTCCTGGCTGAAGCGCATGCAGAGCGGGCCCGATTCCATTCCGGTTCTCGCCTTCAGCCGCTGGTCCTGCGGCTGCCAGGATGCCGACGGTGTGCTCTTCCCGATCCTGCACAGCGCCAGCGGCTGGGCCAATGCCAAGGACAAGACGATCGAGGACGCGCTCGAGGCCGGCCGCCAGACGCTCGACCCGGCCAGGCGGCTGGCCGCGTACAAGATCGTGCATGAGCGCATCGCAAGCGAGAATTACGTGATCCCGCTCTATCAGGCGGCGCAGATGTACGGCACCGCCAGGAACCTCGTCTGGACGCCGACGCCCAATGAAAGCATCTTCGTCAATCGCATGAGCTGGAAGGACTGAGCCTAGGTGCCCGGCTTCCTCCTGCAGCGCGCCGGACAGGCGCTCGTCACGATCCTGGGCGTGGCGACGCTGATCTTCTTCATCCAGCGGCTGACGGGGGATCCGACCTATCTCCTGGTGCCGGAGACGGCGACCAAGGCCGATATCGACGCCCTCCGCCACTCGCTGGGCTTCGATCGGCCGCTCTTCGTCCAGTATCTCGGCTTCCTCGCCGATCTCGCCCGTTTCGATCTCGGCCAGTCGGTGGTGCAGCGTGTGCCGGTGATCGACATCATCGCCTCGCGCCTGCCCTATACGCTGATGCTGGCGGGCGGAGCGCTGACGGTCGCCTGCGGCATCGGAATACCCGTCGGAATCCTGCTCGCGCTGTTCCGGGACAGCGCCGCCGCGAAGGTCGCCGCGGGCCTCGTGCTCGCCGCACAGAGCATGCCGACCTTCTGGAGCGGCATCCTCCTCATCCTGCTCTTCGCCGTCACCCTGGGCTGGCTGCCGCCCTCCTCGACGGGCGGCTTTTCCCATCTCGTCATGCCTTCCGTCGCGCTCGGGCTGCTTTCGATGGCGACATTCGCACGGATCACGCGGGCGGCGTTGATGGAGGAACTGACCCGCGACTATGTCCGCACCGCGCGCGCCCGCGGCGTCGGGCCTACGCGCCTGCTTCTGCGCCATGTCGCGCGCAACGCGGCAATCCCGATCATCACCGTCGCCGCGCTCGAGATTTCGAACCTGCTTGCCGGCGCCGTCATCGTCGAGACGGTTTTTGCCTGGCCCGGTCTCGGCCAGGTCACGGTGCAGGCCATCCTCGCCCGCGACTTCCTGGTGGTGCAGGGCGTCGTCATGCTGGGAGCCCTCGTCACGGTTGGGCTCAACCTGCTTTCGGACTTTCTCTACAGCATCGTCGATCCGCGCATCGCCCTGGGGGCCGGGCGATGAGCGACCCGGCTCTTCCGCAGCCCCGCCGCCGTTTCCCGCTGAAACGCTGGTGGCCGATCGCCGTCCTCGCGCTGTTCGTCATGGCCGCGCTCTGCGCGCCTCTGCTCGCACCCTATGACCCCAATGTTCAGAACCTGGTCGGGCGGCTGAAGCCTCCGGGGACCGTCTCGCGCAGTTTCCATTACTGGCTGGGGTCGGACGAACTCGGGCGCGATCTCCTCAGCCGGATCATCTATGGCACGCGCGTTTCGCTGCTCGTCGCGGTGCTGTCGGTCTTGCTTTCAGGGGTCGTCGGAACTGCGCTCGGGCTTGTCGCCGGCTATCGGCGCGGCTGGGTCGAAACGGCGGTCATGCGCATCGCCGACGTCTTCCTGTCCATCCCGGCAGTGCTTCTCGCCATCATCACGGTCGCGGTGCTCGGCCCCGGCCTAGTCAACGTCGTCCTGGTGCTCGCCCTCACGCGCTGGCCGCGCTATGCCCGCGTGGCGCATGCGCAGACACTGGCCACGGCCGGCATGGCTTATGTCGAGAATGCCGTGCTGGCGGGTGCCGGCACGCCGCGTATTCTCTTTCGGCACATTCTGCCCAACATCGCGGGCACGCTGATCGTCGTGGCGACCCTGGAATTCGGCCTGATGGTCCTGTTCGAGGCCGGCCTTTCCTTCCTCGGCCTCGGCGTGCAGCCCCCGACCGCGAGTTGGGGTTCGATGCTTTCCACTGGCCGCAACTACGTCGCAACCGCCTGGTGGGCCGCCACTCTGCCCGGGCTTTGTCTGTTCGTGCTGGTGCTCACCGTCAACCTGACCGGCGACGCCGTGCGCGACCGTCTAGACCCCCATTTTCGCTGAGGACCGGACCATGTTCGAGGACATCAAGGGCAAGCGCGCACTCGTCACCGGAGCCTGCGGCGTGATCGGCCAATGGATTGCGGAGACGCTTCACCAAGCCGGTGCGACCCTGGCGTTGACCGACGCCAAGGGTAATGAACTCTCGGCCTTCGCCGAGACGCTGGGGCTGAGCGGCGAGAGTTTCTGCAAGGCGGCCGATCTCACCGACGAAGCTTCGATCAAGGAGCTGACGGCAGAGATCGGAACGCGCTGGGGCGCCGCCGACATCCTCGTCAACAACGCCGGAATCTACCCCAGTGCCTTCCTGCTGGATACGTCGACCGAAGAGTTCGACCGCATCTTTTCGATCAACCTGCGCGCGCCCTTCATCCTGAGCCGCGAGCTGGCGACGCAGATGGTGCGCAAGGGCGTCAAGGGATCGATCATCAACATTTCGTCCGGCGCCTCGCGCAAGATGCGGCGGACGGCCACCGTCTATTCCACCTCGAAAACAGCGCTCGACCGTCTGACCAAGGGTTTTGCCGTCGAGCTCGCCGAATACGGCATCCGCTCGAACGCGCTCGAGCCTGGTTTTGCCGCCGGAAGCACGGTCAGCAATCTCTCCGAGGCGCATATCCGCAATACCATCGCGCAGATCCCGCTCGGCCGCCCGTCCTCGCGCGAGGATGTCGGCAATGCCCTGCTGTATCTCGCCAGCGACGCGTCGTCCTATGTCACCGGCGCGACGCTGACGGTCGATGGCGGTGGCTCGGCCGGTACGCTCGCAGTCCACCAGGACAAGAAGAGCGCGCTGTGATGAACCCGACCACCTTGTCACCGGCAACCTTCCCCAACGCCGGTTATGAATGGCCGCAGGGCAAGAGCAGTGCCTTCTGCTTCACCGTCGATGTCGACGCCGAGAGCCCCTATCAATGGAGCCTGCCGACGGATGCCCCGCAGACGCTCGGCCAGATCGAGCAGCGCCTGTTCGGCCCCCGCATCGGCATCTGGCGCATCCTCGACCTGCTCGACCGCTACGGCATCAAGGCGACGATGTTCGTGCCGGGGCTGGTCGCGAAGAACCATCCCGAATTGCTGCCGGCCTTCGTCGCGCGCGGCCACGAGATCGGCCTGCACGGCTATTTCCACGAGCTCGCGACCGAAGCCGGACCTGAGGAGTTCGCCAGCGCGCTCGATGAATCGCTGGCGCTGTTCAAGAGCCAGGCCGGTATCGTCCCGACCGGCTTTCGTTCGCCGGCCTGGGAGATGACGCCGTTCATGCTGGCCGAGATCAAGCGGCGCGGCCTCTACGATTCCTCGCTGATGGGTTTCGACCACCCCTACACCATCGACGGCGTCACGCAGGTGCCGGTGCTTTGGGCCGTCGATGACGCCATCTATTTCCGCTTCACCGGCAGCCCCACGGACAAGGCACCGCCCTCGCCGCAGGGCGGCATCCTCGAAGCCTGGCTCGATGAGTGGCATGTGCTGCATCGCGAGGGCCGTATGATGATGCTGACGATCCATGACTGGATCTCGGGCCGGGCCGGCCGCGTCCGCATGCTGGAAAAGCTGCTCGATGTGATCACCACCTCGCCGGGCACCTGGATCGCGACGGTCGGCGAACTCGCGGCGCATCATGCCGCCAGCGCCAATGCCGGGCGCTTCAGCGTGCCGTTGCGTCTGCCCGAGGCGAGCGCGCCCCATCGCTTCAAGGCGCCGCGCTGATGCAGACCTTCGCCATCCAGCGGCCCGCCGTGCATTCGGCTCACGGCCTTGTCGCGGCCCAGAACCGCCACGCGGCGCAGGCCGGCGCCGATGCGCTGTCGCGCGGTGGCAATGCGATGGATGCGGCCGTCGTCGCCGCGCTGGTGCTCAGCACCGTCGAGCCCTGGCTCTCGGGCGTCGGCGGCGGCGGCTTTCTGGTCCATGCCGATGGCGCGACGGGAGCGACCGAGACACTCGACTTCAACGTACGCTCGGCCGCCGGGCTCGACCCGGCCGATTATCCGCTTGCCGATGCCCAGGCAGGGAACTGGTTCAGCTGGCCCTCGGTCGTCGGAGACCGCAACGTCTCCGGCTATAGCTCGATCTGCGCACCCGGCGCGATCGCCGGGCTTGCCGCCGCGCTGGAGCGTCATGGCTCGATCTCCTGGGAGGAAGCGCTCCAGCCTGCGATCGAGCATGCCGAGCGCGGTCTGGAAATCGACTGGTATGCCGCGCTTTGCATCGCGATCGAGGCGCCGGGCCTTGCGCGCGACCCCACGCTCTCGGCTATCCTGCTCGACCAGGGCCACGGCCCGAAGGCCGGCGCCGACACAAGGCGCTTCAAGCCGATGACGCTGAAGGCCAAGTTGTTGCGCCGGCTCGCCAAGGCGGGAGCGCGCGACTTCTATGAAGGCGAGAGCGCCGCGTTGATCGCAGGCGATCTCGAAGCTGGCGGTTCGCCGCTGCGCGCCGGCGATCTCGCCTCCTATGGGGTGGTCTGGGCTCCGGCGCTGACCGGGCGCTATCGCGACTTCGACATCGCGGCGGTGCCTGGCCTGAGTGGCGGGCCGACTTTCTTCGACGCAGCGGAACGACTTGCCAGCGGCCCACTGTCCCGCGAAACGTCACCGGCCCGGACGGCCCTTCTCTATGCAACAGCCATCCGCCAGGCCTATGAAAAGCGCCTGACCACGCTCGGCCACGCCGCGACGCCGCAGGCCGGATGCACCTCGCATGTCAGCGTGGTCGACCGCACGGGCACGATGGTTTCGCTGACCAACACGCTGCTCTCGCGCTTCGGCGCCAAGGTCGCCCTGCCTCGGGCCGGCATCATCATGAACAACGGCATGATGTGGTTCGACCCGCGCCCGGGCCAGCCCAACGCCGTCGCGGCCGGCAAGAAGCCGCTCGCCAATATGTGCCCGCTCATTCTGAGCCGGGCTGGCCGCCCCGTGCTTTCGATCGGCGCGGCCGGCGGCCGCACCATTTTCCCGACGATCCTGCAGTTGATCTCCGGCATGGTCGATTTCGGACTGTCGCTGGAGGAGGTTTTTCACCGCCCGCGCCTCGACGCCTCGACGCCACGCATCAAGATCGACGCCCGCGCCGAGGCTGACGTGGCGGCGACCGTCGCCGGCGCCTTCCCCGTCGAGGTCGTCGAGGACACGTTGTATCCCGTGAATTTCTCGATCCCCTCGGCCGTGATGGCCGCCGAAGGCGGCTTCGTAGGCATGGCGCATCCGACCAGTCCCTGGGCAGGCGTGGCAGCGGCCTCGGCATAAACGAGGCCGTCCTCACCGTGCCGGTGCAGGCATCCGCCAAGGGTCAACGCCAGCAGCGCAGCTGCGAGACAAGAGGACCGCCTACAGGTCGCGAACGGAAGTCAGGCGGAATCTCGGCACTGCGTCCGGGCGACTGGCCATCGTCGGCTCATGGTGCGATGCCGACTCGCGCATTTGACTTCATCTCGCCTGCGACGATCGCGCCGAGTGCCGGCAGGAAGCCGTCATCCTCGGCGATCGCCTCTCCCTTGGCGAAGACTGTGAGGATGAATTCCTGCCCGCCCGGCAGAATGGCGCGCAGGGCATCATGGCGGCGGAAATCGGCGCGCTCATCGCCGAGCCAGCGCGTGCGCCCGGCCTTCGACCAGATCTGCGTGCCTTCGGGCATGCCGCCGGCGAGGTAACCTTGAACCTGATAGGCACCGCGGCTGACGAACGAACTCGCGAGATCGCGTGCGAGCAGGCCGCGGACCTTGTCCCGCCCGGTCTCGCTCAGCACCGAGCCATGGAAGATCTCGTGCATCAGCCGGGCCATGGCGATCGGCGTCAGCGCATTGTGGCCGCCGGGAGAACGGTCGAGGCCGATCTTCTCGCGGCCATAGCGGAGATCGTCCATCAGCTTCTGGTTGAGGTTGATGTCCTTCAACTCAGGCCAGCCGAGTTGGGCGAAGAAGCGATTCACCGCTTCGCGACGCTCGCACCACGCGGCAATGTCCTGTTCGCCGAGCAGGGTGTCACCCGTCGTCTGCGTGAACAGGTCGATGATGTAATTCGTTGCCGAATTGGACGACCACAGGATCATGTCGCGCATGGCGCGGTCGAGTTCCTCGTGGGCGCTGAGTTGTCCCGATTCCAGTGCGGCCTGCGCGGCGACGACGAAGAAGACTTTCACGAGCGAGCAGGGATAGCTGCGCCATTCAGGGCGCAAGGCGGCGCCTTTCGGCCGCTCGCCATCCCGACCCGGCCGCAGCAGGACGTAGCCGAACTGCTCGCTTGGGACGCCCCGCGCTCCGAAGGCGGTCTCGGCCTTGTCGGTGATCAGCGATCCAATGCGCTGCAATTCCGGATCGTCGTCGAAGAAGCTCATGGACCACCTGTGAAAGGCCGATGGAGACAAGGAGGGTTCAGCCCTTGGGCCGCAGCGCGGTGTCGAGGCCCTCGCCGATCAACGCGAAGGTAACGCCGGTGTAGATGATGGCGAGCCCGGGGAAGGTTGCGATCCACCAGGCGTCGAACAGGAACTGCCGGCCATCCGAGATCATCAGCCCCCATTCCGGCGTCGGCGGCTGGATGCCGAGGCCGAGGAAACTGAGCGAGGTAACCGCGAGGATGGTGAGCACCACATCCGCCATCGCATAGACGATGGCAGGGTTGACCGCATTAGGGAGGATATGGGCGGTGACGATCCGCGGGGTCGAGCAGCCGAGGCTGCGCGCCGCCTGCACGAATTCGAGATTGCGCAGCACCAGAACTTCGCCCCGCACGATGCGGGCGAAGGAAATCCAGTTCACCAGGAGGAAGGCGAGATAGAGATTGGCCTCGCCCGGGCCGAGCACGCCGACGATGGCGATGACGAGGACATAGAACGGGAAGGCCCAGAAGATATCGGTGATGCGCATGATGAAGGTGTCGACGCGTCCGCCGATGAAGCCCGAGATCGCGCCGATCACGACGCCGAGAATGGCCGGCGCAATGACGCAGATCAGCGCCACTTTGAGATCGACATAGCCGCCGGCCAGCACGCGCGAGGCAACGTCGCGGCCGAGGTCGTCGGTGCCGAACCAGTTGGCGAGGGAGGGCTGCTGCAGCGTGTTGCCGTAGTCGATCTCGAAGGGATCATGCGGCGTCCAGATCTGGCCGAGCGCGACGCAGGCGCCGAGCAACGCGAGCATGGCGAGCCCGACCGACAGGCTCGGATTGGAGCGGAGGCGATTCATCGGCTCACTCCAGCCTGATGCGCGGATCGGCGAGCGCATAGGCGAGATCGGTCGCCAGATTGATCAGCACCACGAGGACGGCGAAGACGATGGTGAGCCCCTGGATCAGCGGATAATCGCGGGCGAAGATCGACTCGACGAACAGCGAGCCGAGGCCCGGCAGCGCGAAGACGGTCTCGATCACCACGGTGCCGCCGATCACCCAGCTCGTATGGGCGCCGAGCACGGAGATCGAGCTGATCAGCGCATTGGGCAGCACATGGACGCCCATCAGCCGTCCCGTGCCCGCGCCCTTGGCGCGCGCGGTGGTGACGTAGTCGGAGCCGAGCACGCCGAGGATGGCGCTGCGCAGGCTGCGGATTGTCAGGGAGGCCGTGGCAAGCGCGATAACGAGAGCTGGCAAAGTCGTGTGATGCAGACGAGAGAGCAGGTCGTCGCCATAGCCCGAGGTCGGGAACAAGGGCAGCCAGATCGCGAACAGGATGACGAAGATCAGCCCGAGCCAGAAGGAGGGCATCGCGATCACGATGGTGAAGGCGAGCTTGATCGCCAGATCGACGGGTCCGCCACGCCGCATCGCCGACCAGAGGGCCAGCGGCACGGTCATCAGCACGGCAAGCGTCGTCGAGTAGGCGACGAGCCACAGCGTTGCCGGCAGCCGCTCGAGCACGAGTTGCATCACAGGCCGGGCATGCACGACCGAGCGGCCGAGACTGCCCGAGCCGATATCGGCAAGGAAGAGCAGGTATTGCCGCCATAGCGGCAGGTCGAGGCCGAGCCGCTGCTTCATCAGCGCGATCTCCTCGGCGCCGCCGCGCGCGCCGAGAAGCAGCGTCGCGGGGTCGCCGGGAAGGGCGCGCAGCAGCAGGAAGCAGGCCAGCGTGATGCCGAAGAGAACCGGCACCAGCTGGACGAGGCGCTTGACGATATAGATGAGCATGGCGGGCAGGAAGACGGGCGCGCAGATGCCCTTCCCTTACTTCAGCTTGACGTCCTCGAGGCGGAAGTTCGAGGTCGGCAGAACCTCGAAGCCCTCGACATTGCTGCGATAGGCATAGGAGGTGCCGGGATAGAACAGGAAGACCGAGGGCGCGCCGTCATGGGCGAGCTTGATGATCTCCTGGAACATCTTGCCGCGCTCCGGCCCATCCCCCGTCACGCGCTCCTTGTCGTAGAGCTCGTTGACGCGCTCGCTCTTCCATTCGGTGTGATAGGCGTTCGCGCGCTCGGGATTGACGAGCAGGAAGCCGACGAGCTGGTCAGGGTCGATCGTGTCGCTGGTCGCATAGGCGACGGCCATCTCGTAGTCGCCCGCCTTGGTCGTGGTCCAGTGCGTGCCGCCCTCGACGAGGCGGATATCGGCGGTGATACCGATCTGCTTCAACGCAGCCTGCAGGGCCTGGCCGAGCTGGCGGTGCAGCGGACGGCTGGAATCGACCAGCAGCGAGGTCTTGAAGCCGTCCTTGTAGCCGGCTTCGGCCAGCAGCGCCTTGGCCTTGGCGAGGTCGTGCGGGTAGGGCTTCAGGCCGGCATCGGCATAGGCCATCGGCGGCATCGGCGAATTCGAGACCTTGCCGGTTTCGTAGAGCAGCGCCTTGACCAAGCCGTCCTTGTCGATCGCGTAGTTCAGCGCCTGCCGCACGCGAAGATCGTCGAACGGCTTCTTCCTGGTGTTCATCAGCATGAAATCGGTGCGGAAGACATTCGCGACCGCCGTCTTGATCTTGCCGTCGCGCCCGAGCGCCTGGAGCTGGTTGAGCGGAATGTCGATGGCGGCGTCGACCTCGCCGGCCTGCAGCTTCAGGACGCGGCTGTTGCCTTCCGGGATGACCATCAGCTCGGCACCGTCGAGGTCGGGCTTGCCGGCCTGCCAGTAATTCGCATTCTTCTTCAGCGACAGGCCCTGGCCCTTGTTCCAGGCTGCCACGGAAAAGGGGCCGCTGCCGATCGGCTTCTCGAAGAACTTGTCGCCGGCCGCCTCGAACGCCTTCTGCGGCAGGATCGCGGAAGAGAACAGCGCGAGGTTGTTGAGGAGCGGCGTGAACACCTTCTTGAGCTTCAGCACGACGGTGCGATCGTCCGGCGTCTCGATCACGTCGATGCCGGAGAAGAAGCGCTTCCAGCTCGATGCGTCGCTTCCGGCGCGCTTCAACGAAAAGGCGACGTCGCCGGCCGTTACCGGTGTGCCGTCCGAGAATTTCGCCTGGCGCAGCTTGAAGCTGTAGGTCATTCCGTCGTCGCTGACCTTCCAGCTCTCGGCCAGACCGGGTTCGAGCTTCGTCGCGTCCTTGCTGGGTCGCAGCAGCGTGTCGAAGATCAGGAGCTGTGCGTAGATCGAGGCGTTGTCACTGGTTGCGATGGGATCGAGCGAAACCAGATCCTGCGTCTGCGCCAGCCGCAACGTGCCCTTGGCGAGAACGATGGAGGGCGCGGCCATGAGAGCCGGGGCGCTGAGCGCCAGCGCGAGCGCGCCAGCCGAAATCATCGAACGAAGCTTGGTCATACCGATCCCCTGATTCCTTGGCCGCTCTGCGTCGGCGGTTTGCATCCTTCCATGAGCCATCCTATTCCTGCCAATGAAACATTCGGCAGGTTTACCAACCAAGCGGAATAGAGATGAAACTCGGCTCGCTGCTCGCGATCGATGCGTTCGTGCGGCTCGGCGGAACTGGCGAGGCGGCGCAGGGCCTCGGCATCAGCCAGTCGGCGGTGATCAAATCGCTCAAGCAGGCCGAGCAGGAGCTGGAGCTCAGCCTCGCCACGACGATCCAGGGCCGGCTCGTGCCGACGCCGGAGGCGCAGCTCCTGGTGAGGCATGCGAAATCCCTGTTCGGCGTGCTCAAGCGCGCGCGGCACGAGGCGGACATGATCCGGGTCGGCATGGCCGATCGCTTGCGGGTGGCGACGGTGCCGGGCCTTGCGCACAGCATCTTGCCGCCGGCGATCAAGCAGACCCGACGCAGCCTCGACGAGGCCGCGGCCGTCGAGATCATGTTCGATCACGTCCGCGAGCATCTCGATGCGGGCGAAGCCGATCTCGGCATCTCCTATGGACCGATGTCGCGCGAGACGATCGCGGATGTGGCGCTGCGGCGCAGTCCCCTGGTCTGTGTCCTGTCGCCCGAACATCCGCTTATTGCACGCGCAACCATTTCGCGCGGTGATCTCGATGGCGCCCGGCTGATCAGCTACGGTCCGGATGGCGTGAGCGCCCGCGACAGCTTCCAGGAGGCTCTCAGCGGGATAGGGCTGGCGGATCGCATCGCGATCACCGTCCGCCATACCGACACCGCCTGCCATCTGGCGCGCGAAGGCGTTGGAATCGCGCTCGTCGATGGCTTCGTCATCAGCAGCAATCTCGTCGAAGGGCTCGCCGTGCGCCCGCTCGAGGCGAGTCCTCTGGTGACAGCCTATGCCCATCATCGGCAGGGCGTTGCGCTCGACCGCGCGGCGCGGGTGCTGCTGGCGCATCTGCAGGAGAATCCGCAGCAATGACGCAATTCACGCCCGCACACGCCGCCGTCCTGCGCGCCGTCCATCGTTGCGGCACGACGGTGGAGGCCGCACGCCAGCTCAACCTTACGCAGTCGGCCATCAGCAAGATCGTCGCGCGGAGCGAGACGAGCCTGGGCGTCCTCGTCTTCGAGCGACGCGACGGCCGTCTGACGCTGCGCGCCGAGGCCAGCGCCCTGATGGCGGCCCTCGATTCCGTCGAGCAGGAATGGCTGGGCTTGCGCAACGTCGCAGTGCGGCTGCGTGCCGGCCAGGAGACGCCGCTGCGCATCGCCTCGACACCCAGTATCGGCCATGGCGTCATTGCGCGCGCTCTGGGCCGGCTGACGAACGAATACTCGCAGGCGCGTGTCGAGCTGATCATGGGCGACGCGCCCACGGAACTAGCGCTCGGCACGGCCGATCTCGGCTTGATGTTCTCCCCGCGCGTGACCGACGACATCGCGCTGACACCTCTTGCCGGAGGAGAGATCATCGCTTTGGTCCGGACGGGCGATGCCCTTGCAAAGCAGGGCACGGTCAGCCTGCATGACCTCAGGGCGCGTCGCCTGATCTGCTTCGATCGCGAGAAGTCGCCGCTGGGCTGGCTGATCGCACAGGCCTATGAGAGGGAGGGGCTCGAATATGCACCTTTCATGACGGTTCCCTACAGCATCTCGGCGGCGCATCTCCTGGCCGGACCTGGCGACGTGACGTTGATCGACAGCCTGCTGACGCAGGCGCAGCGTTTCGACGGGCTCGTTCAGCTTTCGGTTGAGCCTCATATTCCCATAACGATCTGCCTCATGACCGTGCGCAGCAGGCCGCTCTCTCGATTGGCCGCCCGCTTCGTAGAGATCGTCCGGGAACGCTGATGATACGGGGCGCCTGGACGGTGTCGGTGGAGATCGCTCGGTGCGATCAAAAACCGCCGGCAGATTGGGTGGACCGGTGGTGCTGAAGCTGACGCGTGCCGTGTTCCCCGCCTTGACCGTCAGTCCCACGGAAGAGCGGCCGGTGGCATTCACGGGCGCCAGCCCCTTCGTCTTCGATCGGCATCGCCGATAACACCATCGGATCCTTCCGTTTCCAACGAACGCGGAAAGCTGGAACACAGCCGCGAGATCGGAAATGGAGACCAAGATGACCAATCAGGACACGAACCCGCGCCGCATCCTTATCGCGGGAGGAAGCTCCGGCATGGGCTTCGCCCTGGCGCGGCGGCTGATAGCGGCCGGCGACCATGTGACGATCGTCGGCAGGGATGCTTCCCGGCTCAGGCGCGCGCAGGATGAGCTCGGGGCCTCGCCGCTGCTCGCGGCACGGATGGCCGACATCACGTCCGAAGGAGAGGTGCGGGCATTGTTCGCGAACGGCGAGCCGCTCGATCATATCGTCTGTACGGCCGCGGATTTTACGGGCGCCTACGAAAGGCTGCCCGCGCTGGACCTGGATGCAGCGAGGCGCGCCATCGACAGCAAGATCATCGGCCCCATCCTGCTTGCCAAATACGGCAGCCCGAAGCTCGCTCCCAAGGGATCGCTGACCTTCACCTCCGGCATTGCCGCCTACCGGCCGATGGCCCGGGGAACGGTGGTCGCGACCATCAACGCGGCACTGGAAGGTCTCGTCCGGGCCCTGGCCGTCGAACTGGCGCCGGTGCGTGTGAATGCCGTATCGCCGGGCTGGGTCGACACGCCGATTTGGCAAGCCGTGGCGGGCGAACGGAAGGCGGAGGTTCTCGCCGGGATGGCGGAACGCCTGCCGGTCGGTCGCGTCGGTCAGCCGGACGATATCGCCGATGCCGTGGCCTTTCTCATCGGCAATGGCTTCACGACAGGCACGGTTCTTCACGTCGAAGGCGGTCATCGTCTCGTTTGAGAAAACGTCGCGCCCGCCCCGCCCGGGCCAGGAGAAGCGTGAGGCCGGGCGGCTGAACGCGCCGGCGGCGCCATACCATGTCGAGCGTCGCCGCAAGCTCGAATCCGGGCGATGGGATCGCGACGACGGCACCGCGCTCCAGCGCTTCCCGCGCCGCGATCCGGGGCGCGAGGGCATAGCCGCTGCCGGCCGCAACCAGACGCACGATGGCCTCGATGCTGCCGACTTCGGCGACAGGCCTTGGCGGCGTCAGACCGGCCCGGCGCCAGGCCTGATCGAACAGATGCCGGTAGACGCAGCCGGGCTCGGTCGCGATGAACGGCTGGGCAGCGAGCGCGTCCGGCCCCGATGCAGGATCGAACACGCTTCCTGCGGCCGGCGGTCCAATCATGACCAGCGGCTCCCGGGCAAATTCCCGCCGGGCGAGACGTTGATCCAGAGCGCCCTTGCGAAAGCAAAAGGCGATGTCGTTCGAGCCGTCGAGAAGGCGTTGCAACAGATGATCGCTGCCCGCCACCTCGACGCGTATCCGGAGTTCGGGCCGGTGTTGCCGAAGGTCCGCGAGCAGCGCCGGCAGAACCTCCCGGGCAACGGTTTCCAGCGCGCCTATGACCAGCGATCGATCGCCCGAGAGGCTCGCGCTCTTCACCGCGGCCAATGCGTCATCCGTCGTGGTCAGAATGTCCTGGGCATAAGGCACCAGCGCCTCGCCCGCGGTCGTGAGCCGAAAGCCCTGTCTGGAGCGCTGGAACAGGCGCACCCCCAGTTCATCCTCGAGGATCTGGATCTGGTCGCTTACGCTGGATTGGGCAAGGTTGAGCTCGCCGGCCGCCCGAGTCGCCGTCCGGCAACGCGCGACGGCAAGGAAAGTCTGGAGCAGGCGCGGGGTCATATTCCGCCAGCGTAGATCATGCCGCCTGCCGGCGCGATAACGAATCTCCGGCCGCTGGCATGGAACTTCGTGTCGCCCCGGGGCGCGCCGTCCTCAAGCGCGACGGAGCTTGAGGGGGGGTAGCATTCTCGACCTCTAGATCCGAACTTGTCCCCCATGAACCTTTCCGCCCCAAAGCCGTCGCCTCTGATTCTCGGTTCGAGTGCTGGAGGAGCGCGGCACATGCTCGAAGCCGCGCTCGTCCATGTCCCTCGTGGGGTGTCGCGAGCCCCCGCCAGCGAACGTCACCGAATAGGTATCCATTTTGGTCCGCCGGTAAACGCGGAATGCTCTGTCGGCGGCCTGCGAATGCGGCGCCTGCAGAAGCATGGCGATATCGATTTCGTTCCGGCGGGAGTCGACGGCGTCTGGGAGGACGATGCGGATTGCCGGATTCTGCGCTTGGGCTTTCATGCATCGCTGCTGGAACAGGTCGCTGCGGAACTCGGAAAGGATTCCGCAAAGATCGAGTTCCTTCCGCGGCTTCAGATTCGTGATGCGCGGATCGAAGCGATAGGTTGGGCCATCAAGGCGGATCTCGACGCTGATACGCCATCTGATCCGCTCTACGTCGATCTTCTCGCCAATGCGCTGGCGGTCCGGCTGATCGAAATCGCCACTGCCCGTCGTCATCACGCGGAAGGCTCGGATGGGCCGAGGTTGTCCGCGCGCCAACTGAGCATGCTGACCGAGTTCATCGAGGCTAATCTCGATCAGAAGCTTTTTCTCGCCGATCTGGCGGCAACGGTGGGGATCAGCTCGACGCGGCTCAAGTCCCTTTTTCGAAACAGCACCGGATCGTCTGTGCATCAGTACGTGATCCGTCGTCGCATTGAATATGCACGTGGGCTGATCGCCACGACGGCTATGCCGATCAGCGAAATCGCCCTGGCCACCGGCTTTGCGCATCAGAGCCATATGGCCTCGACGATGCGTCGCGTTTTGGGCCAGACTCCAGGCGAGATCGCTGGCCCCTCGCGCAAATTCCGGCCGAAATTGCAAGGATCGGCCTGAATCTGCGCGATGCCGCCTGCTCGATCGCCTAGCGTTGCGCATCGCAATCAGGGAATCGAGCATGCTCGCAATTGTCGGCGCGGCCGGAAAGGTCGGCTATTCAACCTCATTGGCGCTACGCGAGGCGGGCCTTCCGGTCAGAGCGATCCTGCGTGATCCGGCAAAGGCGGCGCGGCTCGCAGAGATCGGATGCGACGTTGCGCTGGCCGACCTGCAGGATTCCACAGCCCTTGCCGGTGCGATTGCCGAGGCGGAAGCCGTGCAGATCATCCTTCCGGTGTCGCCGCAAGCGATGAACACGGCCGGAGATATGCGACGATCGATCGAACGCCTCGTCGCCGCCCTGGAGCAGGCGCGCCCACAACGGGTGCTGGCAATCTCGGATTATGGCGCTCACGTCGCCCAGGACATCGGAATGCCTTCGATGTTCCGGACCTTCGAGGAGCGCCTCGGCCAATTCGCTGGCCAGAAGCTGTTCCTGCGTTCTGCCGAACATATGGAAGGCTGGGCGCGCGCGGTCCCAATGGCCATGGCGTCCGGTATCCTGCCCAGCTTTCACGATCCGGTCGACAAACCGCTTCCGATGATCTCTGCCCGGGATCTCGGCCGAATCGCGGCCGATTTGTTGTCGAGGCGTGCGACCCCGAAAGAGCTGGAGGTCATCCATGCCGAAGGAGCGCGCCGCTACAGTCCCAATGATGTGGCGGCGGCGCTGAGCCTGCTATTGGGCCGGCCGATTGAGGCTCGGGCCATCTCTCGCTCTCAACGGAAGGAGAGCTTGGAGCGCCTCGTGAGCGCGAGCGCTTCCGAGCTCCTGTTCAAGCTTTACGACGCCCACAGCAGAGGCAACCTGATAGAGATCGAGCCGAATGCCGGAGAACTCCGCCACGGGACGACGGAACTGGTCGACGCCCTGCGGGCACAATTGCCAAACGGCTCCCTGGCTACATAGGCGAAGGAGGCCGTGTCCTTCAGGGCTCCCGTCCATCGCGCCGCCGGATCGGAACGTGCCACAAACTCCGGCTTCGTTTCGCCGGCCGCGCCCCAGGCCGCTTCGTCGAGTGTCGTGATACTCGCGCACCGACCGGCGCGTCTGGGCTGGATCGTGCCCTGCTACGCCGGCGATGCTGCGTCGCCCTCACAAAACTTATCCCCGCCCCTAGCGCGGCGCCTATTCTCGGCCCACCTCATCCCCGAGGGGCAGCCATCCGGAGGCATGTCGTGTGGCGGGATGGGGTCGGCGCCTGCGGCTGGCCTTGCACGCCAGTCCCGGGAGGCTTCGGGGCACCGCTCTGGGGGTACTACGGCCCCTGCGCGAGGAGCTCGCTGGGAGGCTCGAAGGGAAAGGTTCTGCAACCCGAGACGCGACGAGGCCGGCATCGGACCGGGAAGTGCAAGCCACTTTTCGGGACCATCCGATGCACGAGACAAAGCGGAGCGCAGCGCGTTCCGTGCCGAACTGGCGTCGAGGCGAGCGGGACCGGAACCGGAGAGCCGTAGAAGCGCGGCCCGAAGTCTAGATGAGAACGCCGATAGGCGGAGCGCCACGGGGCGTGCGGAAGGTGGCTCAATCCTTCCGCGCCGCATCCTGGCTCGATGGAAGCGGCCCGATACCCCCGCGCCTCGCGGCGCTCCGCTGCCCCTCGAATTTTCAAAAACGTCTGCGCGCGAGCGCGGGCGGGGGAAGACGCGTGCGTGAACCGCGACAGAGAACCCCCTCCCATCCGGGAGAGGGGTTCCCGCGGCTCCTCGCGAACTCGGGAACCCCATCCGGCTCCAGATTACCGGGTTGAGCCGCGGTCGCCCAGGGATGATGGCTGATACGAGGCGGTTCCGCCTCCGGCTTGCATCCGCCGGCCGCAACGGCCAGTTTGGGCGCCGTCTGGATACGAGGCTGCGCAATGGCGCCGCGGGGGAAGCGGAATGGATCTGTCGGGCTACAATATCGCCGTCATCGTCGTCGTGGCCCTGGTCGTCCTGACGATCGCGCGCGGCGTCCGCACCGTTCCGCAGGGCTACAACTATACCGTCGAGCGCTTCGGTCGCTATTCCCGCACGCTCAGCGCGGGTTTGGGCCTGATCGTGCCCTATATCGACCGGATCGGGCACAAGGTGAATGTGATGGAGCAGGTCCTCGACATTCCCTCGCAGGAGGCGATCACCAAGGACAATGCCGGCGTGCGTATCGATGCCGCCGCCTTCTATCAGGTGCTCGACGCTGCCAAGGCCTGCTACGAGGTCTCCTCGCTGAACGACGCGCTGATGGTCCTGACGATGACCAATATCCGCACGGTGGTCGGTTCGATGGATCTCGACCAGCTTCTCTCGCATCGCGACGAGATCAACGAGCGGCTGCTGCGCGTCATGGACGCTGCCGCCTCGCCCTGGGGCGTCAAGGTCACGCGCATCGAGATCCGGGATATCCTCCCGCCCGCCGATATCGCCGGCGCGATGAACCGGCAGATGAAGGCCGAGCGCGAGAAGCGCGCTGCCGTGCTCGAGGCCGAAGGCCTCCGGCAGGCCGAAATCCTCAAGGCCGAGGGCCAGAAGCAATCGCAGATCCTCGCCGCCGAGGGCCGCAAGGAGGCGGCGCTGCGCGATGCCGAGGCCCGGGAACGGCTGGCGCAGGCGGAAGCCGCGGCCACCGCCATGGTCTCGGAGGCGATCAGCAAGGGCGACATCCAGGCCGCCAATTTCCTGATCGCCGAGCGTTATACCGATGCGCTGAAGGCGATCGCGACCGGCCCCAACAGCAAGGTCGTGATCGTGCCGATCGAGGCCGCCGCGCTCGCCGGCACGGTCGGCGGCATCGCACAGCTGACCAAGGCGGTCTTCGGAGAGGACGCCGTCGCGGCCCGTCACGGTCCGGGGACGGTTCCGGCCTCGGGCCGGACCAGCGGCTGAGCCCGTCATGCCCGATTGGCTCACGACCCATAGCGGCTGGCTCTGGGTAATCCTCGGCCTCCTCCTCATCGGCGGGGAGATGCTGGCGCCCGGCGTCTTCCTGATTTGGCTCGGCCTCGCCGCGCTCATCACCGGCGCGATCGTCGGCATTGCCGGCCTCGGCTGGCAGGCGGCCGGAATCGTCTTCGCGATCCTTGCGGTCGCCTGCGTCGCCGCGGGGCGCATGCTGACGCGCCGCCGGAGCGAGGAGCCCGACGCCGCGACCGGTCTCAACGATCGTGGCCGGCAGCTAATCGGCAAGGTCTTCCGGCTGGAGGCGACGATGACCGGCGGCGAGGGGCGCATCCGCGTCGGCGATTCCTCCTGGCGGGTCATCGGGCCGGAGCTGCTCGCGGGCAGCGAGGTCAAGGTGGTGCGCGTCGACGGCGCGACGCTCGTGGTCGAGAAGGCGTGACGCCGCGCCGCGCTTTCGCGGCGCATTCGAACCGAAAGCGTTTGCCTCCCGCGCCATCAGGACTATAGCAACCGCTCCTTCACGAGCGCAGCAGCCATGACCAGCCCCAGCGAACGCCTTTCCCTTCCGAAGGACCGCATCAAGGTCCTGATGCTGGAAGGCATCAATGATTCCGCCGTCGAGCTGCTGCAGCAGGCCGGATATGCCAATCTGGAGCGGCTGCCGAAGGCGCTCGATCGCGATGCGCTGCTCAAGGCGATCCAGGGCGTGCATGTCCTCGGCATCCGTTCGCGCACGCAGCTCACCCCGGAAATCTTCGCCGCCGCCGACCGGCTCTTCGCCGTCGGCTGCTTCTCGGTCGGCACCAATCAGGTCGATCTGGAGGCGGCGCGCCAGCGCGGCGTGCCGATCTTCAACGCGCCCTTTTCCAACACACGCAGCGTCGCCGAGCTGACGATCGGCGAGATCGTCATGCTGCTCCGGCGGATTCCCGATCGCTCGCGGTCGGCGCATGAGGGCGGCTGGGACAAATCGGCCAACGGCTCCTTCGAGGTGCGCGGCAAGACGCTCGGCATCGTCGGCTACGGCAATATCGGCAGCCAGCTTTCGACGCTGGCCGAGGCGATGGGCATGCGCGTGGTCTATCACGATCACACCGACCGGCTGCGCCACGGCAACACCGAGCCGACGACGAGCCTGAACGCCCTGCTCGAGGTCGCCGACATCGTCTCGCTGCACGTGCCGGAGACGCCGCAGACGGCGGGCATGATCGGCGCGGCCCAGGTCGCGGCGATGAAGAAGGGCGCCTATCTCATCAACAATTCGCGCGGCACCGTCGTCGATCTCGACGCGGTCGCGGCGGCGCTGAAGAGCGGGCACCTTGCCGGCGCGGCGGTCGACGTCTTCCCGGTCGAGCCCGCCTCCAACGCCGAGCGCTTCGTCTCGCCGCTCCAGGGCCTGTCGAACGTGATCCTGACGCCGCATATCGGCGGCTCGACCGAGGAGGCGCAGGAGCGCATCGGCGCGGAGGTCGCGCGCAAGCTCGTCGATTATTCCGACGTTGGATCGACCGTCGGCGCGGTCAATTTCCCGCAGGTGCAGTTGCCCGCGCGCGCCATCGGCACGCGCTTCATCCATGTCCAGCGCAATGTGCCGGGCATGCTGCGGCGCCTAAACGACGTCTTCGCCAGCCGCCAGGTCAACATCGCCGCGCAGAATTACCAGACGGACGGCGAGGTCGGCTATGTCGTGATGGAAGCGGACGGGGTGTCGATCGACGAGGCGCGCGACATCCTCCGCGAGCTTCGCGCCCTCGACGGCACGATCCGCGCCCGCCTGCTTTACCAGCGCGATTGAGCGTCAGGTCTTCTTCGCCTTGGCGCCGGGCTTGATCGGCGTCTGTATCGCGACGGGGTCGCTGGCGGGGAAGGTGTCCTTCAAGGCCCGGTTGAGTTCGGCATCCTTGCCGTGCTCGCGCGCGTATTTGCGCTGCTCTTTCTGCTCCTGACGCAGGCTTTCCTTGGCGGGATTGGCCGTTGTCGTCATGGTCGGTCTCCTTCGGCGTGGATGGCTTGTAGGAGCAACGCGGCAGAGCCGAGCCCGTTCCGCCAGAACGCCAGCGCAGGCGCGCCATGAGGAAGCGGGCGTGCCTCTGGACCCGGGCATGCAGCCTTCCCATCTGGTGAAGCCACGTCTTCCCGCCGGCTTTCCTCCCGGCGCCAGCCAGCAGGACCCGCCATGGTCGCGATCTCCGTCCTCGATCTCGTTCCCGTCGTCGAAGGGGAGGGACCGCGCGAGGCCCTGCTGAAGTCGATCGATCTCGCCCGCCATGCCGAGAAGCTCGGCTACAACCGTTACTGGGTGGCCGAGCACCACAACATGGTCGGCATCGCCAGCGCGGCCACGTCGGTGGTGATCGGCCAGCTCGCAGCCGCCACCAGCACGATGCGGATCGGCGCCGGCGGCATCATGCTGCCGAACCACGCCCCGCTCGTCATCGCCGAGCAGTTCGGCACGCTGGAGGCGCTTTTCCCGGGACGCATCGATCTCGGCCTCGGCCGGGCGCCCGGCACCGACCAGCTGACGCTGAGGGCGCTGCGCCGCAGCCCGATGTCGTCCGACAGCTTCCCGCAGGATGTGCTGGAGCTGCAGGCGCTGTTCGCCCCGGCAGGACCCAACCAGGCGATTCGCGCGGTGCCGGGGGAGGGGCTCAACGTGCCGCTCTGGATTCTCGGTTCGAGCCTGTTCGGCGCGCAGCTCGCGGCGGAACTCGGCCTGCCCTACAGCTTCGCCTCGCATTTCGCGCCGGATGCGCTGATGCAGGCGCTCGCGGTCTATCGCGAGCGCTTCAAGCCGTCGGAGCAGCTGCAAAGCTCCTATGCGATGCCCGGCATCAACGTGGTCGCCGCCGAGACCGACGAGGAGGCGCGCCATCTGGCGACCTCGCTGCAGCAGCGCTTCGTCGGCATGGTCCGCGGTGCGCGCGGCAAGCTCCAGCCGCCGATCGACGATATCGAGCAATACTGGTCGCCGGCGGAGAAGGCGCATGTCTCGCAGATGCTGCGCTACGCTTTCATCGGCTCGCCCGAAACGTTGAAGCGCTCGCTCGGCGCCTTCGTGCGCGAGACCGGCGCAGACGAGATCATGATCACGGCGCCGATCTTCGACCATGAGAAGCGCAAGCGCTCCTTCGAACTCGTGGCGGGAATTGCGTCGGAGTTCGGCAGGGTGCGCGGGGCAGCCTGAGGCTGCGCAGCCAGTCGTCGGGCTGCATGATGTTGCGCAACACGCGCAACATGTTTGCTTCTGCGATGAAGATGCATTTGCAATAAAAATGCAAATGAGAGTGATTATCATATAGGGGAATTTGCAAAACCGCGCGTTCGCGGTATCTCCGTGACATGACCGAAGTGGATCGGCGCATTGCCGTGTTCGAGAGCCAGCTCAAAGGGGCCGGGCTGCGCATGACGCAGCAGCGGCGGCTGATCCTGCGCGTGCTGGCGGAGGCTGACGACCACCCCGACGCCAAGGGCATCTTCACCCGCGCCTTCGCGCTCGATCCGACGCTGTCGCTCTCGACCGTCTATCGCACGATGAAGGTTCTGGAATCGCAGGGCGCGATCGAGCGCCATGCCTTCGAGGATGGCGTCTCGCGCTATGAGCATGCCGACCAGGAGCATCACGACCACCTGATCGATATCGAGTCGGGCCAGGTGATCGAGTTCTCCTCGGACGCGATCGAGGAGCTGCAGCGGCGCATCGCGGCCGAGCTCGGCTACGAGCTCGTTCGCCACAGGCTCGAACTCTACGGCCGCAAGAAGCAGCCGGTGAGAAAATCGTCGCCGCGCAAGCGCAGCTAGAGCCTGCTGGGTTTTGACGGAACCACGCCGTCATTCCGGGGCTTCGCGTCAGCGAAGAGCCCGGAACCCATGAACGCGGGGTCAGACGAGAGGCGCGGTGGATCGGGAGCCCTTTTGACGGGCTGTCGTGTTCATGGGTTCCGGGCTTGGGCCTGCGGCCCGCCCCGGAATGACGGCGTGTTCCGTATCAGACCCGGCGTGCTCCAGACTTCCCGTCTTCGCCGCCGCCTCAGCCGTCGACGACGTCGTCGTACTCCGGATGTTTCGCAATCCAGCCCTTGAGGAACTCGCAGCGGATCACGGCCTTGCGCCCACTCGCCCGGATCAGCTCGAAGACGCCCTTCGCCAGCCGCGAGCCGATGCCCTGCCCGGCGAACTGCTCGGGGACTTCGGTATGGAGCAGCACCAGCCGGTTGCCGTCGCGCCGATAGGCGACGAGGGCCGTGCCGCCGTCGAGCGTCAGTTCGAAGCGGTTCTGCTCGGGCTTCTCGACGACATCCATGTTCAGCTCCTTCGACTCAGCCCTGCGCTTCCGAACGCCAAGGGTAGCTCCAGGTTTCCGTCAGCGTCTTGTTGCCGCTCCTGAGGAAGGCCCGCATCTCGGCGAGCTGGCCGGGCTCGACCACGACGTCGATGAAGGCGCGGAAGCCGTCGGTCTTCGGGTTCGGCACGATGAAGGCGCGGTCGATGCGGCCATAGGCGATCGAGGGCACGATCTCGACCTTCTCCGGCTGTTTCAGGAAGTAGTCGAGATCGCCGCCGGCGAAGTCGATGATGAAGCGCCGCGCCCCGTCGGTCACCGGCTCGCCGGAGCCGAGCGCCTTGGGCCGCGCCTGATAGGTGTTGATCACGCGCCCGCCCGGATGCAGCTCGCTGGAATCCATCATGGCGATGAGCTTGTAGCCGAAGGAGAATTCGCGGCCCGGCTCCAGCGGCGTCTTCGGCGCCCAGAGCGCGACGATGTTGTCGTTGGTCTCGTCGGTGGTCGGCAGCTCGATCAGCTCGACGACGCCTTCGCCCCAGTCGCCCTGCGGCTCGATCCAGTAGGAGGGCCTGAGCTCATAGGCGAGATCGAGGTCCTGGTAATGCTCGAAGGTGCGGTCGCGCTGCATCAGGCCGAAGCCGCGGACATTGCGCTCGACGAAGGAGGAGACCGCCTGCTGCTTCGGATTGCGGAGCGGACGCCAGATCCATTCGCCGCTGCCGGAATGGATCATCAGCCCGTCGGAATCATGCAGCTCGGTGCGGAAATCGTCGAAGAAGCGGCGGTCGTTCTCGCCAGTGAAGAACATGGAGGTCAGCGGTGCTAGCCCGAGCTTCTCGACGGGCTTGCGCGGGAACAACGTCGCCGCGACGTCGATCACCGTGTCGAGATCGGGGTAGATGGTGAAGCGGTAAGCGCCGGTCACCGAGGGTGAATCGAGCAGGGCGTGGACGATGACGCGCTCCGCATCGGCGGTGGGCGACTCGATCCAGAACTCGCGGAAGACCGGGAATTCCTCGCTCGCCGTGCCGGCGCCGATCGACAGCCCGCGCGCCGAGAGGCCGTAGCGCTGGCCGCGCCCGAGCACGCGGAAATAGCTCGCGCCGATGAAGGAGATGAGCTCGTCGAGGATGCGCGGGTCGTTCAGGGCGAAGTGCAGGCGGAAGCCGGCGAAGCCGAGATTGACCGGCAGCGGCTTGTCGAACTTGACCTTGCCGTAGTCGAACAGGTTGGCCGCATAGGGCACCGGCGTCGGCACGCCGTCGCGCACGACGTTCACCGTGACGGGCCGGGTGAAGAGGAAGCCCGGATGGAACATCTGCATCCGGAAGGGCGAGCCGTTCTGCGCCAGCAGCGCCCGCTCGGGCCGGAAGCGGATGTCGCGCCAGGAATCGTAGTCGAGCCTGGCCAGCGCCTCGGGCAGGGCCGGGCTCGGCTCATAGGGAACGGCGGCGATCTCGCGGGCCCGGCGCTGGACATCCTCGAAGGCGAAGCGCGGCTGCGGCGGCGCGGCGGGCGGCGTCGGCTGGGGCGCGCCCTGGGGCTGAGGCTGCTGCGCGAGCAGGACGGAAGGCGCTGCCGAGAGGCAGAGCGCGGCTGAGAGTCCACCCAATACCCGGCGGCGGTCTGTCGTTGTCATGCGTGGTCCGTGTTCCCGTCGGGCCGGCGGCGAAACATGCGCGGCAGCCGTGACTTAAGGCCATCAAATGGGGCCGGTCTAGGGCATCTGCCATTGACAGGAGATGAAGATGCCGCAACCTTCGCGACCGGCCGGATGCGGCCAGCCGCTCGCGCCCGCAAGGGCAAGGTGAACGCATCCCGATAAGTCCCTGTCCTGATCCCGATCGACTCGTGGACGGATATCGGCAAGGCGAGCCCCGATCGATCCCGTCCGAGCGAGAAGGATCACGACGATGCGTAGCTTCCGCGATGCGAAGCAGATGGCGAAAAGCCTGCGCGAGACCATGGCCGCAAGGCAGGTCCCGCTGTCCCACTCCGAAACCCTCGAGATCGTCGCCCGCCAGTTCGGCTATGACGACTGGAACGTGCTGGCGGCCAAGATCGGCGAGTCCGGGCCCGAGGCACCGCAGGATCAGCCCCATGAAGCCGTCCGGCTCCAGATGGGCATTCCGATCCTCAGGATCTTCGACGAGGCCAAGGCGAAGGAATTCTATCTCGATTTCCTCGGCTTCACGATGGACTGGGACCACCGCTTCGGGCCGAACATGCCGCTCTACATGCAGGTTTCGCGATCGGGCCTGCAGCTTCATCTCTCGGAGCATCATGGCGACGCCAGCCCGGGTTCGACCGTCTTCGTCTGGATGCAGGGGGTCGACGCCTTCCGCGCCGAGCTCATCGGCAAGCGCTATACCAATTCGAAACCCGGCATCCAGGAGGAGGGCCCGGGCGGCCGCACGCTCGAAGTTCCCGACCCGTTCGGCAACCGGATTCGCTTCTGCGAGAAGCGCGGCTAACCCATAGCCGGCGAAGCGCTTTCCACCGTCAACCCGCTTCCGGATAAGCGCAGATCGGCCCTGCAAAAAAATGCGGCTCCGGACTCACAAAACACTTGTGGTCCGGGGTCTGCATCCGTATATCGCGTTCACCCAATTCGCACGTGCCTGTGGCCGCGTGCTGGTCGGTGGGCATCCGGACAAGAGGCCGGACAGCCGCCAGGGGTTGGAGGACGGATGGAGGGGATGGACATCCCTCAAATCACGCCTCCCAGTCTCCGCAAGGAGATTGTTCCCCGACACAGACCAGCAGCCGGAGGCAAAACCGGCGAACCCCGAATCTCCACGGGGGACGCAGCTTAAAGCAACGACGGAGCGGGCTTTTTTGGTCTCGCCGGCTTTCCACAGGCCGGCACCGAAGAGGCTTGTCCTTCATTGCCGGCCGTGCGGGGTCTTCCCCAATCGAACGGTGTTTCGGGTCCGGACGGTTCGTCCGCTGTAGCAGGCGTCTCCAAAGCGCCTCGCGACTGCGACGATTCATTCCGGCGATACATCGCATCGACGCCGCTTGCGTCGAAGGGGAGTCGCGTCTCATGACCGACCGCATCCGTGAGTTTCTTCGTACCCGCCGCGAGGACGGGCCCTGCGTCGTCATCGACACCGATGTCGTGCGCGAGAACTATCATGCCTTCGCCCGCGCTCTGCCCGACACCCGCGTGTTCTACGCGGTGAAGGCGAACCCGGCGCCGGAGGTGCTCGCGCTGCTGGCCAAGCTCGGCTCCTGCTTCGATTGCGCCTCGGTCGTCGAGATCGAGCTCGCGCTCGCTGCCGGCGCCACCGCCGACCGCATCTCCTTCGGCAACACCATCAAGAAGGAGCGCGACGTCGTGCGCGCCATGGAGCTCGGCGTGCGCCTCTTCGCCGTCGACTGCACGGCCGAGGTCGAGAAGGTCGCCCGCTCGGCGGACAAGACCGGCACGAAGGACGCGCGCATCTTCTGCCGCATCCTCTGCGACGGTGCCGGCGCTGACTGGCCGCTTTCGCGCAAGTTCGGCTGCGTGCCAGAGATGGCCGCGGACGTGCTCGAGCACGGCCATCGCCTGGGCTTGACCGCCTATGGCATCTCGTTCCATGTCGGCTCGCAGCAGGCGAACGTGAACGCCTGGGATTCGGCGCTCGCTTCGGCCTCGGCGATCTTCAAGGAGTGCGCCACCCGTGGCATCTCGCTGTCGATGGTCAATCTCGGCGGCGGCTTCCCGGCGCGCTACCTGAAGCCGATTCCGGGCGTGCCGTCCTATGGCGACGCGATCTTCCGGGCGCTGTCGAAGCATTTCGGCAACCAGCTGCCCGAGACGATCATCGAGCCGGGCCGCGGCATGGTCGGCGAGGCCGGCCTGATCGAGGCCGAGGTCGTGCTGATCTCGAAGAAGGCCGAGTCGGACGAGGTCCGCTGGGTCTATCTCGATATCGGCAAGTTCAACGGTCTGGCCGAGACCATGGACGAGGCGATCCGCTACCCCATCCGCACCGCGCATGATGGCGATGCGACCGTCCCGTGCGTGCTCGCCGGCCCGACCTGCGACTCGGTCGACGTCATGTACGAGAGGACCCCGTACATGCTGCCCTTCTCGCTGGAGATCGGCGACAAGGTGCTGATCGAGGGCACGGGCGCCTATACGACGACCTATTCGGCCGTCGCCTTCAATGGCTTCCCGCCGCTGAAGCAGTACGTCATCTGACGTCGGAAGGGGCGAGAGCCCCTTCCCAACCCATCGGGTCCGGCGAAGCGCCCTGCCAGAATTCGGCATGCTGCCCGGCGAAATCCGGGCGGAGCGTGCGCATCTCCAAGAATGGAGCATGCGGGCGTGGCTCCCGCCGGACCCCCTTCCACACAACCCATCCGCTTGTGGCCGCGCTTGCGCGGCGCCGGGAAGGTTCGTCGGTTTCTTGCGCGAATTCTGATCGCCGGCCGTTCCGGCCGGCGGAAAGCGCGAGGCGAACGCTCCGGCAGGAGGTACGTCATGATCACGATCCGCGACGAGATCGCCACCGATATCCCCGCCCGCGAGGCGCTGCTCGACCGTTGCCTCGGCGAGCGCCGCACCGCGAAGTCGAGCGAGCGCCTGCGCGAGGGCCGGATCCCGGCCGAAGGCCTGGCGCTCACGGCCGAGCGTGACGGCGACGTGCTGGCGACGGTCCGTCTCTGGCATGTCGAGGCGAACGGCGTGCCCGCGCTGCTGCTCGGCCCGCTCGCGGTCAAGCCCGAGCTGCAGGGCGATGGCCTCGGCAAGGCGATGATGCGCGAGGCGCTCTGGCGCGCCGCATGCCGCGGCCATGGCGCGGTCATCCTCGTCGGCGATGCGCCCTATTACGCCCGCTTCGGTTTCGATCCGGCGCTGACGCGCGATCTCGCCATGCCCGGCCCGGTCGAGCGCGAGCGCTTCCTCGCCATCGAGCTGCGCGATGGCGCGCTCGACGGCGCTGAGGGCGTGCTGGCCGCCGCCGGCGCGCCGATCCCGGCCGCCGCCGAGGCGGCGGAGGTGGCGCAGGCCGCCTGACATTCACGACCCGTCATCGCGCCGTCATCGCCCGGCGCTTTCCATGCGATGGCCGCGTGGAGACCGCCGCGGCGATTGACGGCGCGATTTTGCGCCCATACGACCCTTTTTACCGCTTTCCCCACGAACCCAGGAGTTTGGAAGAATGACGAATTGGCCCGTCTACGGCGAGATCACCGGCCCGATCGTGATGATCGGTTTCGGCTCGATCGGCCGCGGTACGCTGCCGCTGCTCGAACGGCACTTCAAGTTCGACAAGAGCCGCTTCGTCGTCATTGCTCCAGATGATTCCAATCGCCACCTGCTCGACGAGCGCGGCATCCGCTTCGTCCAGGAAGCGCTTACGCCGGCAAACTACAAGGACATCCTCGAGCCGTTGCTGACCGCCGGCGGCGGGCAGGGCTTCTGCGTGAACCTGTCCTGCGACACCGGCTCGCGCGACCTGATGGAATTCGTGTCCAGCCTCGGTGCCCTCTATATCGACACGGTCAACGAGCCCTGGCTCGGCTTCTATTTCGACGACAGCAAGGGCGCGGCCGAGCGTTCGAACTACGCGCTGCGCGAGATGACGCTGGCGGCCAAGCGCGCCCGCGCGCCGGGATCGCCCACGGCCATCTCCTGCTGCGGCGCCAATCCCGGCATGGCCTCCTGGCTGGTGAAGCAGGCGCTGATGAACATCGCCGGCGAGATGCGCCTCAACGCGCCGGAGCCGACCACCCGCGCCGAATGGGCGGGGCTGATGCAGCGCGTCGGCGTCAAGGGCATCCATATCGCCGAGCGGGACACGCAGCGCTCGCGCAACCCCAAGCCGCCGGGCGTCTTCGTCAACACCTGGTCGGTCGAGGGCTTCATCGCCGAAGCCGTGCAGCCTGCCGAGCTCGGCTGGGGCACGCATGAGCGCTGGATGCCGGCGAATGCCCATACGCATGAGGCGGGCTCGCAGGCCGCGATCTATCTGATGCAGGCCGGCGCCGAGACCAAGGTGCGCAGCTGGTGCCCGACGCCGGGACCCCAATACGGCTTCCTGGTGACGCATAACGAGTCGATCTCGCTCGCCGACTACTTCACCGTGCGCGACGAGAGCGGCAAGGCGGTCTATCGCCCGACCTGCCACTACGCCTATCATCCGACGAACGATGCGGTGCTCTCGCTGCACGAGATGTTCGGCAATGTCGGCCGCCCGCAGAGCGAGCATCACATCCTCGAGGAGGGCGAGATCGTCGACGGCATCGACGAGCTCGGCGTGCTGCTCTACGGCCACGAGAAGGGCGCCTACTGGTACGGTTCGCAGCTCTCGATCGAGGAAGCTCGCCAGCTCGCGCCCTATCAGAGCGCGACCGGCCTGCAGGTGACGTCTTCCGTGCTCGCCGGCATGGTCTGGGCGCTGGAGAACCCGGGCGCCGGCATCGTCGAGGTCGAGGAGATCGACTTCAACCGCTGCCTCGAAATCCAGCAGCCCTATCTCGGGCCGGTGAAGGGCTACTACACCGACTGGACGCCGCTCGACGGTCGTCCGGGGCTGTTCCCGGAAGACATCGACACCAGCGATCCCTGGCAGTTCCGGAACATTCTGGTGCGGTGAACGAGGGCGTCATCCCGTGCGCGCTGCGGCATGCAATGCCGCGGCGCAGACATGGGACCGTTTCCAGAAAGAGGCGCCTTCTCGTCGCGCGATCCCGCATCTACGCAGCAGCACTGACGTGCCGCCGCGCGTGCGGGATGACACATTACGCCTACGCCCGTTTCACCTTCACGCCCGCCAGGAGCCACGCCCCGGCCAGGAAGAAGACGATCAGCACCGCGAGCCCCGCGCGTTGGCTGGCGAAAGCGGTCGTCGCCAGCGCGACCAGCGTCGGGCCCATGAACGACGTCACCTTTCCCGAGAGGGCGAACAGCCCGAAGAATTCGCCGATGCGTCCCTCCGGCGCCAGCCGCGCCATCAGGCTGCGCGAGGCCGCCTGCAACGGGCCGGCGACGAGGCCGATCAGAAGGCCGAGCCCGAGATAGACCCGCTCCGGCAGCGAGGCGAACAGCCCGTCGCCGGGTGTGGCCGGCGTCGCGGGGATAAAGAAGAACACATGGTCGGCACCGAGCGAGAGGATGCCGAGGCAGGCGAAGAGCAGGGCGGCGATCGAGCCGAGCACCACCGGCTTGCCGCCGATGGCATCGTCGAGCTTGCCGCCGAGCCAGGCGCCGAGCGTGCCGGTGACGGTGAGCAGGATGCCGAAGACGCCGAGCTCGATGGTCTGCCAGCCGAAGACGCCGGCCGCATAGATGCCGCCGAAGGCGAAGAGCGCGACCAGCGCATCCTGATAGATCATGTTGGCGAGCAGGAAGCGGCCGAGCGACGGCAGCTTCGGCAATTCGGCCAGCGTGTCCTTCAGCCGCCCGACGCCGCCCTTGGCAGCCTCGGCGAGGCGCATGCCGGTCGGGGTCGAATCCGGCGTGAACAGGAACATCGGCGTCACGAAGACGATGAACCAGAGCGCCGTGAGCGGGCCGGAGAAGCGGTCGCCCTCGCGTGCGGCGGCATCGAGCCCGAAGATCGGCGCGATGCCCGCCAGCGTCCTGCCGGTCTGCGGGTCGGCCGCCAGCAGGCCCAGCGTGATCGCCAGCGAGAGCAGTCCGCCGAGATAGCCGATCGCCCAGCCGGTGCCAGAGAGCCAGCCGAGCCGCTCGGGCGGCACGAGCCGCGTCATCATGGCGTTGTTGAAGGTGGTGGCGAATTCGGCGCCGATCGTCGCGATGATGAAGCCGGCCAGTGCGATAGGCACGGCCAGCGTGGAACCCGGCACGGAAAACCAGAGCAGCCCCGAGCCGATGACGAGCAGCGCTCCGAACGCGGCGATCCATGGCTTGCGCGGCCCTGTCCGGTCGGCGATGCCGCCGAGCAATGGCGAGAGCAGCGCGATGCACAAGCCCGCAAAGCCGGTGGCATAGCCCCAGAGCGCCTGGCCCTCGGTCGCGTCCCGCGCCAGCGCCGAGGCGAAGAAGGGGGCGAAGACGAAGGTGGTGATCAGCGTGAAGAAGGGCTGCGCCGCCCAGTCGAAGAACAGCCAGGCCGTGACCGCACGGCGCGGCGGATAGCCGGCGGATGGGGCCGCCGGCGCAATGGCGGGAGCGGCGGAATTCACTGGAGCGTCGTATCCGGATCGCCGCCACCGCGGGCGAGCTCGATCTCGGTGATCGCGACCAGAACCTCGGCGCGATCCTTCAGCGTCTGCGCCTCCAGCAGGGCCTGCTTCTCGCGCGGCCCGAACGGGCACATCATCGAGAGCGCGTTGACCAGAGCCTCGTTGGGCGCCTCGTTGACGCCCTTCCAGTCGATCTTGAGATCGTTGGCCTTGGCGAAGTCGCGGAGCGCCTTGAGCAGGCCCTTGCGGTCGACCTCATCCTCGCCGGTGCGGGCGACGAAATCCGTCGCGAAGACCTCGTAATCGACCCGGGCCTGCCGATAGGCCGTCATCGCCGAAAGCTCATCGAGCAGCCGAAACCGGCTGATCCCGGTCAGGGTGACGATGTAGCGGCCATCGCCGGTCTCCGAGAACTGGGTGATGCGCCCGAGGCAGCCGACCTTCAGCAGCGGCGGGATCTCCGGCTGGCGGCCGGTTTCCGGCTCGGGCTGGATCATGCCGATGACGCGCTCCGCCTTCAGCGCGTCGTCGATCATGGCGAGATAGCGCGGCTCGAAGATGTTGAGCGGCATCTGGCCGCGCGGCAGGAGCAGGGCGCCGCTCAAGGGGAAGAGCGGGATCACCTCAGGGCAATCCTTGGCGCTTCCATAGACGGCGTTCATGCCCATCAGCGCTTCCGTCCTCTCGGTGGTCAGGAGAACAACAGGGTCGACAGCTTGCGGCGGCCGGCCACGCTCGCCTCGTCCATCGGGCCCCAGGCCTCGAAGAACTGCAGGAGCTGCTTGCGCGCGCCGTCGTCGTTCCAATTCCTGTCGGCCCTGATGATGGCGATCAGATGGTCGACCGCCTCGTCGCGCCGGTCGCGGGCATTGAGCGCCAGCGCGAGATCAAAGCGGGCCTGATGATCCTTCGGGTCGGCGGCGACCTTCGCTTCCAGTTCGGCGGTGTCGCCGAGCGAGGCGGCCTGCTCGGCCAGGTCGATCGCGGCGCGCACGGCCGCGATCGTCGGATCGCCGGCCTTGTCCTCCGGCACCATGGCGAGAATGCCCTTGGCGCCCTCGATATCGCCGGTGTCGAGATGCAGCCGCGCCAGCCCGGCGATGGCGGCGAGATTTTCGGGCTCCAGCTGGAGCACGCCGGCATAGAGCTCGCTGGCGCCAGCTGCGTCGCCCGCCTCGGCGGCGGCCTGCGCCTCTGCGATCAGCTCCTCGGTGGCGCCCGGCCCCATCGGCCCGACCAGGCGCTCGATGAAGGCCTTCACCTGGCTTTCCGGCTGGGCGCCCATGAAGCCGTCGATCGGCTGGCCCTGCTTGAAGGCGATGACGGCCGGAATCGACTGGATGCCGAGCTGGCCGGGAATCTGCGGGTGATCGTCGATGTTCATCTTGACGAGCTTGACCTTGCCGCCGGCCGCCTTGACCACCTTCTCGATGACCGGCGTGAGCTGCTTGCACGGGCCGCACCAGGGCGCCCAGAAATCGACCAGCACCGGCTGCTTCATCGATTCAGCCACCACGTCGTCGCGGAACCCCTGCGTCGTGGTGTCCTTGATCAGGCCGGGTTGCCCGGCTGCCTCGCCATTGACCAGCATGGGTCGTCCTTCGTGATGCTCGCTGTGGCGCCCGCGTGCCATGTGGCCGCCGGCGCAGTCGCGTCATAGATGGGATGCTTCAGCCGTTCTGTCCATCGGGCGGGACCGGCAAATCGACGATCAGCGGCTCATGGCCGGTCCCCCGGAAGAAGGCGAGGAGATCGTCGCGGCTGACCCGCAGCGTCGCGGTGTTGATCAGCGGGTGGAAATTGACGTCCTCGCCCGTCGCCAGATTGGCGTCGAGGACCATGGTCACGGCCTTCTCCCGATCATTGATGACGGCGAAGGCGGTGACGGAGCCCGGCGTCACGCCGAGCCTTTCCATCAGCAGCTCGGCCGAGCCGAAGGACAGCCTGCCGCTGGCCCCGATGCGCTCGTGCAGGCGCTTGAGGTCGATCCGCGCGTCGGCTTCGGCCGAGACGAGGAACAGCCGGCCCTTCTTGTCCTTCAGAAAGAGGTTCTTGGTGTGCAGCCCCTGCAGCGGCTCGCGATGGGCTGTCGATTCGGCGACGGTGAACACCGCCGGATGATCGATGCGATGGAAGGCGATACCGTGCGCGGTGAGGTGATCGCAGAGCGCTTCGGGGGTGACGGGGGTGTTCATGGCGGGACGGTCGATGATCGCTGGGGGGCGGCAAACGGCGGGGTCGGTCGGCATGGCGCGATGCCCGGCCCCGATCGGCTGATCGGGGCCCGCGTGCATGCCACGTCCGATGCCTAGCTTCCCGCAAAGCCGGCGGCAAGGTGTCGCCGAGGGCGCGGTTTCAGCAACGGCCGGCAAAAAACTTTCGACAGGCGCTTGCACTCCGGCGCGCTTTGGGGCAATAACCCGACCGCGCCGCACGGCGCGGCTGTCTCGGATGCGGGTGTAGCTCAGGGGTAGAGCACAACCTTGCCAAGGTTGGGGTCGAGGGTTCGAATCCCTTCGCCCGCTCCAGACAATCTCAAGACTTGAGAGGCACGTAAGCGTCGGGTTTCCCGGCGCTTTTTGCTTTTTGGGCTTGGATAATTCGACGCCAGTTCCGAAAGCGCTAGAAAGCCCGTGGTTACATCGCGGTTACAAGCACGCCTTGGCGCCGATCCGCTCGTGCTCACTGTTTGAAGCAATTCTCCCGATGCCACTGCAGGAAATGCGGATGCGGACGATCATGGGCTCGCAGCGGCGGTAGTGCTCGACCTGTCTTATTGATGAAGCTGCGTATCCCATCCGCGTCATTGGCCTGCCGCGACACCAGGATGTCGAGGTCGTCAGATAAGCTGATCAAACCGCGGTCGAACATCCAGTGAGCAGTGCCTGACAGGGCGATCCCATTGCTGACGATGTCGGGGCCCATTCTCTCGACAGGACGAATGTGAGCCGCGTCAACCTCAGCCCGACCGCCGCCGTTGATCAACTTGAGCCCTGTGATCGCGCAACGTTCGTCGTAAGCGCGCAGGACGACGCGGCGAAACACCCGGTCACGAACGATCCGCGAAACCAGGAAGGTCGCCCGTTCGCGCTCCTGCTCGAATGCGATCGGCGCCTGCTCTTCCGCGAAACCGTTAGGCGCCACCTCCTCATCGAGACGCGGCAGCAGCAGAGCTTGATTTTCCACACCGAGGCTGGTGATTCGATCGAAATCCGCAGGCGAGAGCGGACGCACTGCCGCCTGGGCACGCCCCGAGATGCGCCCCTCCTCGTTCAGGACGCCGCGCTCGATCGCACCCTGAGCGTCAGTGAAGGGAACAGGGTTAGCGAAATCGAGATAGCTGCCGGGTTCGATGATGGCGATGTACATATCCGGCTCGGCCGGATCAGGGATCACTTGCTCAACCTTCGCCACCGCGAAGTAGCCACGCGTCGCTGCAACCTTGCGCGGCTCATAGTAGATGATCCAGTCGCCGACGCAGGCCTGCACGCGGCCGAGATATTGACGTGGGAATTGATACCGCTCAGCCGGGCTGTCGTCGTAGATCGAATCCTGTCGATGAATAAAGACGCCGAAAGCCATGCTTGCTCAACTGCTATGCTCAACGCAGCTGAGCAAGGCCGGCCGGCCAGGTCAATCCTTCGCCAGTGCGCCAGGAGCCGAAGTTGACTAATCGCCTGGAACCGGACCGCCTTTTAGTAACCTTGTAGGCGCGCTCTGGTGACCAGTCACTCGGCTTGCATGGTGCCGTTGGCGAACGGCATGTGAACCGCTAGGCAAAAGCCTGTGAAGCTCGGAGCGACGTAGCAGATGCAATTCGCTATCTGTAATCGGGGCGGACGGCGTTCATACGTTCGCCCGCCCCGATCGCTCAGCCGATTCTCAGGCCGCGCTTGATCGCGGCGTAGAGATAGGCGGCTTCCTCCCGCGCTTCGGGCGAGACCGTGACGGCGCGCAGGAAGCTGTGCTCAAGGTTCTTGGCCACACGGACCTCGGCCTGTGCCCCGTCTGCGTTCATTCGCTCGCCGTAAAGCAGGCCTTCGTCGTAAAGAGGGTCGAGTTCGGCGACATGGATGAAGGCCGGCGGCAGATCGGCGTAGTTGGTCGCCTGCAGCGGCACGGCATAGGGGTCCTTGGTGTCCAGCTTATCCGACAGATAGGCCTTCAGATAGAACTCGAGATCATTCTTGTTGAACTGCGGATCGTGGTTGATCCGAACATAGCTATCGGTCTCCAGATCCGTGTTCATTGGGCCGGGATACAGCAGGACCTGCATCGCTAGCTTCGGGCCTTGACGGTCACGGGACATCATCGAGATGGCCGCGGTCAGGCCGCCTCCGGCGCTGTCGCCGGCGATCGCGAGGCGATCGAGGTCGATCTTGTAGCGGTCGGCGTATTTTTCGAGCCATTGCAGCGTGAAGAAGCCGTCATCAACCGCAGCCGGATAGGGGTTCTCCGGCGCCCGGCGATAATGTACGGCGACGATCTGGGCGCCGGTGCCGGCCGCCAGGTTCGCAACCACCGTATCGTGGGTGTAGAGGCTGCCGGACATGTAGCCGCCGCCATGGAAGTAGACGATCGTCGGCTGCTTCTCGTCCGATTTCTGGCTGTAGATCCGGACCGGGATCTCGCGCCCCGGCGCGGCGATGAACCAGTTCGTGACGGTGAGGCTCGCGGGATACGGCTCCTTGAAGATGTCCGCATAGGCTTCGAACTGCGCGCGGCGCTCATTGGGGTCGCGCGGGCGGGCCTTCGACCCACCGCGAACGTCGCTCACCCGCTTCTTGTATTCAGTCATCGCGTGTTCAAGCATTCTTCCGTTCCTCTTTCTTGGTGATCGTGGCGCGACACCGGCCACGTGGAAGGCGTGTGATCCGCGGCGGGCGCCGCTGGGCATGTCTGGGATCTAGTCGGCAGCGTCTCTCGGCGAGCTCAGGTCGCGCAGCCCGTCGCCCAGCAGGTTGATGCCGAGCACCAGGACCACGAGCGCGACACCAGGAATCGTGATCACCCAGGGCGTGAAGAAGACGTAGTTTCGCCCTTCGGCGATCATCAGCCCCCAGGACGGCAGCGGCGGCTGGACACCGAGGCCGAGGAAGGAAAGAGCGGCCTCGAGCAGGATCGCATGAGCGATCTCGAGCGTGAATACGACCAGGATCGGACCCAGAATGTTCGGCAGCACATGCCGCAGCATGATTCTGCTGTCGGAGCCGCCATATGAGCGCGCCGCGATGATGTACTCGCTGTCGCGCAGCTGCATGACCGTGGCCCGCGCCACCACGGCGAAGCGATCCCATAGCAGCAAGCCGAGAACCGCGACCACGACGGTGAGCGAGCTCCCGATCAGCCCGACAACCGCGAGCGCCACCAAAACGATCGGCATGGCGAGCCGCACGGTGATGAAGAAGGAGATCACCAGGTCGAAGCGGCCACCATAGAAGCCGGCCAACATGCCCAGCAGGATACCGATCGAGCCCGAGATCAAGACGGTGCCGAAGCCGATCAGGAGCGAGATCCGGCTGCCGTAGATCAGGCGGCTCAGATAGTCGCGGCCGAGTTGGTCGGTCCCCAGGATATGGGTCCAGCTGCCTTCCGCCGCCCAGACCGGCGGCTTTAGCCGCATCGGCAGATCTTGGAGATAAGGGTCATACGGGGCCAGGAGCGGCGCCGCGACCGCGCAGAGAATGGCGATGAGGACGATCGCCCCGCCAACACTCGCGCCGCTGTTGCGCAGCCAACGTCTGGCGCGCGAGCGCAGTGCCGGTGCGCCCGGAGGCCCGGAGAGAGACAGATCGGTCATTGCAGGCGCACCCGGGGATCGATGGCGGCGTTCAGCAGATCAGCCGCCAGCGTGAGGACGACGAAGATCATCGAAAACATCAGCACGATCGATTGGACGACGGGGAAATCTGCCCGCTGGATCGATTCCCAGCTGAGATAGCCGACGCCATGCAGCGCGAAGACTGTCTCGACGACCGTCGAGCCCCCGAGCAGGAAGCCGAACTGCACGGCGGTGAGCGCCACGACCGGCATCAGCGCATTGCGCACGGCGTGGGTTGTGACGATGGCCCGGAGGCTCAGCCCCTTGGCACGCGCGGTCCGGATGTAGTCTGCATGCAGGACCTCGATCATCCCCGCCCGCGTCAGGCGCATGATCGCCGGCATCGCATAATAGGCGAGCACGATGATCGGCAGGATGAAGCCCTGCCACTCCTCGCTGCCCGATAAGGGCAGCCACTGCCAGTGCAGGCCGAAGATGTAGATCAGCATCAGCGCGAGCCAGAAGCTCGGTACCGCCTGGCCGACCACGGCCGTCGTCAAACAGAGCCGGTCCAGCCAGCTGTTTCGATTCAGTGCTGCGCAGATGCCGAGCGGGATCGCGAGTAGCAAGGCCAGCCCGATCGCCAGCGTCGCGACGGTGAAGGTGACCGGGACGCGTTCGAGGATTAGCGCCAAGACCGGCTGCTTGAAGTAATACGACTCCCCCAGATCGCCGCGGACGATTTTCCCGAGCCAGTCGAGATATTGCAGCGCAAGCGGCCGATCCAGACCGTAGCTGATGCGGATTTGCTCGACCTGCTCGGAACTGGCACCCTCACCGGCCAGCGCCTGGGCAAGATCGGCCGAGAGGCGCAGCACGGTGAAAGACACGACCGAGACGGTGAAGGCGACCAGGACAGCAACGAGGATTCGTTTCAGCGCGAAACTTGCCAATGCGAACCTCCCTTAGAATTGGGGCCGATCGAAAGGTTCATGAAGGTCACTTCCAGGTAGCGCGGTAGAAGCGGTTGATCTCATCCGGAGACGGCGTGAAATCGAGCTCCTTCGAGAAAGCATAATTGTTCGTGATCTCGACGAGCGGCAGCCAGTAGACCTGATCCAGGATACGGTCCTGCGCCTCCTTGTAGAACTTCGTCCGCTCCTCGACCGATTGAGTACCGTCAGCCTTGCGGATCGCTTCGGTCACGACCGGGTCCCGCGAAAGGTCTTGCGGCGCCTCGGCGAAATAGGTCCCGAACGCGATCGAGGCGTCGCTGATGCCCCAGAAGCCGGTCGAGGCGTGGAAGAGCGGCATCTCGCGCTTGACCCATTTGTCGCGGAAGGCGGCCCAGACGTTGAAGTTCATGTTGGCGCGGATGCCGACGCGCTGGAGATCGCCGATCACCGCCTCGGTGATGAAGCGGTCCGAGGTGGAGCCGATCGAGGTCTCGAAACCGTCCGGCACCCCCGCCTTGGCCAGAAGCTCCTTGGCCTTGGCCGGATCATAGGCGTAATCGACCCCTGGCGCGGGGCAGGCAAGCTGATTGGTCGCGCAGACCGTCTTGAGCGTGGCCGCTCCACCGCGGATGAGATTTTTGGCGATCGCGTCGCGATTGACCGCATGGGCGAGGGCGCGACGGACCTCGGGACGCGCGAGCGGCGACTGCGGGTCAAGCGCATTAAAGGTCAGGAAGGCGACCCGCAGGGTCGGCGAGCGCTCGACCCGGATTGTGGGGATGCTTTCCAGTTGGTCGGCCTGGTCCGGCGTCAGCCTCCACAGGAATTCGGCGCGCTTCGTCATGAGCTCGCCCATCATCAGGTTGAGGTCTTTCTGGGTCCGGACAACGACCCGCTTGATGCGCGCCTTGGGCTTCGTCCCGCCTGAGAAGTAGGCGTCGTTCCGCTCCATCATGTATTCTCGCCCGGGAGAGAACGAGGTGATCTTATAGGGACCGGTGCCGATCGGGTTCTTGCCCATCCCGGCCGTGCCGACCTTCTTATAGTATTCATCCGGATAGATCGGCACGCCCAGCGAGAGATATTCCAGCGCCGCCGGGAACGGGCGCTTTAGCTTGATGCGCACGGTGTATTGATCGACCTTCTCGACGGCGTCGATCCAGCTGATCATCTGCACCAGCAGGATCTTGTTCGCCGGGTCCTTGACGTAGTCGATCGTGTAGACCACGTCGTCGGCATCGAAATCCTCGCCGTTGTGGAATTTGACGCCTTTCCGCAGCTCGAAGATGAGGCTTGTCGGGCTCTCCCACTTCCAGCTCGTGGCGAGATTGCCGACATACTCCCCGGTCTTGGGGTCGCGATCGACAAGCCCGTCCCAGACGTTGTTCATCAGGGTGAGGCCGGAATGGTCCGTGAAGTAATAGACATCCAGCGTGGTCTGCTCGCGGTCCCATGACACGGTGAGCGTGTCGTTCGCCTTTCCGGCAAACGCAGGGGTTGCGGCAGCAAGGCCGAGCAACAGAGCAGCAACGCGTGAAGCGGTCATCGCAGTCCCCTTGGTATCGTTGAAAATGATCGGATTTTCCGGTCGCGCAGCGGCAGTCGTTTCGCCTGGCCACCTGCGCCGATCACAAGTTCGAAGGCGGCCTGCCGCGGGCACCATCCCGGCGCATCGAGTGGCGCGTTGACCAGACACCGACGCCGGGGACCGCGACGCGTTTCCCTCGACGCATTTCTGAACCTGCAACATTCAAACCTCCCGACTGGTCATTCCCGGAGTTCCATGAGCATTGCTTCATTATATTGAATTACGTGTCAAGAATGAAACGCGAGCCGGGAGCTGAATTTCGGAGAATCAGCCCTTATATCATTGAATTAACTGAATAATTTCATATCAGAGAAATTCGAGTGCGACCCAATTGCGCAAAACAATGAATTTCACTATGGTCCATTTTCACTTAAATGGACCCACTTGCATGCCGAAGCCTTTTGAAGACGCTACCCCGGCGCCCTCCGACGATGACGCCGTCCAGATCGGGCAGCGGCTGCGAGCGCTGCGCAACGAAAGGAACCTGACAATCCTCGAGCTGGCGGCCAAGGCAGGGCTCTCCGCCGGGATCATCAGCCAGATCGAACGCGGCAATTCGAACCCTTCGATCAGCACGCTGCAGAAGCTGCGGGGCGCGCTCGGGGTCAATCTTTGGGCCTTCCTCGAACGGGAGGCGACATCCGAAGGCGAGCCGGCCTTCGTCCGCCGCCGGGAGGACCGCCCACGCTTTGTCGTGGGTCCCGGTCTTCTGACCAAGGAGCTGCTGTCTCCTAAGGATAACAACCAGCTCCGCTTCATGATCCTCACCTTACCGCCGGGCGCGACCAGCGACGATGTCCTGACCGGGCCGGGCGACAAGGCCGGCTACGTACTCTCGGGGCGGGTAGAGCTGACCGTCGGCAACGCCGCAGCAGAGATCCGCGAGGGCGACAGCTTCCAGTTCGAAAGCAGCATCCCGCATCACCTAGTCAATCGCAGCGGCGAAGAGGCCAAGCTGGTCTGGATCATCCGCATCAGAGAATCGCACCTCTAAAGCGATAAGCAGCAGCTCGCTCCCCTTCTCCCCCCACACACAACGAGTAGAGGCACAATGATTACCCGTCATGAAGTCACCGGCCGCTTGAGCAAGGTTCTGGTTGCGAACGGATTCGCCTTCCTCTCCGGGCTGACCGCCAAGGACCGCAGCGGCGGCGTGCGCGAGCAGACGGCCGATATCCTGGCTCAGATCGATTCCTATCTCGCGATGGCCGGTACCGATCGCACCCGTCTCGTGACCGCAAATATCTGGCTGAAGGATGTCGGCACGTTCAACGAAATGAACGCCGTCTGGGAAACCTGGGTCGACCCCGAGCAGCCGCCGGCGCGCGCGACGGTCGAGTCCCGTCTCGCCGCCGACGACATCCTGGTCGAGGTACAGGTCCAGGCCCTCGTCTAACGGGCGCAGCAGGCGCCTCGCCGTCCACGTCTTTCTCCATGAAATCGGTCGCGACATGTCACGAGATTTGACTGCTCCCAGCATGCTCCCAGGTGATCCGTCCTGGTGGTTCACCGATGCTCTCAAGGCCGAGGGCGGCGCTCCGCCGTCATCATCGCTCAAGGGTGACATTACGGTGGACGTTGCCATCGTCGGCGGCGGTTTCACGGGGTTGTGGACGGCACTGGCATTGCGCGAGCGCGCCCCCGGACTGAGCGTCGCACTCATCGAGGCGTCGCTCTGCGGCTCGGGCGCGAGCGGCAAGAACGGGGGGAAGGCCCATGGCTACTGGGCTTCGCTTGGCGGAATGGAAGCTTCTCTCGGCGCAGACGCCGCGCTCGCGGTCGCCCGCGCCGGCACCAGGGCACAGGATGCAATTCGCCGCTTCGCGACCGCGCCGGGGCGCGATGTCTGGTGGCGCGAGGCCGGCAATGTCCGGGTCTCCGCTTCACCGGCGCAGGATACAAAGGTCGCCGCCACCCTAGCGACAGCCCGGCGCTTGGGCGTGCCCGACACGGCCCGTGAGCTCTCACCGCAGGAGGTCGAGGCGTACTGCAAATCGCCGGCCTTCCGAGGCGGCATCTATTTGCCCGAGGGCGCCAATGTGCACCCGGCCCGGCTCGTCCGAGCCTTGCGTCAGGCGGCGATCGAAGCCGGCGTCACGATCTATGAAAACACACCTCTCACAGGGCTCGACACCGGCTCGCCCAACCGGCTTCGCGCGCCCGGAGGACAGATCATCGCGCGCGAGGTCGTGCTCGCGACCAATACCGGTCTCGCCAGCCGCCGCGAGATCAAGCCGTATATCAGCGTCTTCTCGAGCTATGCGCTGATGTCGGAGCCGGTTCCGGACAAGCTGCAGGAGATCGGCTGGACGGGCGAGGAAGGCCTCGCCGATATGCGGATGTTCGTGCACTATTTCCGCAAGACCATCGATGGACGGGTCCTGATGGGCTCGGGCTCCGGCCCGATCAGCTACAACGGCAACGCCGTCGATCCGAGTCTGACGGAGGATGCGGCTTCGGCGGCCCGCGCCGAGCGCGGCTTGCGGCGGCTCCTTCCCGGCCTCGGCAATGTCGCGGTGGCGAAGATTTGGGGCGGAGGCATCGATGTCTCTTCCGATCGCCTGCCTTTCTTCCGCACTCTGCCGGGCACGCGCGTGCATTACGGCTGCGGGTATTCCGGCCATGGCGTCAATCCTACCTATATTGGCGGCCAATCACTTGCATCGCTGGTACTCAGCGAGCAGGACGAATGGGCAAATCTCCCCTTCTGCCGCCGCCAGCTCCCTGCCTTGCCGCCGGAACCATTCCGCGTTGTCGGTGGCCGCTTCGTGCGCTGGGGCATCATCGGCTGCGAAGAAGCTGAGGAGCGCGGCGAGGCGCCCTCCGCAGTCGTGAGAGCCGCTGCTGCAATCCCCAAACTGTTTGGCCTACGGATCGGAACGCGCTGACCGACACCTATTGCGGTTGGCAGACATTTTTCGGAGCTACGTTAAGTCCTCGGTGAAGGGCTTGGTTTAGTCCGACTTGCCAAGCGCTTTTCGTTCCCTCCGCGCCAGGTCCGGCTGCTCGGCGACGACCGAAAGGTACTGCTCGAAACCGGATATCGGCGACGTCAGCTAGGGGCCAGCTTCGCCACGATAGCTAATATGCTGGAAAGCGGACGCCCCAGATGTCGGCAGTGGGCTACTCGGGGCCCTATTCGCCAGGTGGGGCTGCTCCCTCAGCCACCTGCATCAACGCATGAGGTTCCGCCCCGATTGCTCGCGCGATGGCAATGTATTCCGCGACATCAAGGCGCCGCTCGCCCAGCTCATATTTCGAAACGAAAGTCTGGCGCTGCCCGATCCGCGCCGCCAGTTCGACCTGGGTGACGCCGGCATCCTTGCGCGCCTGGATCAGCGCCGCGAGCAAGACCTTGTAGAGTTCGGAGCGGGTTGAAGCCAAAGCCGGCGCCCAATGCGGATGGACCGGCGCTCCAAAGAAACCCGAAATTCGGATACCCCAAAATAGGGTATTCGGTCATGCTGCCTCCGGGATCGACGATCGGGGAGGCGCGGCGTGAAGGAGCAGTATGTCGGGGACGTCAACGACTATCGGAAATACGCCCTGCTAAGGCAGCTTGGGCGATCAGGCTTGAAGCTTGGCGTGTGCTGGATGCTGACGCCGAACGACGGGCGCAGCGACGGCAACAAGCTCGGCTATCTCGATCAGGCGAAGCAGGAGCGTCATGATCCCGAACTGTTCACGCTGCTGCGGCGGGTGAGAAACGAGCCTGACGCCCGCCGGCTGATCCTGATCGAAGCCAGCGAGACCCTGCCGGGCGCGGTTTTCGTCAACGCCATCGTTCCCGAGACACTGTTCGAGCGGCAGCTTTGGTTCAAGCAGGCGAGCGCGGTGCTGGCCGATACCGATCTGATCTTCTTCGATCCCGACAACGGCGTCGAGGTCGGCTCAGTCGCGAAGGGACGGCGCAATTCCTCGAAATACGTCTATCGCGATGAGCTAGCCGCGACCTATCGCGATGGTCACTCGTTGTTGATCTATCAGCACTTCCAGCGAAAGGAGCGCGAGAGCTTCATGCGCGATGTCGCGGGCGATCTCCGGCGCATCRCTGCCGATGCAGAGATTTGGGCGATCCGGACCGCACACGTTGTGTTTATGCTGGTGATTCAGCCACGACACCGCGCGGCACTGTCCGCTGCCGCTCATCACGCCCGCGAAACCGCCGATCCAGACTTCCTGCATGCGCGGCTGATCGAGCACGCTGCGAGCCCATGATTTTGCACTGATTTTCGTCGTGTTTCCGTTCCAGCTTTTTTGCTGGAGCAACGGATTATGGCGATCAGGATGTTGGGAATGATGACGGTGGCTGGGCTCATGCTTGGCGGCTGCCAGACGGCGCAGCAGGCGACTGAGGCTCGCACCAAACTGGCCTGCTTCCAGGCCGGCTATGGCGAAACCTCGCCGCGTCACGCCGAGTGCATGCGCACCCTGCTGCCTGTCGCCCAACAGATCGATACGCAGCGGCGCCTGAACGAAATTGGCGACGGTCTTGCCCTGATCGCCGCGGGAACGCAGCGCCGCTGACAAGCGCTCAAATGACTCAACACGAGCGCGTACTCTCGCAGCACGCCGGCGAACTGGAATACGTCGGCTAATGTGGGAAGCCGAAGTTTATCGTCCAACGGCCTGAGAGACCGGGGCGCGGCCTTGAGCGGGAACTGGGTCGAGCCCCGAAATTCGGCAGCTTCGCCGGTCAGTTTCGACGGTCTTCACGTCTTGTGGTGCGGCCGGTACGGCGATCAGTGCGTCGATCGTCACGTCCGCCGCGCCGATCCTGACGTCGGTCCATGCCCGTGGTTTCGGCCTGAGACGGTGATGACTTCAGTACCGCTGCAGTCCCTGCAAGGGCCAGTGTGGCCGCCGACCACAAGAATGACAGGCTGCGTCGACGTGTGATCCCGTCCGAAATGGCGAATTCGCTCATGTACAGGCTCCTCGCGTTCAATGAACCGCTTTTCCTGCCCCCGCCGCCCATCCAGACCGACGTATTTGAAGCCTCACCTGCGTTCGCAAACCACGGTGAGAACCCATCCGCGTCACTCATGGAGCGTAGTTTATGGGCCTCGAAGTTGTGTCACACAAGCAGATTGGGTCGGAAGCTAAAGTCCGACCAAGGATGCCCATTCTCCGGCCCAGGGCCAGCTAGGCCCTTTGGCAGGCCAGACCCGACAGACAACCCATCGCGTCTGACGTTGCGTGCTTGCGGATTCGATGTCGGAATTTGTACCGATAGGCCGGACTTTCTGAGATGTGCGAAAGGCTGGCTTTACGCGTTCGGGCTTCATGATGCTGCGCCCGACGAAGCGAATCCTTGCCCACAACCTGGGCGGGCATCTGTGTCGTGGCAATATGGTGAGGGCTCGCGTCATGGTGGCTGCCCTGCTCGTTATTGCATTTACAGCCGGTTACCTGACTGGCTTTTCGGCGGGCGAACGGCTTTGGAAGCGATGTGCCTTCGAAGCTCTGGATCAGGTTGCCACCCTGGTTGGCAATTTGCGGATCGATCCGTCTCAGCGACGGAAATAGCTACGGAAGCAAATCCCAGCGACAATCGAGGCGAGGCCGCAACGGGTCGTTTCCGGCAATTGGGCTGGACGGCCGCTAATGTTTGAGATGGGCCGGACAGCGGACCTCACCCGAGCCACGGCCGGCCATCGGCGGCGGTGCCATGGTACTGGCCTGCCCCCTGAAAAGTGGCCCTCCCTGAAGTAGGCGTTTTGAGCCTTTGGAGGATGCCCGCGATGCCGCAGAAGAAGCACAAGCCTGAAGAGATCGTCGCGAAGCTGCGGCAGGTCGACGTGCTGTTGTCCCAGGGGCGCCCGGTCGCGGAGGCGATCCGGGCCATCAGCGTGACGGCGTTCACGTATTATCGCTGGCGCAAGGAGTTTGGCGGGCTGAAGTCCGACCAGGTGAAGCGTCTGAA